>NZ_JAUXZW010000414.1 GCF_030693805.1 Phenylobacterium sp.
CGGGCGCGGTGGACATCGTGGTGATCGACTCGGTGGCCGCTCTGACGCCGCGCGCCGAAATCGAAGGCGAGATGGGCGACAGCCTGCCGGGTCTGCAGGCGCGGCTGATGAGCCAGGCGCTGCGCAAGCTCACCGGCTCGATCTCCAAGACCAACACCCTGGTGATCTTCATCAACCAGATCCGCATGAAGATCGGTGTGATGTACGGCTCGCCGGAGACCACCACCGGCGGCAATGCGCTGAAGTTCTACGCCTCGGTGCGCCTGGACATCCGCCGCACCGGCTCGGTGAAGATCCGCGACGAGATCGTCGGCAACAACGTCCGCGTGAAGGTGGTGAAGAACAAGGTCGCCCCGCCGTTCCGCGAGGTCGAATTCGACATCATGTACGGCGAGGGGATCTCCAAGCTGGGCGAAATCATCGACCTGGGCGTCAAGGCCGGCGTGATCGACAAGTCCGGCTCCTGGTTCTCGTTCAACAGCCAGCGGATCGGCCAGGGCCGCGACAACGTGCGCGAGTTCCTGAAGGCCAACAAGGATATCGCCGCCGAGATCGAGACCGCGGTGCGCGCCTCTTCCACCAAGATCGAGGAAGAACTGCTGGTTGGCCGCCCGGAAACCGAAGAGGAATAGGGCTTACCCGACGCTCAGGCTCCCCGACGCTCAGGCGTCGCGCCCGAAGGCTTTCGGCGATCCCCGCAAACCCCGCCGCCGGGGCCTTCCACTTCACCACGCGACGCCTGTTCATCGGACAGGGCGCCGGAGCCATATCGGCCCCGGCGCCCTTTTTCTTTGCCGGCGCCGCCAAGGCTAGTAAACGAGCCGGGTCCCTCTGGTGTGCGGCGCAACACGCACCGACGCGCCAACGCCTTCCACGTCCCCATCTTTGCGTTCCAGACTTCGACGAAAGCGCCATGCCGAGCCTCAACGAGATCCGCGCCACCTTCCTCGACTACTTCGCCAAGAACGACCACCTGGCCGTCGCGTCTGCGCCGCTGGTGCCGCAGAACGACCCGACCCTGCTGTTCGTCAACGCCGGCATGGTGCCGTTCAAGAACGTCTTCACCGGCGCCGAGAGCCCGCCGGCCCCGCGCGCCGCCTCCTCGCAGAAGTGCGTACGCGCCGGCGGCAAGCACAACGACCTGGACAATGTCGGCTACACCGCGCGCCACCACACCTTCTTCGAGATGCTCGGGAATTTCTCGTTCGGCGTCTACTTCAAGGAACGCGCGATCGAGCACGCCTGGACCCTGCTGACGCGCGAGTTCAAGATCCCGGCCGAGCGCCTGCTGGTCACCGTCTACGCCACCGACGACGAGGCGCACGCGCTGTGGAAGAAGATCGCCGGCCTGCCTGACGAGAAGATCATTCGCATCGCCACCTCCGACAATTTCTGGTCGATGGGCGACACCGGCCCCTGCGGTCCGTGCTCGGAGATCTTCTACGACCACGGCGACCATATCGCGGGCGGGCCCCCTGGCAGCCCGGATGAGGACGGCGACCGGTTCGTGGAGATCTGGAACCTGGTGTTCATGCAGTACGAGCAGTTTGCCGACGGCACACGCGCGGACCTCCCCAGGCCATCGATCGACACCGGCATGGGCCTGGAGCGGGTCGCGGCCGTGCTGCAGGGCGTGCACGACAACTACGACATCGACCTGTTCCGCGCGCTGATCGCCGCCTCCAAGGCGCTGACTGGCCCGGGCGACGCGGCCAGCGAACCCTCGCACCGGGTGATCGCCGATCACCTGCGCTCGTCCAGTTTCCTGATCGCCGACGGGGTGACGCCGTCGAATGAAGGCCGCGGCTACGTGTTGCGCCGGATCATGCGCCGCGCCATGCGCCACGCCCATCTGCTGGGCGCGCAGGACCCGCTGATGCACCGCCTGGTTCCGGCGCTCGTCGAACAGATGGGCGCGGCCTATCCGGAGCTGCGCCGCGCTGAGGCGGCGATCGTCGACACCCTGCGCCAGGAGGAGGAACGCTTCCGCCGCACGCTGGGCCGCGGCTCCGCCCTGCTCGAGGAGGCCGCCGCGGGCCTTAGCGAAGGCGGCGTCATCCCCGGCGAGGTCGCCTTCAAGCTCTATGACACCTACGGCTTCCCCCTCGACCTGACGCAGGACGCGGTGCGCTTGCGCGGCATCACGGTCGACGTCGAAGGCTTCGAGGTCGCGATGAACCGCCAACGCGAGCAGGCCCGCGAGGCCTGGACCGGCTCCGGACAGGTCGCCCAGGCCGGCGAATGGTTCGCGCTGCGCGACCGCCTCGGCCCCAGCGACTTCATCGGCTACGAAGCCTCGGAGGCCACGGCTGAGGTGCTGAGCCTGGTCGCCGACGGAGTCGAGGTCGATCAGGCCTCCGCCGGCCAGACCGTCGAGGCCTTGTTCGACCGCACTCCGTTCTATGCCGAGAGCGGGGGCCAGGCCGGCGACGCGGGCGAAGTCGAATGGACTGGGGGCGCCGCGCGCGTGCTCGACACCCAGAAGCAGGCCGGCGATCTCTTCGCCCACAAGCTGGAAGTCGTCTCGGGCGTGCTGAAGCCCGGCGAGCGCGTGCGCCTGGCGGTGGCCGCCGACGCGCGCGCCGCCACGCGCGCCAACCACTCCGCCACCCACCTGCTGCACGCGGCGCTACGCAATGTGCTGGGTCCGCATGTCTCGCAGAAGGGCCAGATGGTCGACGGCGAGCGCATCCGCTTCGACTTCTCCCACGGTCAGCCGCTGACAGCCGACGAGATCGACCGCATCGAGGCCGAGGTCAACGCGGTGATTCGCCAGAACCTACCCGCCGACCTGCAGGTGATGGCGCCGCAAGCCGCCATCGAAGCCGGCGCCATGGCGCTGTTCGGCGAGAAGTACGGCGATAGCGTGCGCGTGCTGACGCTCGGCCGCGCGCTGGACGGCGAGGGCGCCTATTCGGTCGAGCTGTGCGGCGGCACCCACGTGGCGCGCACCGGCGACATCGCCCTGTTCAAGATCGTCTCCGAGCAGGGCGTCGCGGCTGGCGTGCGTCGCATCGAGGCCCTGACTGGCGAGGCGGCGCGGCGCTGGCTGCTGGAGCAGGCCGGCGTATCGCGTACCCTCGCCGAGCAGTTCAAGATCCCGGTCAGTGAGGTCGCCGCGCGCGTCGAGTCGCTGGAGGCCCAGCGCCGACGCCTGGAGAAGGAGCTGGCCGACGCCAAGCGCCAACTGGCCATGGGCGGCGGTTCGGGCGGGTCGGCGCCCGCCGAGGCCGAGGACATCGGCGGGGTCATGATCCTGGCCCGGGTCATGGAGGGCGTCGGCGGCAAGGATCTGCGCCCCATCGCCGAGGCCTTCAAAAAGCAAGTGCCCGACGGCGTCATCGCCCTGGTCGGCGTCGCCGAGGGCAAGGGCGCGGTGACCGTCGCGGTCACCGGCGCGGCGCAAGGCAAGTTCAGCGCCGTCGAACTCGCCAAGGTTGCAGTCACAGCCATGGGCGGCCAGGGCGCGGGCGGGCGACCCGACTTCGCCCAGGGCGGCGCCCCCGACGGCTCCAAGGCCGCCGAGGGCCTGGCCGCAGTGAAGGTCGCGCTCGCCGGCTAGATTAGAACGAGATCAGCCAGACGATTAGCGGCAGGGTCAGGGCGCTGGCGGCCGTACCAATGATCACCGCCTGGGACGCGCCGCGGGCGAAGACGTCCAGACTGCGGGTCTGGATGAAGACGTTTACCGCCGTGGGACATGCGGCGAGCAGGGTGGCCGTGACGCGCAGGTCCGGGCGCAAGCCCAGCAGGCCCAGGACCGTCCAGGCCAGCAGCGGGGCTGCGACCAGCTTCAGCGCGAGGGTTAGCGCCAGCGGCGCGAACTCGCCTGAGCGCGGGATCACCGGCTCGCGGCCCATCAACCCGCCCAGCGCCAGCAGGGCGACGGGACTGGCGCCGACGGCGATCCACGACAGCGGCAGGTCGATGGCCCGCGGCAGTTCGATGTGGCCGAACGAGAGCCATAGCCCCGCGACGCCGCCGGCGACAGTCGGATTGACCAGCACGCGCGCGATCAGGCGCGGTATCGAGCCGCCCGGCCGCGCGCTCTGCAACGTGGCGACAGCGAGCGTCAGCAGGATCACGAAGTCGGCGGTGAGCAGGGCGGTGGCGGGGCCGCGCTGTGCCTCGCCGAACAGCGACACGGCTAGCGGCACGCCGAAGAAGCCGGTGTTGCCCATGGACGCGGCCATCGGCAGGCCGGCGCGCACCTGGGCGTCGAAGCCCATCAGCCGGGCGATCAGGATCGCCGCGCCGAGGATCGAGCACATGCAAAAGGCGTAAGCGCCCAGGGCCATGCCCAGGCTGGGGTCGGGGGCCGCGCTATGGCCCAGCCCGTGCAGCAGCATTAGCGGGAAGCCGACCCAATAGGTGAAGGCGACCAGGCGGCGCACGCCGGTGTGGCCCAGCCAACCCAACCGTCCCAGGATCACGCCCACGACGATCGGAATCAGCAGCGGCGCCGCGGCCTGGAGCAGATTCACCGTCCAGGCCGCCGCGCAGAAGCCATCAGGCCTTGGCCAGCGCCAGTTCGAGGTTGGCGGCGACCTTGTCGATAAAGCCTTCAGTTGTCAGCCAGCCCTGTTGATCGCCGACCAGTAGCGCCAGGTCCTTGGTCATCGAACCGGCTTCGACCGTGGAGACGCAGACTTCTTCGAGTACGGTGGCGAAGCGTTCCAGTTCGGCGTTGCCGTCCAGCTTGGCGCGGTGTTGCAGGCCGCGGGTCCAGGCGAAGATCGAGGCGATCGAGTTGGTCGAAGTCGCCTCGCCGCGCTCGTGCTGGCGGAAGTGGCGGGTGACGGTGCCGTGGGCGGCTTCCGCCTCCATGATCTTGCCGTCGGGGGTGAGCAGCACCGAGGTCATCAGCCCCAACGAGCCGAAGCCCTGCGCCACGGTGTCCGACTGCACGTCGCCGTCGTAGTTCTTGCAGGCCCAGACGAAGCCGCCGGACCACTTCAGCGCCGCGGCCACCATGTCGTCGATCAGGCGATGCTCGTAGACGATGCCGGCGGCCTTGTACTTCTCGGCGTACTTGGCTTCGAAAACCTCGGCGAAGATGTCTTTGAAGCGGCCGTCATAGGCCTTGAGGATGGTGTTCTTCGTCGACAGATACAGCGGGTACTTTCGCGCCAGCGCGAAGGCGAAGCAGGCGTGGGCGAAATCGCGGATCGAGTCGTCCAGGTTGAACATGCCCATGGTCACGCCGGGGCCCTTGAAGTCGAAAACCTCGCGTTCGATCTTCTCGCCGTTGGCGCCGCTCCAGGTCATCGTCACCTTGCCGGCGCCGGGCACCACGAAGTCCTGGGCGCGGTACTGGTCGCCATAGGCGTGGCGGCCGATGATGATCGGCTGGTTCCAGCCGGGCACCAGGCGGGGGACGTTCTCGCAGATGATCGGCTCGCGAAACACCACGCCGCCGAGGATGTTGCGGATCGTCCCGTTGGGCGAACGCCACATCGACTTCAGCTTGAATTCTTCGACGCGAGCCTCGTCCGGGGTGATGGTGGCGCACTTAACGCCGACGCCGTGGCGCTTGATCGCTTCGGCTGCATCGATGGTCACCTGGTCGTCGGTGGCGTCGCGGTGCTCGATGCCCAGGTCGTAGTAGTCCAGCTTGATGTCCAGGTAGGGGAAGATCAGCTTGTCCTTGATCCACTTCCAGATGATGCGGGTCATTTCGTCGCCGTCGATGTCGACGACGGGGTTGGCGACTTTGATCTTGGCCATCTGGGGCAGCGCTCCGGAGCGGTTCGAAATAGGTTGCCGGGCCGTATACCGGGCCGCGCCAGCCGACGCAAAGGCCAAGCGTCCGTAACGTCAGCGAGGGAGTTGCTACAGGCGGCGCTTGCGCTGCACCCGCCCGGCGGACGAAAACGCCCAGATGGCCGATACTGATCGTTTTCCTCCCTGCGTGATCCTCAGCATGCCGCAGCTTGCCGAGAATATCGGCGCCGCCGCGCGCGTGATGGCCAACTTCGGCCTGAGCGATCTTCGGCTGGTCAATCCGCGCGACGGCTGGCCGCAACCGCGCGCCTGGGCGTCTGCGTCCGGCGCCGACTGGCCGCTGGACGGGGCCAAGGCGCACCAGCGCCTGCAGGCGGCGATCGCCGACCTGCACGTGGTCTACGCCACCACCGCACGGCCCAGGGAAGTGCAGCTGCCGATCCTCACCCCTCGCGAGGCGGCGGCGAAGCTGGCGGCGGCGTCGCGCCAGGGACTGCGCACCGGCTTCTTGTTCGGCGGCGAGCGCGCCGGGCTGGAGACCGCCGACATCGCGCTCTGCCAGGCCGTGATCACCATTCCCGTCGATCCGCGGTTCTCGTCGCTGAACCTCGCCCAGGCCGTGGCGCTGAACGCCTACGAATGGCGCATGACGCAGGACGCCACGGCGCCGGCCAAGTTCCGCGACGGCGCGCCTCCGGCCGAGCAGGCGGCGATGATCGGGCTCTATGACCACCTTGAGGCCGAACTGGAGGCCGGCGGCTTCTTCCATCCACCGGAGAAGAAGCCATCGATGGTGCAGAACCTGCGCTCGGCGCTCGCCCGCGCCCAGCTCAACGACCAGGAGGTGCGCACCTTCCGCGGCGTGGTGACGGCGTTGTCCAAGGGGCGCGGCCGGGTGCTGGAGAAACTCGCCCGCCGCGCAGCGAAACCGGAGGCTGGCGAATGAACCTGCGCGCGACCGCTTCTCGCGGGACGCCTTAGGGTGCGCAAGCCCGGCGTCGGCCATCATCGCCTGGAAGCCCGCGACGCGGTCAACGGCGAAGCCGTGCCGGTGCGCCTGTTCTATCCCACCTTCGCCATCGCCCGGCCCACAGATCTCGGCCCCTATCCCATGCTGCTGGCCGCCGACGCTCCGGTGGAGGGCACGGGGCTGCCTCTGGTGGCGATTTCGCACGGCGGCGGAGGCTCGGCGGCGACCCACCGCGACCTGGCCGCCCATCTGGCCAGCGCCGGCTTCGTGGCAGCTCTGGTCGAGCATCCGGGGAACAACCGCGACGACAACCGCCTGGCCCACACCGCACAGGTGCTGGAGAACCGGCCGCGCCATATCCGGGCTGCGATCGACGCGGCGTTCGCCGATCCGATCGTCGGCCAAAGGCTGGCCGCCGCCGTCGGCGTGATCGGCCACTCCCTGGGCGGTTACACAGCGCTGGCGATGGCCGGCGGCAAACCGACCGCCTTCGACCACGAGACCCCGGACGGCAAGCAGGCCGTCGTGCCGGCGACGCCCGACCCGCGCGTCAAGGCGCTTGTGCTGTTGGCTCCGGCCGTCGCCTGGTTCGCCGCCGAGGGTGCGCTGGGGGAGGTTTCCATTCCGGTGCTGATGCTCACCGGCGAGAAGGACCTGAGCACCCCGCAGATCCACGGCCGCATCGTCGCGCGCGGCCTGCGGCCCGGCTTGCTCGAGCATCGCGAGGTGGCCGGCGCCGGGCATTTCGCGTTCCAGAGCCCGTTTCCTCCGGCCATGCGCCGTCCGGGCTTCCTGCCGGCGCAGGATCCGGAAGGGTTCGACCGCGCCGCATTCCACGAGCAGATGAACGCCGAGATCGAGGCGTTCCTGCGCCGCACCCTGGCGCGCGGCGCGGGCTGAAACGCTTGACTTGCGGGGGAGGGGTGAGCATACACCGCCCCTTTCCGCCGCCGGGTCTCCCGCGCGGTCGCGAAATCTATGACGGGTGATCCGAGACCGCCGTTGAGATCGCGCCTCCAGCTTCGGAGTGCGCCGGTCCGGATCGACAGAAGAGAAGTGTAACTCATGTCGAAGCGCCACTCGGCGAAATACAAGCTCGACCGGCGGATGGGCGAGAACATCTGGGGTCGCCCGAAGTCCCCGATCAACTCCCGCGCCTACGGTCCCGGCCAGCACGGCCAGCGCCGCAAGCAGAAGGTCTCCGATTTCGGCCTGCAGCTCCGCGCCAAGCAGAAGCTGAAGGGATATTACGGCAACCTCACCGAAAAGCAGTTCAGCCGCATCTATCAGGAGGCGTCGCGCCGCAAGGGCAATACGTCCGAGAACCTGATCGCGCTGCTGGAATCGCGCCTGGACGCCATCGTCTATCGCGCCAAGTTCGTCCCCACGCCGTTCGCGGCGCGTCAGTTCGTCAACCACGGCCACGTGCTGGTGAACGGCCAGCGGGTGAACATCCCGTCGTATCGCTGTAAGGCGGAGGACGTGATCACCGTGCGCGAGCGTTCGCGCAACATGGCCCTGGTGCTCGAAGCCCTGCAGTCGGGTGAGCGCGAGACGCCGGATTACATCGAAGTCGACACCAAGGGCATGACCGCCCGCTTCGTGCGTGCGCCGGAGCTGGCCGAGGTGCCCTATCCGGTGAAGATGGAGCCGAACCTGGTCATCGAATTCTACGCGTCCTAGAAAAACGCCGACATCCCGAAGTGTTGTGAGACAAGGCCCCGGCGTCCGCGCCGGGGCCTTTTTTCGTGTCCGCGGCACGGCTTCAGGCGCGATCACAGATGTGTGAGGTGGGTTAATAAATAAACCCGCGCGCCGCACCGAACCCCTCGGCTCTGGTCAAGGTTGACGCGCCCGTAGGGAACGGGCCGGCTTGCCCTAGAGCCGAAAAGCACAATGACCGAACTGACGTTCGCCGCTGATGTGACGAGCGCGCCGCGCTCGCGGTCGCGGCGGATGACGTCTGGCGACATGGCGAACGCTTTGCTGGCGCTGGTGGTGTTGCTGTTCGTGGCGCCGATGATGATCGCCATCGCGCTGTCCATCCGCGCGCAGGACGGCGGACCGGCGCTATTTCGCCAACGCCGCGTCGGTCGCGATGGGCGGGTGTTCGAATGCCTGAAGTTCCGAACGATGGTGGTCGATTCTGAGACCATGCTCGCCCAGCGCCTGGCGGCGGACCCTCTGGCGCGCGAGGAGTGGACGCGCATCCGCAAGCTGCGAGACGATCCGCGCGTGACGCCCGCCGGTCGGTTCCTGCGCCGGGCCAGCCTCGACGAACTGCCGCAACTGATCAACATCCTGCGTGGCGACATGGGCCTGGTGGGCCCCCGGCCGATCATGGAGGAGGAGATCGCCCTCTATGGCGTGCACTTGCGCCACTACTGCGCCGTCCGCCCGGGAATGACCGGCCTGTGGCAGGTGAGCGGGCGCAACCAGCTAAGCTTCCGCCGGCGCGTGGTGATGGACGTGGCCTATGTGCGCCGCCGCCGGCTGGCGCTGGATCTGAAGATACTGGCGAGGACCCTGCCGGTGGTGTTCCTGCAGCGTGGTTCGAGCTGAGCGCGCCGGCTCACCCTGGAAGTAGCCGCTCCAGCCCCGATCCCGCCGCCCGCGCAGCCGCCGCCATACGCGACGGGCGCTGCGTCCGAGCGCAGGCCCGGTGATCGCGCCCAGGCCATAGACCAGCACCAGTTCGACGATTAGCAGATTCAACGGGTTCGATTGTTCTCGAGCGCGTCAGCGGACGCGGCGCGTGATCAGGTCGCCGACGCCGGCGCGCGCCAAGGCCCGCAGGGAGCCGTCGATCGCTTCGACCGCGGCGGCCCGGGCTTGTTCAAGCCCCGTCGCTACGGTGTCGCCGGCCGCATTGGTGATGCGCCACGACCATCCCGCGTCCTGACGGCGCAGCGCATAGGCGAGGCCTGGCTGATCCATGATCGACTTCTCCGTCGCCAGCCGACCCCGCCTGGGCGCATCTGGAGCTAGGATCCCGATGTCCCCGCCCATGCGCGCCAGACGCAGAAAGAAACTGGCTGCAGCATTCACGGGGCGTCATGCGCTCAGCGCAAGCACACGCACGCGAGGGGAGAATTCGCGAGACGTCTAGAGAAGGATTCGAGCGGTCTGCAGGACCGCCGCCCACACCGCAATATTGAGCGCGAGCGCCAGCAGCAACCGCCAGTTCAGACGATTGCGTTCGACCCTGTCGTCGTCCTTGCGCGTGATCATCGCGCGCGAGAGTGTCGTCGCTTCGTAGCGGAGGGAGACCATGTGAGCCTTTCCCCTTTTACAAACCCGTCGCCGGTCGCTGGTTCCGTATCGCGCCTACGGTAGGACGCCGGAAGCTAAGAGAACCTTAAGCGCGCGCTAACCACGTCTACGACGCAAACCGCGCTTTATCGTGTCGCACGCTCCTTCACGAAACAGGCGTGTCCCTTGGCGGACAGAACCGAGCACAGGCTCACCGCCTGGCCACGTGAGGCGAAGCCGTAGAGTAGGGCGCGATAGACGGGCTTTCCGCTCACCGTAGCTTCTTCGACGGTGTCCAACAGGCCCGTAGTCTGCACGGCGAAGGCGCGCCGGATCCTCGTGATCGACTGGCGCGCCTGGACTGCTGAGCCGGAGGCGCTGAGCTGAACCGCGCTGGGGCTATTTCCCGTGCGTGGCTTTACAGCCGCGGGGGCTGGCGGCTTGGCGGCCGGGGGCTTGGCTTTTGCGGCCGCGGCGGTCGGCGCTGCGGCGACCACCACTGGCTTGGTCTTGGGGCGCGGCAGGCCGGCCAGCGGGCGGCGGAAATTCGGATCGCAGACCGCCTGGATCACGCTGTAGAGCCGCGTGCCCGCCGTCGGGCTCACCCATTCGCCGGACTCGCTGCCTTCGCGTCCGGCGCCGCGGAGGTTGCGTTGAGGATAGTTGGTGATCGTCGTCGCCCGGCTGCGGCGACCGGCGCAGTCGACCTCCACGTCCGCCGACCAAGACAGATAGCCGCCCTCGGACGCGGTTTCGGCGTCGATCACCTCGGAGCGGATGTGGACGTCGAACAGCCCTGCGCCTGCCGACACAGGCAGGGCCACGGAGCGAAGGCCGATGACGCTGGTGCGCCCGATCGACACCACTGCGGCTGGCGCCAGGTCGGTATTGGCCAAGAGCCAGACCGCGAGGGATTCAGCGTCCGACGCGGGCGGAAAACTTGCCGCCGGCTGGGCGAACGCGGCGTGCGCCGCCGCCAGGCCGCAGATCATCGCCGCAGCGATTGCCCGGGCGTTCACCGTGATGCTCTCCGTGGATGGGTGAATGCGACGCCGACCATGATCCGATCCGCCGCGAGAGGCGGCGACCTCAGCCTCGCCGGCGCCGCGCCCGGTCCTGGTCCGGCGAGCGCATGCCCAGGTGATGATAGGTGCTCCAGGATTCCGGACGTTCGCCGCGTACGCTGCGCCAGACCCGACGCACCGCGCGCCACAGCCCGGGCCCGGTCATGCCGCCCAACAGATAGGCGAGCGCCAGCGCGCTCAGCAGCATCATCGACATGGAGCGCCACGCCCAGCAGGGCCAGCGTCTGGACGCCGGGTCAATATGAAACCTCCAAATGGTCGCGCGCCTGGCTGCTGGATCTGGACCGCGCTCGACCCACCGAACTGCACAGGTGGAGAAGAGTTCCAGCACTGCGACATCAAAACTGACGGGCTATTGCTCGGGACGGTGTTTGGCGAAGCTGTGCTGAAATTTCGGGCGGCGCTCGCGTTGAATGGGGTCATGAGGCCGGATGCCCATGCGACGCGAGTTCCTGAAGTCGTCGCCAGGCGCGAACCGCCAGCGGGACGGAGCGCTTAAATCTCGCACGGCCTGCTGCGCGACGGATTTCGATCATGTCGAGTCCGGCGAGCGCTTCACTGTCGGCTTTGGGCGCAACAAGCACGCAGAAGCCCTTTGGAATGAGCTGCAGGTGAACGATTTCGAAGCGCTGGCAGAATTTCGGCAACCACCAGGATGCGGGTTGCTGGATCAAGTGGGCATTCCTGCCGTCGCTCAACAACTTCACTGCCGGACCGGTGTGAACCGTGAAGAATCCCAGCCGCCCGGTGATGCGCGCGAGATCATCAAGGACAGCATCGAGGTGCTCAGGCTCGATATGTTCCAGGACATCGATGCAGCACGCCAGTTCCGCGGTCCGAGGCGGTCCATAGTCGGGAAACGCCGGGTCGTAGGGAAGATAGGTGAACGCGTCACGGCCTAGCTGCTTGAGACGTCGACGCAGATTCTGTTTTCCCGCACCGTAGTCCGCTAACGAACTGAAGCGGGTTATGTCCAGCAGCGACTTTACGAAGGGTGCGAACGCCAAAGAAGCGGTGCCGTAGTCGCTGCGCTCATGCAACGTCTGCTGCTGTTTCAAATAGTCCGCCGATATCACCTCAGCGCGATCGCTCATCGTTCAAGCCTTGCAAATGTGGCGTCGCGGAAATTAATCATGGGCCCGCGCCGCGAAGAAGCCTAGCGGGCGGGCGCGCTGGCCTGCGGAACCGCGTATATCGCCAAGGTGCGCGCTCCCGAGCGGATGAAGTTGACCAGTTCCAGGCCGCTGATCGGAACGGGGGGTTTGTCGAAGGCTAGAAAGTACTGCACCCCCTGGCGGCGCATGTCCGGCACGGCCTGCGCGTCGGTCATCGTCACCGGCGTCTGCCCATAGTACTTGGCCTTCAGGTGATAGGCGATGATCACCGCCGCCCCATAGTCGGTGTTGGTGGCTAATCGGGCCCCTTGCAGGTCGCCGCCCCGCAGCTGAGTTACAAACCCGTTGGTGGTAAGCGCGGCGCCTCGGCGGTTTTCGAGCTCGTACGCCGGCTTGAACAGAAACGAGGCGGCGAACAGGATCGTGAGGGTCAAAAGCCAGGCTTGACCCAACCTCGGCGCCTGCTGGAACAGCGCCGGCCGCAACCCGTCGAGCCGGTTGAGCAGGTACAGCCCAAGGATCAGGGTGAGCGGCAACATCGGCCAAACGTATCGGTCGTCAACCCACAGGAGCGCGTAGCCGCTCATGTACGCCGCCATGGTGCCCAGGATCATCGCCAGATGGAATCGGTCACTACTCGAGGTTCCATGGGGCACGAACAGAACGGCCGCGGCGCTGACGATGATCGCCCAAGCGAAGATTGAATATGCGCCGAGCAACGAGATCCACAACCCGACGGCCTGTTTCGTCAAATTGATCTGATGGATAAACTCCGCGCGTGACCCAATTGGACTCCATGTCATGAGGCAACAGTCGCGCGCCTTCTCCACGCCGTAGAGATACCAGGGGTCTTCCCAAATGCTGACCGTCGTGGAAGTTGGTGGCGCCTGAAAGCCAATCTGGAAAATTGGACGACCCGCCGATTCGGGACCAAAAATCGCATGATTGTACTT
>NZ_JAUXZW010000181.1 GCF_030693805.1 Phenylobacterium sp.
CAGCCACCCCTTCGCCAATAGTGGGATCGATGAACTCATCCACCGAACCGCAGCGATCGCAGATGATGAATCCGATTGCTTCTCCCTGCCTATAGGCAGGTTGGGCGTCATGGCCGCACCGGCACGCGACGAACGCATTGAGCGACTCAATGCGATGCGCCTTGCCGGCGGAGACCAGTTGTTTGAGCGCGCGGTAGACCGTCGGTGGCGCGAGTTCGACCTGAGGCCTGATGGCCGCGATGATGTCATAAGCGCCCATAGGACCAGCCGCCGACAACAACGCCTCCATAACGTAAGCCGCATTTCGACCCTGCATTCGGTCCGTCAATGCGCCGCTCCCGACGTGAATCCAGCCCCCGCTAAGGACAGATATGTTATAACATAACAATTTGGCGGGCAAGTGAAGCAGGCATTCGGCCGGGTGACGAACTACGACGTTTCAGAAGGCGACGGCTCGCCTCACTGCGGCTGGGACATGTCGCGCGGAACGATCATCCGGATTGGAACTTTCCCGCGGAATATCTGCGGCGAAGAGCGCGCGCGGGAGAGCTATTCGAGCGGATAACGCCGGCGACGCCACGTTCCGGAAGGCCAATCTGGTCATTGCGGAGAACAAATCGGCAAGGGTGTTCGCAGTTTTATACGCCATTTGTCGCGCCCAAGGGGATTCGAACCCCTGACCTACTGATTACAAATCAGTTGCTCTACCAGCTGAGCTAAACCGGCCCATGGCGTCATCGAGGCGCATCGCGCGACTTCTCTATGCGTCCAAGCCGGCGGAGAGGTCAATCCCGCGCCGGCGCTCACCGAACCTCATCCCCAGCCTCACGCTCACCCGAGCCGCGTCGTCACCACGCTCAACGCCGCGGCGCAGGCGTTCGACACATTCAGACTCTTGATCGGGCCCGGAAGATCGAGCCGCGCCACGGCGTCGCAGCGTTCGCGCGTGAGGCGCCGCAATCCCTTGCCCTCTGCGCCGAGCACAAGCGCCAGCGGCTTTGACAGCGTAATGGTCGAAAGCGATTCGGCGCCATCCGAGTCGAGTCCGACGCGCGCATAGCCGCGCTCGGCGAGGTCGTCGAGCGCGCGTGCGAGATTGACGACGGAGACGATCGTCGTGAATTCCAGCGCGCCCGAGGCCGCTTTGGCGAGGACGCCGGAAAACTCCGGACTATGCCGTTCCGTGACGATCACCGCGTCGACGTTGAAGGCGCAGGCCGTGCGCAGGATCGCGCCGACATTATGCGGATCGGTGATCTGGTCGAGCGCAAGCACCACGCCGCTGACGCTGACGATGTCGGAAATGTCCGCCTCCGGCAGCGGGCGCGCTTCGAGCAGCAAGCCCTGATGCACCGCCTCCGGGCCGAGTCGCCGCTCGTGATCGCGCGCGTCGACGAGGCGCGGCTCGAGTCCCGCGGCCTGCGCAAGCTCGTGGATGCGTGGCAGCGCGGTTTCGGTCGCGTAGAGCGCCAGCAGCTTGCGCTTGCGCGCGGTCAGCGCGGCGCGCACGGCATGAGCGCCGTAAAGCGTGACGAGGTCGGGCGAGGCGGCGCGGAAGAGGCTGCGCGTCTCGGACTGTGCGACCGTCGTGCGGCGGCCCCGCTCATGCGCGCTGCGGTCCTTTGGCGGCGGCCGGCGGGTCATCTCAGCACGGCCGTCTTGACCCACCATCCCGGATGCAGGGCGCGAATGACGCTGGCGGCGCGCATGGCCTCGCGCC
>NZ_JAUXZW010000420.1 GCF_030693805.1 Phenylobacterium sp.
GACGCGGCGCGGCTGACGCCGGCCGGCTTTCCCGCCGTCGCCCACGCCGCCCTGGCGCGTGGGCGCGCGGGCTCCGATCTTGGCCGGCGCCTGCGGATCACCTGGGCGGTCGCCCGCGGCAGGGTCTGACGCTATTCCGCCGGTTCCGGCACGCTCGCGGCGGCCTGCCAAGCGTCCAGGTCGGCGAGCGCGCGTTCGCCGATCAGGCGCTTCTTGGTGCGTCCCTTTTCCTTCGAGCCCATGCGGCGGCCTTCGGCGTCGCGCCGGGGCGCGTCCTCCAACGGCGGGATCAGGCCGTAGTTGATGTTCATCGGCTGGAACGACCGCGCGCCGCCGTCCAGATGTCCCCCGGTGATGTGGCCGAGAAGCGCGCCCAGGGCGGTCGTCGCGGGCGGCGCTTCGATCGGGCGGCCCAGCCGCTCGGCCGCCGCGAAGCGACCGGCCAGCAGGCCTACTGCGGCGCTCTCCACATAGCCCTCGACGCCGGTCACCTGGCCCGCGAAGCGCAGGCGCGGCAGCGCCTTCAGGCGCAAGGCGCCGTCGAGCAGGCGTGGGCTGTTGATGAAGGTGTTGCGGTGCAGGCCGCCCAGGCGGGCGAACACCGCCTTCTGAAGGCCAGGGATCATCCGGAAAACGTCGCTCTGCGCGCCGTGTTTCAGCTTGGTCTGGAAACCGACCATGTTCCACAGGGTGCCCAGCGCATTATCCTGGCGCAGCTGTACGACCGCCCAGGGCTTCACCGTGGGATTATGGGCGTTGGTCAGGCCCACCGGCTTCATCGGCCCGTGGCGCAGGGTCTCGCGGCCCCGCTCGGCCATCACCTCGATCGGCAGGCAGCCGTCGAAGTATGGGACGTGCTCCCAGTCCTTGAACTCGGCCTTGGGCCCCGCCAGCAGGGCGTCGATGAACGCCTCGTACTGGTCGCGGTCCATCGGGCAGTTGATGTAGGCCGCGGCGTCCCCGCCGGGGCCTTCCTTGTCGTAGCGCGACTGTCGCCACGCCACATCCATGTCGACCGACTCCAGATGGATGATCGGCGCGATGGCGTCGAAGAACGATAGTTGCCCCTCGCCGGTCACACCCAGGATCGCGTCGGACAGGGCCGGGGACGTCAAGGGTCCCGTGGCGACGATCACGCTGTCCCATTCCGCCGGTGGCAGGCCCGCCACTTCGCCGCGCACGATGCTGATGCGCGGATGCGCCTCTAGTCGGCGCGTGACCTCGGCGGCGAAGCCGTCGCGGTCGACCGCCAGCGCGCCGCCGGCCGGGACTTGATGCAGATCGCCCGCCGACATGATGATCGACCCCAGCCGCCGCATCTCGGCGTGCAGCAGGCCGACTGCATTGCCGGTCCAGTCGTCGGCGCGGAACGAGTTGGAGCAGACGAGCTCTGCGAGCTGGTCCGTCTGGTGGGCGTCGGTGCCGCGGACGGGACGCATCTCGTGCAGGACGACATCCGCGCCGGTTTGCGCGATCTGCCAGGCGGCCTCGGAGCCGGCGAGCCCGCCGCCGATCACATGAATAGGCAAGGTCATGGGCGACTAACTAGCAACGAACGCGACGCGCCGCGAGCGCGGCCTTGCGCAGGAGGCTGCGGCTCGCCAAAGCATTGCAGCCAATGGCCTCGGCGACTCGTTGATGGGGCGCGCGCCCTTGGCTGGGCCGCAGGCCGCGAGGATTGGCATGAGCAAGTTTTCGCCGAGCGAGGCGGCTCTGGAGGGCTTCAGGCTGACGCGGGAGCGTCCGGGCCTGATCGCCACCTGGGCGGGGCTCTACTTCCTCGGCATCATGCTGCTGATCCTGACCATGGGCGCGGCGCTCGGGCCGCAGTTCGTCGCGCTGATGCGCGAGAGTGGGGGGCAGATCGAGGACACCGATGCGCTGGGCGACCTGCTGGCCCAATCCTGGCCGGCGTTCATCATCGTCGCGTCCGTCGCGGTGTTCTTCTGGTCGATGCTGAAGGCGGCGATCTACCGTTCCATCCTGCGGCCGGAGGACTCCAGATTCGCCTATGTGCGGATCGGGATGGACGAGGTGCGGCTGGCGGTCGGTCAGGTGGTCCTGGGCGCGATCGGCATCCTGTTCCTGATCGGGCTCGACTTCCCGCTTTCGGTGCTGCGCGCCGGCGGGCATCCGTCCATGTGGTTGCTGGCCGCGGTGATCGTCGTCGGCATGGTGTGGATGGGTATCCGCCTGTCCCTAACCATGCCGTTGATCTTCTATGAGAAGAAGGTGAATTTCATGTCGCCCTGGAATCTGTCCAAGGGCAGTTTCTGGTCGATCTTGGGCATGTGTGTATTGTCACTGATCTTCTACATCATGATCTTCATTCTGGTCTACATTCTGATGACCATCATCGTCGCCCTGTCTGGCGGCATGGAAGCGGTCAAGAACATCTCCAGACTGACGCCGGTGTCGCTGGCGGCGTTCATCATCACCTCAGTGATCGTGCCGATGATCATGCCGGTGATCCAGGCGGTGACCATCAACGCGCCGTTCGCCGTCGCCTATGGCGAGTTGGCCGGCGTCCCGACGCCCCACGGCCGCCGCGCCCTGGAGACGACCCCGGTCGAGGCGAACGTCTAGAACGTCAGTCGCGCGGCCTCACGCCCGTTTGCGGCGTCCGGGGGAGGGGCGGCGCGCGTTCTGGCGGTCCATCAGTTCGGCGAGGTAGCGGCCGGTCCAGCTCTGCGCGTCGGCGGCCACCTTCTCTGGCGAGCCGAAGGCGACGATCTCGCCACCCCCGTCGCCGCCTTCGGGACCGAAGTCGAGGATCCAGTCGGCGGTCTTCACGACGTCCAGGTTGTGCTCGATGACCACCACGGTGTTGCCCTGGTCGACCAGCTCGTGCAGCACCTCCAGCAGCTTCTTCACGTCTTCGAAGTGCAGGCCGGTCGTCGGCTCGTCGAGGATGTACAGAGTGCGGCCGGTGGCGCGCCTGGCTAGTTCCTTGGAGAGCTTCACCCGCTGGGCCTCGCCGCCGGACAGCGTCGTCGCCTGCTGGCCGACCTTGATGTAGCCGAGCCCCACCCGCTTCAGCGTCGCCATCTTCTCGCGCACCGGCGGCACCGCCTTGAAGAACTCGGCCGCCTCTTCGACGGTCATATCCAGAACGTCGGCTATGCTCTTGCCTTTGAACAGGATTTCCAGCGTCTCGCGATTATAGCGGTGGCCGTGGCAGACGTCGCAGGTGACATAGACATCTGGCAGGAAGTGCATTTCGATCTTGATCAGCCCGTCGCCCTGGCAGGCCTCGCAGCGGCCGCCCTTGACGTTGAAGCTGAAGCGTCCGGGCCCGTAGCCGCGCGCCTTGGCTTCGGGCAAGCCGGCGAACCAGTCGCGGATCGGCTGGAAGGCGCCGGTGTAGGTCGCCGGGTTGGAGCGCGGCGTGCGGCCGATCGGCGACTGGTCGATGTCGATGACCTTGTCGAACAGCTCCAGCCCTTCGATGCGATCATGCGCGGCGGGCGCGTCGGAGGCGTTGTGCAGCCGCCGCGCGGCGGCCTTGTACAGCGTCTCGATGGTGAAGGTGGACTTGCCGCCGCCCGACACACCGGTGATGCAGGTGAAGGCGCCGGCCGGGATCTCACCGGTCACGGACTTCAGGTTGTTGCCAGTGGAGCCGATC
>NZ_JAUXZW010000428.1 GCF_030693805.1 Phenylobacterium sp.
GCATCTGTTTTACCTTGTTGTGGTCGCTGTAATCCTTGTACTGAAATTTCACGGTCTGGTCGCCCACTTCAAGGATACGGTGATTGGATATGGCCACTTTGTGCGCGTAACGCGAAAGGTACTCGACTACCTGCGATACGCTGCCCATGGGCGGTTTGGCATATACGATCCATTGCTTTTCGTACAATTTCGGTTTGAGGGCTTTCCACAACGATGCGTTTTCATCCCGACAGCTATTCGGACTAACTTCCCCGTCCAGTACCATCCTGTTTAAATTTCGCAGGAAATACTTTTTAAACATGGGTTCCATCACCTTATAAGGAAACAGGTATCCCTGGGGTGTGTCTTTTTTCAGGTCCACCCAGTTCAGTTGTTTGTCAACGCCGCCCCCGCTTACAATGCAATGCACGTGCGGGTGGAAACTCAATTGTTGTCCCCATGTATGCAGCACTGCACTAATTGACGGCACAGCGCCCAGCCATTTGGGGTCGCCGGCAAGGGTAAGCAGGCAATGCGAAGCGCTGTCGAACAAGAGCTTGAACAGTTTTACGCGGTTTCCCATTACCAGCGCGTTCAACTCGTGTGGCAGGGTGAACACCACATGGAAATATTTCACGGGGAGCAACTCGTTCATGCGGGCTTCCATCCACTCCTCCTGCTTTTGCCAGTTGCAGGCCGGGCAATGACGGTTACGGCATCCGTGATATTGATAATGCACGTGATGGCAGGCGGGATTATCGCATTGAAACCGGTGATAGCCCATTTGGGAGGTACGGCAATCGCGCAGCTTTGCCAGTACGCTGGCCGTAAATGGGTTCGAATGGGTTTCAACACCGCCCTGTTGCAACACCTGCTGCAGGGTATGGCCCGGTTTCAAAGCAGTGTTTGGTTTTTTGGGATGTTGGCTATTTCATTGTCCGGTTTATACAGTTCGTCCAGCGGGCTTACCAGCAGGTTTCGTTTCGAACTCTGTAAATGGAGGTAAACCATCGTCGTTTTTATATCGCTATGACCCAGCAACTCTTTGATGGTATGGATGTCAACCCCGGCATCGAGCAAATGGGTGGCGAAACTATGCCGAAGGGCATGGACCTTATGCCCTTTTGCAGATAAACCTGCATTTTGGTAGGCCATGACAACACTGTGCTGAATACTCCGGCTGTGCAGGGGTTCTCCCAGCTTTTGGCCTTCAAACAAATAACTTTTTGGCTTTTGTTCCTGTGCCCGGTAATAGCTGCGAAGGGTTTCGACCAACCGTTTCGGGAGCAGGGTGTAGCGGTCTTTGCGCCCCTTTCCGCAACGGACAACTATCCGGTTGTTTTTTGATTCTATGTCCGTCAGCTTTAACATCCGCAACTCTTCCAGCCGTATCCCCGAACCATAGAAGGTTTCCACTATTGCCCGTTGTTTGGCGCTGCGGCAACTTTCGATCAGTTTCAATACTTCCTCCTTGGTCAAATAATGCGGGAGTTTGTGCTCCCGTTTGGGATAAAGCTTCGAAGGGACATCGTACGGGCGCTTGAGCACATGACGGAAAAAGAAGGCAACGCTTTGGGCGGCCATCTTGCATTTGCTGTACGAAGCGTGGTGGACCGTCCGCAGGTAAGCCATGTACTGGATAATGTGCCTGTCGGCCCACTGTTCAGGCGAGAGGTCGGGATGATACGCGCAGAGGTAACGTATCTCGCGCATGTACGAAGTAATGCTCTGCCTGGAATATCCGGCGGCAACCATTGTTGTTTTAAGAAGCGAAAGGGCTTCAAGCGATTGTGGATTAAATTTCTCCATGATTACTTTTTTTTTGT
>NZ_JAUXZW010000433.1 GCF_030693805.1 Phenylobacterium sp.
CTTCGCCGCCGTGGTCGGCGCGCGGCATGCGGTGGCCTGCGCCAACGGCACGGCGGCCCTGCACCTGGCGATGCTGGCGCTGGAGGTGCAGCCGGGCGAGGTTTGCATCGCACCGTCGATCACCTTCCTGGCCACCGCCAACTGCGCCCGCTACAACGGCGCCGAGGTGGTGTTCGCCGACGTCGATCCCGACAGCGGCCTGATGACCCCGGACACCCTCGCCGCGGCGATCACGCGGCTGGACGGGCGGCGACTGCGCGCCGTGCTGCCGGTGCACCTGCGTGGCGACGTCGCCGACCTGCCAGGGCTGCGCGCCGTCGCCGAATCCGCAGGCGCCGTGTTGGTCGAGGACGCGCCGCATGCGCTGGGCTCGCGTCTCACCACCCCTGGTCACGAAGAATGGGTCGGCGGCGTCGGATGTTCGGCCATGGCCACCTTCTCGTTCCATCCCGTGAAGACCATCGCCACCGGCGAAGGCGGCATGATCACCACCAACGACGCGCATCTGGCCCGACGCCTGCGGGTCCTTCGCAGCCATGGGATGGTGCGCCCGGCCGGCGCCGACCCGTGGATCTATGAGATGCCGGAGCCCGGCTTCAACTACCGACTGCCGGACATCCTCTGCGCACTCGGCCAATCGCAGTTGGCCAAGCTGTCGCGCTTCGCCGCGCGACGCCGCGCTCTGGCCGCCCGTTACGCCGAGCGGCTCGCCGGCCTGGCGCCGCTGGTGCGCCTCGCCGCCTCGCCCGCCTGGAGCGATCCGGTGCTGCACCTGATGTGTGTGCTGGTCGACTTTGAAGCCGCCGGCGTCACCCGCCGGGCCGTCATGGAAGCGATGCGCGCCGAGGGCGTCGGCAGCCAGGTGCACTACATCCCCGTTCACACCCAGCCCTACTACGCCCAGCGTTACGGGCCGCTGCATCTGCCCGGCGCCGACGCCTGGTACGCCCGCTGCCTGTCCCTGCCGCTGTTTCCGGGGATGGATGACGCCGACGTGGACCGCTCGGTGGACGCCCTGGCGCGGGCGTTGGGTCGCTAACCCTCCTTCCGCTCCATCCCGGCGAAAGTCGGACCCAAGCTGGCTATCCACGCAGGAGACCACGCCATGTACATCGCTGCGCCGTCCCGCGAGGAACGCCCGGAGATTCTGCGGGAGGCCATGCGCGACATCCAGTTCGCGGCCCTGGTGATCGCCGGAACCGATGGACTGACAGCGTCTCATATACCGCTGCTGGTGCGCCAGGCGGATGACGGCGGCTTGGCGCTGGAAGGCCACGTGGCCCGACCCATCGACCTGTGGAGACAGGCGCTAAGCGGCCGCCCGGCGCTGGCCATCTTCCAGGGCCCGCAGGCCTACGTCCATCCCGGTTGGTATCCCAGCAAGCAGGTCGACGGCCGCGCGGTGCCGACCTGGAACTACATCGCGGTGCACGCGCACGGCACGCTGGAAGCGGTAGAGGACGAGGTTTGGCTGCGTCGACATCTGACCGAGCTCACGGCGCGCAACGAGGCTGACCGCGACGCCCCCTGGGCGATCACCGACGCCCCGGCGGACTACGTGGCTGGCATGCTGCGCGCGATCGTCGGTCTGCGGCTGTCGGTCGAGAGGGTCGACGGTAATTGGAAGATGGCCCAGCGTCATCCGCTAGAGAATCGGCGAGGCGTGATCGAAGGTCTCTCGACGTCTTCGAACCCTCGCGACCACGAGGTCGCCGCGGTGATGCGCGCGCTGGACGGCGGTTAGGGTCGCGCTCAGGCGGCCAGGGTGGCGGCTTGGATCATGTCGCGGACCTGGGCCATCTGCTCCGGTGAGCGCGCGAGTTCGCCGCGGATGTCGTCCTGACGCAGCAGCTTCATCGCCTCGACGCGGGCGCGGTCAGCGGCCGGGCCCAGCGGCGCGGCCTCGCCGGCGGCCAGCCGCAACAGCAGCGAAATGCGATGCAGGGCCGGCGCCTGGGCCTTGGCCACCGCGGCGACCAGCTTGGCGTCCGCCTCGACCAGCCCGCCCAATTCGCCGAGCTTGACCTGGATCGGCTCGAAGTCCTCCACCACCAGACCAGACCGCGCCACGGAACGCTGCAGGTCCGCAAGGTTGGCCAAGCGGGTCGCCGGGCTGTCCGGGCTGTTGCGGACGTCCTTTTCGAAACGCAGGGCGGAGATCAGAGCGGCCAGCCAACGTCCGGCCTGGCGCTTGTTGGCCGAGCCGATGACGTTCTCCACCAGCCAGATCAGCGCCCCCGCCTCGGCGCGCGCAGAACGGTCTTCGCCCAGGAACGCGTCGACGAAATCGCCGGTGACCAGGGTCTTGGAGCGGGCGGCGAAGGCTGACTGGACGTCGTCAACCGGCAGCATGTCGCCGGCCGCGGCGGTCAGCGCCATGGCCAGACCGCGCAAGATGTCGATCTCGCCTTCGGCGTCGGAGGGACGCAGGCGGCGTGGACCCATCAGCTCGCGCAGGACGCGCCGCGCGATGGCGGTGCGCACGTCGGCGAAGTCCTCCGCGGCCAGGCAGCGGCCCAGGCGCTCGGCCGCGGGCGACAGCTTAGGCATCACCTTGGCGACCGAAGGCTCGACGGCGATCAACGCGTCCACGGCGTCGGCGGCGGCCAGGCGGGTCATCGCCGCGAGCGTGCCCCCCAGGTCAAGGTCATGGCCGAGAATGTCGTCCAGTCCCACCTTGGAGCCGAGGATCTCGGCCAGCAGTTGTTCGATGGTCGACAGCGCCAGCGCCCTGGGCGGACCGACGGCCGGCGCGACATCCACCAGGTCCAGCAGCCGCGAGACCTTCTCGGTCCAGGTGCGGGCCGACGCCAGCGAGGCCGCGACGCCGGCGCCCAGCAGATAGCCGCGCTCCGGCTCGCGCATCAGGCGCTCGGCGGCGACGGCGAAGCCTTCCTTCTCGATGTTCGGCAGCAGGCCTTGGCGGTTGTCCTTCAGCAGCCGCTCGATGGCGCGTTCGACCAGCTTCTGGAAGCTGCGGATCAGCTCGTGGACCGAGATGCCGCGATCCTGGGCCTCGGGAATCGCGATCTTCTGCAGGGCATGCTGCAGGTCGGTGCCGGACGCCTCCAGCTTCTCGACCAGATCAGGACGGTGAAGCAGCTCGAACGGCGTGGCCCGGTTTCGCTCCAGCCAAGCGTCCAGCAGCCGGCCGATGCGGTCACGCGCATGGGCCGAGTAGAGATCCTGCGGGGTGACGCACAACGGTTCGAGGTCCTCGCGGACCTTCTTGGCCTTCGGCTGGTCGGGATCGCCCAGCGCCAGGATCGACACGCTTCGGAACTCGCGGGTCTCGGCGTCGAGGGTCTCCTTGGTGACCTTCACCGCGATGGCGCGGCCCTCGGCCATCATCTCCTGCGCCGCGCTGACCGCCTGCGTGCGATCTTCGGTCGCCAGCTCCAGCGACCAGCCCGAGCCCGGCTTGCGCCGGACGCAGACCTCGAAGTGCACCTGCGCGCCGTCCATGAGAGACTCTCCCTACGGTGCGAAAGTCGCCGAACAAGCTTAATGCTGCGTCACCGCTTGGAAATGCGGCGCCCCATTGAGGTCACTGTGTCGGCCGACTAGCTTCCAGCCTCGCAAGGAGACGCGAACTTCAGATGGCCAAGATCACGCTCGTCGACGACGACGAGAACATTGTCACCTCGGTGGGCCTCGCCCTCGAGAGCCACGGTCATACGGTAAAGTCGTACTACGACGGCGCCGCCGGCCTGGCCGCGCTGGAGAACGATCCGCCGGACCTGGCCATCCTCGACGTGAAGATGCCGCGCATGGACGGCATGGAAGTGCTGCGTCGCCTGCGCCGCACCACCGACCTGCCGGTGATTATCCTGACGTCGAAGGACGAGGAGATCGACGAGATCCTCGGCTTCAACCTCGGCGCCGACGACTACAACCACAAGCCGTTCAGCCAGCGCCTGCTGATCGAGCGGGTGAAGGCGCTGCTGCGGCGCGCCGGCGCCGACGGCGAGGAGCCGGCGCCGATCGCCGGCGACGCCGCGCGGGCGATCAAGCGAGGCAAGCTGACGCTCGATCCGGCGCGTCACGACTGCCTGTGGGACGGCCGTCCGGTGAAGCTCACGGTGACCGAGTTCCTGCTGCTGCTGTCGCTGGCCCAGCGGCCCGGCTTCGTGAAGAGCCGCGACAACCTGATGGACGCCGCCTACGT
>NZ_JAUXZW010000014.1 GCF_030693805.1 Phenylobacterium sp.
AATATCAAATCAGCAACCGGCCAAATACCTGATTTTAGTTTTGGCGGAACTGCAACAATTATGGACTCGTGCCAATTAACCACAAGTATGAACTACCAGATGAATAATCCTGAAAATCGCTTTACTGTGGCCGGAAGTTTAAGCCCGTTCAATATGCGCATTTTAAACCCGGTATTGGAACCACTTGCTTCGGTTTCGATACGTTCAGGAAAAGTTGAACGTTTCCAATTTACTTTTTCTGCCGATCGGACCAATGCCAGTGGATATGTTATTTTTGGGTACAATGATATGAAGATTTCAGTTTTGGAAATGAAAAACGGGAATACCAAAGAAGCAAAATTCGCCAGTTTTTTAGCTAACAGCATTTTACTGAGGTCAAAGAATCCCAGAGGCAATGAATTACTTCCGGATGAAATAAACTTCATGCGTGATGAAAAACGATCGGTAGCAAATTATTGGTGGAAAGCTTTATTCAGCGGGATCAGAAATACACTGGGCTTAAAGGAAAGCAAACAGGATCAGCCAAATAATGATTAACAGCAGGCATTATTTCTGAAGATTTAAAATCAGGGATAATTTGACAGTACGGTAAGTCCAATCGCGTAAGCCATGTAAATATTGCAGCCTGACGGTTTTATTTGCAAGATGGTGTTTCAGATCGAAAGTATATACCATCGGCTTATCGCGCTCGTTTTTATATCCTGAATAGCCTGACAAAGAGTTTGAAATTGTCCAATGCAATCCTTTCAGGTCAGTACCCAAACCATACATAAAGGCATCGTTCTGAAGGTTTAATTCGTCATTGGTTTGCCAGGAGTAAAATCCGAAAGAAGCAAAGGGCAATAACGAGATTTTTTCATTTCTTCCGGCATAGCTTTTGGAGAAGCTGAAATCAAAAAAATATCCCGGGCTATCCGAATACCTTGCTCCTTCAAGCTGATTTCCCGATGCCGTTCTTCCGGCCATCCGGACCATTGTGTCAGGGAATTTTCGTCCTTTTACCAATTGAATCAATGTTGAAAAAAATAAATCGCCATTGGCAAATCCCTTGCCGTCAAAATCGCGCGAAATACGCTCATCGCGGACAAAATC
>NZ_JAUXZW010000182.1 GCF_030693805.1 Phenylobacterium sp.
CAGCCAATCTCAAGCTGGCCGTGAAGCGCCTACGCAACCCGAAAGATTCCCTGCAGTTGCTCGTCACCGCGCAGGAACTTGAGGAGTTGCTCGCGATGACGATCTGGAACTACCACGGCACGCCCCATGCCGGACTGGGTGGACTCACACCTCTGGAAGCGATGCGCCAACAATTGTTGGGCATTCGAACTGAACCGGTCTCGCTGCGAAGGCTGCATCCCACGTTGCGCAAGCATCCACAGCTGCTTCACGACCCGGTGCTGTGCCGAGTGCGCGGAAACCTGGCCCGTGGCGAGCGGGCGCACATCAGCTACCTGCACGTGCGCTACACCAGCGACCAACTCACTCGACGGCCGAGCTTGATTGGCGCGAATCTGCGCATCCACGTTGATCCGACAGACCTGCGTACCGTACTGGCCACGACGGTAGAAGGCGAAATTCTGGAGCCGTTACAGGCCAGCGGTGCCTGGCGCAACGAACGACATTCTCAGTGGCTGCGGCAGGCCTTTTACAAAGCCAAGCGTCAGCGCGAGCTCAACTTCGCGATGGGGGAGGACCCGATTGAGGCGTTTCTCCTCCTGCGCAAACGCGAAGCCACCAAACGCAAGCGTGCGGCCAATGACATTGCGCGTGTCCAGCACGAGCGCGCGCGTCAGGTAGAAAGGGCGCCGCCCGCCAAAGAGCCTGTGCCGGATTCCACCACCTCAAGCAGCAATAGCCTGCCCGACGTGCTGGCCGCTCAACTGCCCAGCGGCCCGGTGAAACCCAGAAAACTTCGGATCGAGCCAGGGCAGGTGTACTGAGTAGGAGCTGCCATGGCGTCGAACCCATCACCCGCACCTGACACGAAACGGGCGGGAACAACTGTGCTGCCTGCCAAGCCCGGGGGCAGCCTCTCGCTACAGAACCATCCCCTGGCACGGCGTCACTATCGGGTTGCTACGGCCGCCATCGAATCCTTCGTCGATCTGGTCGAGCACTGCGTCCGGGTTCTGATTCCCGGTGCACTGGTGTATGCAAGGCCGCGGATCGGCAAGACCCAGGCCATCGACTATCTCACCCTTCATCTGGCCAAGCACCGTCCGGACATCGTGGTTTTGCGCCTCTCGTGCGAGCACCACCGTTCTGATTTCGAGGGGCCCTTCTTCAACTCCCTGCTCTCGGCCGCAGGTGCCCGCCAGCCACTGCCGAAGTCGATTTCCGACAAACGCTTTGCGCTGCTGTGCCGCATCACCGAGCAGGTTCAAGTCCACGACGGTCACATTGTCGTGCTGATGTGCGACGAGGCGCAGCGTCTCTCTAAACACGGGCTCGAATGGCTGCGCGACGTTCACGATCAGTTGGCTCGCCATGGCATTCACCTCATCACGTTCCTGGTTGGGCAGCCCCATCTGTTGGAGCAGAAGGCCAAATATCAACTTTCCGGCGACGAGCAGATCGTCGCTC
>NZ_JAUXZW010000028.1 GCF_030693805.1 Phenylobacterium sp.
CCGCGAAAGCCGTGCTGTTCGTATTGGCTGAGCCACCGATAAAGCGTGCGTTTGCTGCACCCGATAGCCCGCGCTGCGACGGTGACTGCCGCGGCTCGCTCTGGCGACTGCGAGGGATGGGCGAGCGCAGGTGAGATGGCGTTCCAACGGTCAACGGCGACGCCCTCCTGCTCGACAGTCGCGCGCAGAGGAAGCGGCTGAGCATTATGAACAGCATCATCCACTGGTCGGAGATCGTCAGGCAGACTGGCGACGCTGACCTGATAAGCGAGCCCGCCGCGCGCGCGGAGGCGACGGACGCGGATCGCAGCATCACGCCAAGGCTTGCCTTGCGAGCCCAGCCTCAACGCCTTCCTGGCGGCCTGTACGCTGATGCCAGCAAGCTTGGCGAAGGCGTCCGTCGAGATCCACGGCTCTGATGCGCTGAAGCTCTCCATTTCAGACGGCGACAAAGTGAGCGGCCGACAGCGCTGGAGCGCCATCGAACCGATAGGAGACTAGGGGACCGCCCTTGGCCACGCTGTAATCAACGCACGCGACCCGGCGCGATGCGGGAGCCGGGGGTCCCTCGGGGTCGAACCAATAGTGTCCGATGAAGGTCGGGCGGTCTGGCTCCTCGATGCGGCTGTCTGGGGGAATATCGCCGTCCGGCAGCACGATCCCACTGGGACCGATGTAGGCCTCACCAAGGCTCACCAACTGCGGATCCCACCAGCGCGTGCGGATCGCGTTGCGGACGTGCCCGTCCTTGTCTGTGAACGTCGCGCCGCCTGGCAGCTCGACCTCTACGCCCTTCAGCAGCGTGTCGACCGCATCATGGATGGCCGAGCCAGGCCGGCTGGCGGCGTCGATGTCGCCTGGCGTCAGGCGCCCCTGATCGCCAAGATGCGACTTAAGGACTGCGGCGTGGCCGGGGCTCCAGCAGGCGTGCACGACACGAAAGCTCGACTCCTCGATCCACAGCGGCAGCTGATAGAACCAGTCGATCCATGCCCGGTGTTCTGGAGTGTCTGCGCCGACCTCGCTCAGGAAGGCCGCGTGTTGATGGCGATTCTTCTCGCCTTTAGGTCCCATGCGCGTCCGAAGGTGATCTCCCTCAATGTCTGCGTGCGGCGTCGCCCAGGCGATCGCATTGAGCTCGTGGTTACCCATAACGGCTCGAGCGGAGCCCGCATCGATCATCGCGCGGACCAGCTCAAGGGTTCGAAGCTGGCCTGGACCGCGGTCAATCAGGTCGCCGACGAAGACAGCGGTGCGCGCCGGATGGCGCCAGGCGCCGTTCAGACGGCGATAGCCGAGGGCTTGTAGAAGCGCTTCCAGTCGATCTGCGTGACCGTGGATGTCACCGATGATGTCGTGGCTCATAGCGCAGCCAGCCTTTCCTCGAACCCAAAGCATGGGTCGTCGATCTCAATTAGTCTGGGAGAAGGGCCTCGCTTGGGTCGCGGCGTTGGCGCGGCGGCCCGGAGGCGGTGAGCTATTGATTTCTTATAACGTAGGCGGGGGCAAGTGAGAATTTTGCGCTGAAGGCTTACCTACAGCCCCCAGTGCATTGGGCCACTGCGTCGACCGGAGCTCCCGTAGTAGGAGCCGCCATACAGGTACCAGTCCAATCCATCGAGATGAGCGAGAGCCGTTTCAGGGGTGATCGTCGCGGCGGCGGCTTCAGAAATCAGGCCGCGAGCCCAGCGCCCTGATTGGGTGAAGGCTTCATACTCGACGAAGTAACGCAGCCACAGTCGGCGGCACGTGCGACAGCGAAGGAGCCCCACGTCTGCGTAGCGGCCCTTCGTCTCATCACAGCCGCCGCCACCATAACTGTCGAACTCGGTGTATTGGGCCGCCGCCTCTTCGCAGGCGCAGCCCGTGAGGTCCGTCAGCGGCTGTGGTCGTGCATTCATGGATACCTCCAAGGGTGCGCGTGTCATCGCGCGACCCGTCCGTGTTCGCCCCGACGTGAGGCGATGTGATTTGGGGAGAGGCCAACGGATCGCGTTGATCACGCTGCGTTCCGAAGGTCTTGAGCTGTTGATTTCTTATAATCACTGCACGGGCAAGCCGTAATTTTCGGCGGCGCGTCGAATACTGTTGTCGGCAGATGGAGGGAGCAGAGGTTTCCCAATCGGTTTCCCTATCGTCCTGCAATCGAGAAACCTCGCGGAAGATTATCCTGTAAATTCAACAGCGGGTGTGTCATCGCGATCGGGAAACCACGTGCCCAAGCCAAGGAGAAACCACGCCCGCCCAGTTCGTTGATTTCGCTCCGAAGTCTGCACGTCCATTGACAGAACCTATGCGCCGTCAGTGTCAGTTCGTATGGGCGGTCCCACTAGGGAGAGCTTTTTCTGAAAAAGAACATCTTGCGAACCTGGAACAAAGCCGGTACGCATAGGTCCTTCGGCGAGCGGCGCTAAGGGGCGACGCGGAATGGCCGCCGGGGTTTGCGGAATCGTGGGATAAGGAGCGCTTGGGATGGGTCAGTCGGCTTTGAAACTCGTGGCGAAAGAAGACGGAGATAAGCAGCGGGCCCTCGAGGCCGCGCTGGCGCAGATCGATCGTGCCTTCGGCAAGGGCTCGGTGATGAAGCTGGGCGAGAAGGGCAAGGTCGTCGAGATCGAGTCCGTCTCCACCGGCTCGCTGGGCCTGGACCTGGCGCTTGGCATCGGCGGCCTACCGAAGGGCCGCGTGGTCGAGATCTACGGCCCGGAAAGCTCGGGCAAGACGACGCTGGCCCTGCATGTGGTGGCCGAGATCCAGAAGGCCGGCGGCACCGCGGCCTTCGTCGACGCCGAGCATGCGCTGGATCCGTCCTACGCCCACAAGCTGGGGGTCAACCTGGACGACCTGCTGGTCTCCCAGCCCGACACCGGCGAACAGGCCCTGGAGATCACCGACACCCTGGTGCGCTCGGGCGCGGTGGACATCATCGTCATCGACTCGGTGGCCGCGCTGACGCCCCGGGCCGTGATCGAGGGCGAGATGGGCGACAGCCTGCCCGGCCTGCAGGCGCGGCTGATGAGCCAGGCGCTGCGCAAGCTGACCGCGTCGATCTCCAAGTCGCGCACCATGGTCATCTTCATCAATCAGATCCGCATGAAGATCGGCGTCATGTACGGCTCGCCGGAAACCACCACCGGCGGCAACGCGCTGAAGTTCTATGCCTCGGTGCGCCTCGACATCCGTCGCATCGGCAGCATCAAGAAGGGCGACGAGGTGGTGGGCAACGAGACCCGCGTGAAGATCGTCAAGAACAAGATGGCTCCGCCGTTCAAGGAAGCGCTGTTCGAGATCCTCTACAACGAGGGCATTTCCAAGCTCGGCGAGCTGATCGACATCGGCGTGGAGAACAAGCTGGTCGACAAGGCCGGCGCCTGGTACGCCTACAAGGGCGACAAGATCGGCCAGGGCAAGGACAATGCGCGCGCCTTCCGGAAGGAGC
>NZ_JAUXZW010000032.1 GCF_030693805.1 Phenylobacterium sp.
AAGGACAAGCGCCGCCGCGCCCGCGCGCTCGCCCGCGACCACGGCGAACCCGTCTTCACGTTCGGCGCAGATCCTGGCGGCGTGCTGGAGCTGATCATCGGCCTCAAGCGCGCCCAGATGCGCCGCACGGGTCAGCACGACGTGTTCGCCAACCCGTGGACCCGCCAGGTGCTGGAGCGGCTTGCGCAAGCCAAGGGCGAGGATTTCGGCCTGCGCTTCGCCGTCCTGCGGGTCGCCGGCAAGGTGATCGCCGCCGAGGTGGGCCTGCGCTCGGGCGAAGCCTACCACCTGTGGATCCCGGTCTATGATCCGGACTTCGCCCGCTATTCGCCTGGCGCCCTGATGACGCTGGAAACGCTGGCCGCTCTGGCGGCCGACGGCGTGACGATGGTCGATTTCGGACCGGTCGACGAGGCCTACAAGAGGGTGTTCGCCGAACCCGGCGCGGCGGTCTGGGAGGGCCAGTTGCACGCCGCGCGCGGCCTGTCGTCTGGCGTGTGGCGCACTGGCGAGCGACTGTTCGCGCCGCTGCCGGCGGTCCGCTCAACCTGGCGCTCGGCGCTGCGAAGGCTCGACCGGATCGCCGCGTGCGAGCCCACCCTGAACGGCCAGATGGGAGCCGCGGCGCGCACCGTCGCCATCCTGAGCCGTCGCCATCCCCGCAAGGCCGTGATCCTCGGGCTCGCCGCCAGCCTCAATCTCAGCCTGCTCGTAATCGACTGAAACGAAGACCCGAAATGACCCAGACCCATGACCTGATCCCCGCCTGGACGCCCGCCCAGGCCAAGGCTTTCCGCAAGGCGCCGGTGAAGTTCGCCCACCGGATGGCCGAGAGCGGGCTCTTTGAGGACGACGCGCTGGCCGACCTGCTGGATCGCTACCCGGCCGAACTGTTCGACATCAACCTGTTCGACTTCGACGAGGACGGACAGATGCGCATGCGCACCGGCGCGCGTGGCGACCTGCCGGGCAAGGAAATCCTCAAGGGGGTCAAGGCCGGCCGGGTGTGGGTGCAACTGCGCGGCGCCGAGCAGCACCAGGCGGGCCTGAAGGACCTGATCGAGGACGCCTTCGCCCAGATCGCCGCCAATGCGCCGGGCTTCAAGCCGGTGCAGTTGAACGGCCAGCTGATCATTTCCGCCCCCCAGGCCAAGGTGCCGTTCCACGCGGACGCGCCGGGCGTGGTGCTGTTCCACATCCGCGGGGCCAAGCGGATCTGGATCTATCCTGCCGATGAGCGCCACGTCCCGCAGCGGAGCATGGAAGACATCATGCTGAAGGCGCAGACCGAAGACCTGCCGTACCGCCGTGAGATGGACGCCGAGGCCGAGGTTCTCGACCTCGCCGCCGGCGAGGCGGTGAGCTGGCCGCTGCACGCGCCGCACCGCGTGGAGAACCTTGGCGAATTCAGCGTCTCGCTGTCGGTGGACTACCAGACCTGGCCCAGCCGCATCGTCAACGGCGCGCACTACGCCAACGGCGTGTTGCGGCGCGCCGGCGTGCCGGTGGCGCGCATGAGCCGCACGCCGGTGCTGGCGCGCGTAGGTCTTTGGGCCGCGGCGTTGGGCCTGCGCCGCACCAATCTGGTGGCCGACAAGATCCATAACCTGGAGCGGACGTTCGAACTGGACGGCAAGCCGATCCTCGCCGAGCCGCAGGGCGTCCGGCGCTAGTTCACGCCGGGCGCGGCGCGCCCGGTTGCGGCTCGCCGGTGGCAGGGTCGGTCATGGTCTTGGAATTGCGCGTCGAATCGACTGCGCCCGCAGGCTCGGTAGCCGGTCTCGGAGGTTGACCGGGTTTCATCTCGTCATCGCGATTGCGACGTTGGTCATTGTCTGGGGTGGGCATCGACTTGCTCCTACGGGTCAAAGCAACGCGCGGCTGCGGCCGCCGATCCCGGGCGCACGCTTGCCGCGAACAGCCGCCCCTGCTAGATGAGCCGGCTCCGGCGATGAGCCGCGCGCGCCGGCGGGCAGGGACGCCTTCCGGCGCGCTGTTCATTGTGCGGAAAGCCATGGCGGCGCGGTCAAAGGCTTTGAACGCTCCGGTCAGGGTCGAAGGAGTGTAGCTCAGCTGGTAGAGCATCGGTCTCCAAAACCGAGGGCCGGGGGTTCGAATCCCTCCACTCCTGCCACCATATGCTGCAGTGACCACCCGCTTTAAGCCTCCAGGCGCAAGCCCGCAGGCTCTGACAAGAAAGTCCGATCGACACCGATGGCCAGGAAACCCGGCTCCGCCCCGCAAGCGATGCGCAACCGCGCCGCCAAGACGGCGGCCGCGATGAGCACGACGACGGCGACCGCGCCGCAGCCGGCGAAAAAGCGCACCAGCCCCGGACAGTTCCTCAAGGAAGTCCGCGCCGAAGCGCGTAAGATCACCTGGACCACCCGGCGGGAGACCTGGATCACCTCGGTGATGGTCGCCATCATGGTGGTGCTGGCCTCCGCCTATTTCTTCGGGGTCGACCTGGTCATCAGCTGGGCCGTTTCCCTGTTCCTCAAGCTCGCGAACGCGGGGTAAGTCCGATGCCCGAAGCCGCCACCGCCGAAAAAACCAACCACAAGTGGTATATCGTCCACGCCTACTCGAACTTCGAGAAGAAGGTGAAGGAGTCGATCCTCGAACAGGCCCGCTCTCAGGGCCTTGAGGACCAGTTCTCCGAGGTGCTGGTGCCGACCGAGGACGTCGTCGAGATCCGCCGTGGCCGCAAGGTCAACACCGAGCGCAAGTTCTTCCCGGGCTATGTGCTGGTGAAGATGGACCTCACCGATGAGGCCTATCACCTGATCAAGAACACCCCGAAGGTCACCGGCTTCCTGGGCTCCGGCTCCAAGCCGATGCCGGTGTCGGAGCGCTAAGTGGCCCGCATCATCGGCGCCATCGAGGAAGGCGTCGAACGGCCGAAGCCCACCATCCAGTTCGAGATCGGCGAACAGGTGCGCGTCACCGACGGCCCGTTCGCCAGCTTCAACGGCTCGGTGGAGCAGGTCGACGAGGAACGCGCCCGATTGCGCGTCACCGTTTCGATCTTCGGCCGCGCCACGCCCGTCGAGCTGGAATACAGCCAGGTCGAAA
>NZ_JAUXZW010000033.1 GCF_030693805.1 Phenylobacterium sp.
GGCCATACGGTCGCGATCCATCACCGTCACCACCACCGGCCCAGCCGCCTCGCCACCCAGCCGCCCCTTGGCCCGCAACGCCGCCAACAGCCGGTCGACGCCAATGGAAACCCCAGTCGCCGGCACCGCTTGCCCGGTAAAGCGCTTGACCAGATCATCATAGCGCCCACCGCCCGCCACCGAGCCAAAAGACCGCTTGCGGCCCTTTTCGTCGAGGATTTCAAAGGTCAGTTCGGCCTCATAGACCGGGCCGGTGTAGTAGCCGAGGCCACGGACGACCGAGGGGTCGATGACAATGCGATCAGGGCCGTAGCCTTGGGAGGCGAGGAGGTCTGCTATCGAACGCAGTTCATCGACACCTTCAATGCCAACTGATGAAGTTCCAACTGCGGATGACAGTTTTTCCAACGTCTCAGCATTTGACCTGCCCTTTGAAGTGAGGAAGGCAATTATGTGCCTAGACTGACTTTCGGTAAGTCCGACACCATCAATAAAAGCACCAGATGCATCGAGACGGCCATCGCCCAAGAGTTCCTTAACTCCCGCTTCTCCAATCTTGTCAAATTTATCAATCGTGCGGAGAACACCGCTGCGCGTCACTTCATCCCATGCGGCTTCAATGGTTCCTCGCAAATTGTCGCCTTCTGGGAAGGGCCGCAAAGGCGCTGCCACTTCCATCACCCCATTCAGCACCTTGCGGTTGTTCACCTTGATCACATAATCGCCGCGCTCAATCCCTACGGCTTCCAGCGCATCGGCCAGCATCATGCAAATCTCGGCGTCGGCGGCGACGGACGGGGATCCGACCGTATCGGCGTCGCATTGATAGAACTGGCGGAACCGGCCGGGGCCGGGTTTTTCGTTGCGCCAGACCGGCCCCATCGCATAGCGGCGGTAGGGGTTGGGCAGATCATTGCGGTGCTGGGCATAGACGCGGGCCAGCGGTGCAGTCAGGTCATAGCGCAGCGCCAGCCAGTCTTTATCCTCGTCCTGCCAGGCAAACACTCCCGCATTGGGACGGTCCACGTCGGGCAGGAATTTTCCCAGCGATTCCACGGTTTCAACCGCCGACGTTTCCAGCGGATCAAAGCCGTAGCGGTGGTAGACTTCGGCGATCTTGTCCAGCATGGCGCGGCGCTGGAGCACCTCGGCGCCAAAATAGTCGCGGAACCCCTTCGGCGTTTCAGCGCGCGGACGGCGGATTTTTGTCGCCGGAGTGTCGGGCGGGTTGCTGTCGGTCATGGCTTTGCCCTTCGCATCTGTCGGGCCTCCGTGTAACGGAAGGGGGCCGGGGCGGCAAGCGTTCGGGACATCTGGACTTTGCCCGGATTTCGCATGGATAAGGGAGGTGCCGGACAGGGCAGGCGCAACGCTGGGACGGGGACGGATATGGACCGGATCGAAGCACTGGAAGAACGGGTGGCGCATCTGATGCGCGGGCTTGAGGATCTGTCCGACGTGGTGGCGCGGCTTGCCGACGAGATCGACCGGCTGACCCGGCACAGTGCGATGCTGATGCAGCGCGAGGCCGAACGGGAGGCGGACGGCGGTG
>NZ_JAUXZW010000037.1 GCF_030693805.1 Phenylobacterium sp.
ACGTCTCAAGCGCAGGCGCTCGCACCGCTCAAGGACGTGCGCGGCCTCGTGTTCTTCGCCTTTCCGCTGCACCCAGCCGGCAAGCCAGGGATCGAGCGTGCCGATCACCTCGCGGACGTGGCCATCCAGATGCTTTTCCTACAAGGAACCGCCGACACGCTGGCCCAGGTTGACTTGCTTAGGCCGGTCGTCTCAGGCCTCGGCGAACGCGGGACGCTGGTCTTAGCCAAAAGCGCCGACCATTCCTTTCACGTGCCCGCCCGTACAGGCCGCAAGGATAAAGAAGTCATGGATGAGCTTCTCGATAGAGCCGTGGGCTGGATCACACGCGTCTGACAGGAGCGGCTAACCTGGTCGCTCTGCGCCAAAGTCTCGCGTCCCGAGCGGCGCGGCAGGTCAGAATCCTGTCCGGGACGCGCCATGAGCGGACTCTCGGGCTCCGCCCTAAAACGGACATCAGCTCCCCCACCCACCGCGTCCGTTCTCGACCCTTCCCGGACCTTCATAGGGTCCGCTGGAGTACGGTGGTCGCAGCGCATCCTTCCCACGTTTACGTCAGACCTCCGGATTGAACCGTGGCCGCCAACTGCGTAGAGACGGCTTACCGTTGGAGTTACAGCGCCGTCGCAAGAGAGGCCGGCGGCCCTAAAGCCCCGGGCGCTCGGCGCTCAAATCACGGCGGCGAGCCGGCTGGCTTGGTCGATGGCGCGTTTGGCGTCCAGTTCGAGCGCCTCGAAGGCACCACCGATGAGCGCGGCTTTGGCTCCCGTCACAACCAGGTCGTCATAGAGGCCTCGCGCAGGCACCTGGCCCGCGCAGACAATCACCGTGTCGACGTCGAACAGAACGTCATCGTCATGGATGCGGACGTGCAGGCCAGCGTCGTCGATCTTCAGGTATTCCACGCCACTCAACATCTGCACGCCGCGACGCTGCAGCGCCAGGCGGTGCGTCCAGCCGGTGGTCCGCCCTAGGTTGCGCCCGGGTCGATCGGACTTGCGTTGCATCAGGATCACCTCACGTCCCGAAGAAACCACTTGCGGCTTCACGCCCGTAACCCCGCCGCGCGGATGGTTCTTGAAATCCACGCCCCATTCTTTGGCGAAGACATCGATGTCGACCGCACCGGAGGGACCCGAGTGGGTGATCAGCTCCGCCACATCGAAGCCAATGCCGCCGGCGCCGACGATCGCCACCTTCTGGCCGACCTTGCAGCGACCCAGGATCGCGTCGACGTATGTCACCGCTTTTGGATGACCTATGCCTTCGATGCCGGGCATGCGCGGCTCGATCCCCGTGGCCACGATCACCTCGTCGAAGCCCTGGTTGCGGAGCGCCTCCGCATGGACCGTCGCGTTTAGCCGGAGCTCTACGCCCAACAACTCGATCATGCGGCTGAAGTAGCGCAGCGTTTCGTGGAACTCTTCCTTGCCGGGAATGCGCTTCGCCAGGTTGAACTGTCCGCCGATCTCGGCCCCAGCTTCAAACAGCACGACATCATGCCCGCGCTGAGCCGCTATCGTAGCGAAGGCGAGACCCGCAGGCCCCGCGCCGACCACGGCTATACGCTTGCGCACTGTCGCAGGCTCATAGTTGAGCTCGGTTTCGTGACAGGCGCGGGGGTTGACCAGGCAGCTCGTCAGCTTGCCGACGAAGGTGTGGTCCAGGCAGGCCTGGTTGCAGGCGATGCAGGTGTTGATCTGGTCCTCGCGGCCCTCTTGCGCCTTCAGCACCAGGTCCGGATCCGCGAGCATTGGCCGGGCCATCGAAACCATGTCCGCGTCGCCACGCGCCAATACGCTCTCCGCCACGTCCGGCATGTTGATGCGATTGCTGGTTATCAACGGGACGCTCAGCGCCCTGCGCAGCCTGCCCGTCACCTGGGTGAACGCCGCGCGCGGAACCATGGTGGCGATGGTCGGCACTTCCGCTTCGTGCCAGGCGAAATGGGTGCTGATCATGCTGACGCCGGCTCCTTCCAGAGCCCGGCCCAGCGCGATCACTTCGTCCCACGCCAGACCACCCTGGAGCATATCCATGGCGGCGACGCGGAAGATGACGAGAAGATCTGGACCAACCGCCTCGCGGACGCGGCGCACCACCTCGACAGGAAACCGCATGCGGTTCTCGAAAGCGCCACCCCAGCGATCGGTTCGCAAGTTGGTTTTTTCCACGAGAAACGTCGAGATCAGGTAGCCGGCAGAGCCGATTATCTCGACGCCGTCATACCCGGCCGACTTCGCAAGTCGCGCACAGTTCGCGAAGTCTGAAATCTGCTTTTCGATCCCCTCTTCGGTCAGTTCCACCGGTTCGAACTGGGCGATCCGAGAGCGCACGGCTGACGGAGCCACGCAGTCCGAAATGCGCGCCAGCGGACCGGCGTGAAGGATCTGCATACAGATCTTCACCTGGGGGTCGGCAGCATGGACCGCTCGGGTGACTCCGCGGTGCTCCTCCACCTCCTCGGCATTGGTCAGCTTCGCGCCCGCCCCCGCCTCTTCGTTCGGGTTGATGCCGCCCGTGATGATCATGCCGACGCCGCCTTTGGCCCGCTCGACATAGAAGCGAGCGAGGCGGGTGAAACCGTCCGCGGCCTCTTCGAGCCCGGTGTGCATGGACCCCATGATCACTCGGTTCTTCAGCCGGACAGAGCCGATCTGCAGCGGCGAAAACAGCAGGGGATAGCGCGAGGACATGGTTCTTGCACTCCGGCGGACACCGGGGTGAGTGATTGCATTTAGTTTCATTATGCAACCAGTAATTTGGAACGACCTTAGGCCACGGCTGCGCTAATCGCCCGCCTGCGCCACCGCCGGACCCGGTTGCCGGCATGGCTGAAGGTAGCAAAACAAAACTGGTGTCCCACGTAGGACCACTTATGTTTGAGCGACCAAACGGAGTGGATGATGCAGCGTCGAAGCCTTGAAGGGGACGCTTGTCCGGTCGCCAGATCGCTGAATGTTATCGGCGATTGGTGGTCGCTCTTGATCATTCGCGACGCATTATCCGGGATGCGCCGGTTTGGCGAATTTCAACAAAACACTGGTATTGCCAAAAACATTCTTACAGCTCGACTTCGTAAATTAGTTGAGCATGGAGTATTGAAAGTCGCTCCCGCTTCCGATGGCAGCGCCTATCAGGAGTACGTCCTGACCGACAAGGGTCGCGCTCTTCACACGGTCATCGTCGCGATATGGCAGTGGGGGGCGTCTTTTGCGTTCAGCCCGCAAGAGGTGAAGCCTGCCTTGATCGATAGGCAGTCGGGCCAGCAGATCACCCCGATCGAAGTTCGAGCCAAGAGCGGCCAATTGGTAGAGCCTGGAGACGCGACGACAGGCCGGAAGGGGCGCCTGGATGGCGTCGCGCGCGCGGCGCGTCGCCGCTGAACGATCCACCAGTGACATCGGAGCGAAGTCGCTGAGGGTTTTGAGCTGTTGCCGGTCAAAGTCCTCGCTGAGCGAATGAAGGCGGTGCGAGAGTTCGAAAGCAGGCTCGGTTTGCCCGTGCACCTAAGGTGCACGACGCAGTGTCCGCTCATTACCGCTGCGCGATAGTCCGCTCACCACCCCTGGCGGAAATTGCTGAGGTCCGCTCCACGCCGATCGTCAGAGGTCGACCTGTTCCGACATGGCTAGCGCATCATCGACCTCAATTCCCAGGTAACGCACGGTGCTTTCGAGTTTGCGATGTCCGAGCAGTAGCTGACAGGCGCGGATGTTGCCGGTCTTCTTATAGAGCAGCGCCACCTTGGTTCGGCGCAAGCTGTGCGTGCCATAAGCCCGCGGCTCGAGATCGATCATCGCGACCCAGCGGTCGACAAGCCGCGCGTACTGACGCGTGCTGATGTGCTCTCCCGGCCGGCTGCGGCTGGGGAACAACCAATCGTCCGCCCGCTGGCCGCGGCGCGCGAGCCAGGCGTTGAGCGCGCTACGCGTGGTTTCGGTGATCTCAAAGGGGACCGGGCGGCCAGTCTTCTGTTGAATCACCGTCGCGCGCTCGCGCAGAGATCCGCCAGGCGCCACGTCGCTGACCCTCAGCTTCACGAGATCACATCCTCGCAGCTTGGCGTCGATCGCGCAGTCGAAGAGCGCCAAGTCGCGAACACGGCCAGCGTTCTTCAACTGCTGGCGGATCGCCCAAACGTGTTTCGGCTTGAATGGCGGCTTTGGGCCGACGATGCGGCGAGCATTCCATGGCGTCGGCGATGGACGGAAAAAGTCGAGCTGAGCCATTCCTCTTCTCCAGGAAACGCCCCTCCACGCAACGATAAAAGACTCAGCGTTTCAGGCTGGTTGATCAGCGTGGTCAACGCCGATCCTGCGCCATCAGTGGACTCTCATCTCCGCGCCGAAAGCGAACGGTGATGTCCTCCGCCCCTGACGTCCCGAGGCGCTAAGCCGCGAAGCTGACTTTGAAGCACGCCCCCGAGCCCTGGGGGTTGTTTCCCGCGGTCAGGCCACCGCGTAGTTGGTTCGCCAGGGCCGACACCACCTTCATTCCAAGGCTTTTGGTGCTGTGATCCGGATGGAAACCGGCAGGAAGCCCCTGCCCCTGGTCGCACACGACGATCTCTCCACCGCCGGGGTTCGCGTTCAGGGTGACGTCGATCCGGCCGTCGCCATGCTTGGCCGCGTTGGTCACCAGTTCGTTCAGGATCAGGCCGATGGGCTGGATGCTGGTGGTGGCGACCGTCACGTCTTCGCCGTGCACATGCACCGGCCGTTCCAGGACCGTCGACAGGTCTGCGCACAGCCGGCGAGTGAAGTCGAGACAGGACACCTCCTCCGCCGCCTCCGTGTAAAAGTGGCGGTGCACCGTCGCGACCGCCGCCACTCTGTTGGCGGCCAGCACCAGGTGCTCCGCCGCCGCCGCCGCATCGGGCAGACGGCTATGCATGGTCAGCAGGGCGGACACGAACTGCAGGCTGTTCATGACGCGATGGTCGATCTCGCGGGTCATCAGCTGGGCCTGCGCGACCGCGCGCCGCGCGGAAAGTCGCAACTCCATCTGGTCCATCACCACGGACGCGAGGTCTTTCAGGTCATCGATCTGCTTCTGGTCGATTGGGCGTGGCGCCTTGTCGATGATGCACAGGGTGCCGAGGTTGTGCCCATCCGAGGTCTGGAGGGGAACGCCGGCATAGAAGCGCAGTCCGAAGTCGCCTGCCACGAGAGGGTTCGCCAGGGATCGGACATCGGTCTTCGCATCGAGCAGGATGTATGGCTCGGACGTCATGATGGCCGAGGCGCAGAGGCCGGGGTCACGACCGATCTGGTTCACGGGCACGCCGTGGTGGGATTTGAACCAGACCCGATCCTCATCGACGATGCTGATGATCGAGATCGGAACCTGGAATCGGCGCGCCGCGAGTGCAGTGATCCGATCGAATGCACCGTCCGCAGGCGTGTCGAGGATGTCGTAGCGGCGCACCGCCTCGATACGTGCATCCTCGTTTTCGGGAATAATGCTGGCCTGCGCGCTCAACGGCGTCTCTCCCGGCCGGCACGGCCATTGAACGGCATTGCATGACGTGCGGTGGGTGTCGACATTGGGGCGGGCCACGACCTGACGATATCTACCCGTCGCATTCAGCGCCGCGCGGCCAATCACAAACCTCAGATTGGCACCCCAAGATTTCGCGCCTGTTGCCTTCCCCATCACCAACGTCGGCGAGGCGCATCAGCACACATTGCGCCAGAAAGCTGACGCTCGCGTTCCAGACCCAGCTGCAATCAAGCGTCGGCGCAACTGTGGGGAAATAGCTGCACCATCGTTTCGAAAGAATTGGTGCGCATTCAGCCGCCTTTCATCTGGCATACGCCAAACTATCGCCAATTCGCGGGCCACGGACCCGGCCGGGGTCGGTCGATCGGGCGTGCCGATGGAGTTTGATACGTGCTGCTGAAGCCTGGAGCCACCTGCTGGCGCGCTGAGACCACTCCGCGGGCCGCGGTGTTCATCGACGTCGAGGACTATTTCGCCGCTGTAATGTCCGCGGTCTCCAAGGCAACGCGTTCGGTCCACATCCTTGGCTGGGCCTTTCATCCCCTCACGGTGTTCGAGCCACAGGTCGATCGCCCGGCCCCGGACGAAAGCCAGATCGCCGCTTTCCTGAAGGCCATCGCCCTGGCCCGTCCGGAGCTCGACATCCGGCTACTATGCTGGAAAGCCGCCCTGCCCATCGCTATCACACAGGACTTCTATCCCCAGCGGGCGGCGAAGGACTTCCGCAACACCACCATCCGCTTCGAAGTGGACGGCAAGCTTCCCCTGGGCGCTAGCCATCATCAGAAGGTGGTGGTTGTCGACGACGCCATCGCCTTCTGCGGCGGTTGCGATTTCGGTCCCGACCGCTGGGACACCTGTGACCACGAAGATGACAACCTGCGCCGCGCCGCCAACCCCGGCGAGCCCCCCTGTTTCGATCCCCGCCATGAGGTGATGAGTCTGGTGGACGGCCCGGCCGCCGCGGCGCTGGGCGAGCTCTTCCGCGCCCGCTGGCTGCGCGCCACCGGCGAGAAGATCCCCACGCCGTCCACGCCCTGCCCCAGCGACCCTTGGCCCGCCCGGACCCCGCCGCAGTTCACCGACGTCCGCGTGGGCCTGTCCCGCTCGGCCGCCGCCTGGGGCGGCGAGGCGCAGATCCGCGAGAACGAGACGCTTTACTTGGCCTCCATCGCGGCGGCGAAGGACTGCATCTACATGGAGAACCAGTATTTCACCTCGCCAGTGATCGCCGAGGCTCTGGCCCAGCGGCTGTCCGAGCCCAGGGGCCCGGAGGTTATCCTGGTCTCCACCGGCCACGCTCCAAGCTATTTCGATCGCCTAACCATGGACCGTACGCGCTCATTCTTCATCAAGCGGTTGAAGGACGCCGACAAATACGGCCGGTTCCAGATCTACAGCCCGGTGACGAGCTTGGGCCGCACCATCATCGTCCACGCCAAGCTGGCGATCATTGACGACGTCCTGCTCCGCATAGGCTCGTCCAACATCAACAACCGCTCCTTGGGGCTCGACACTGAGTGCGACCTCTCCATCGCGCCCGGGGCCGGCGCGCGTCGGGAGCACCGCAAGGTTATCGCACGCGTGCGCACCCGACTGGTCGCCCACTGGCTCGGCTGCGACGACGCCACTTTTGACGAGGCGCTGAAGACCGCAAGCGGCCTCGGCCCCGCCATCGAATCCCTGCGCCTGAAGGGCCACTGCCGCCTGCGACCCTTGCCGATCCTGTCGTTGAAACCCCTGGCCGAGATCATTGCTACCTTCCACATCGGGGACCCGGTCGGCCCGAGGGATTCCTGGCGCCCGTGGCTGCGCCGCCGCACTGTGAAGGCTGAACTCAAAACTGCCGTCGATGCGCTGCGCCGTGCCAGTTTGGAGACCGTCAGTCCCCGCCTAAGTGCGAAGACCGTCTAAGCCTCCGACAATTGGTCACTCGGCCCTCTAGACCTGCCCGTGGGCCGACGTGCTATCCGCGTTGACACGTCAGGGGCTTCATCGCCCCAACTCCGAGGCAGCGGAGCGGGGGCATGGCCACAAGTTGCGGCTGCATCGCGCCAGCAGCGGTCCTTGGCTCCGGGCCGCAAACCGGACGGTGGCGGACCATTGTCTAAGGTCCGCTTGGTAACCAATCCAGCGGTTGACTAAGGTCCATATTTCTAGGACCGTAGAAATATGGATACTGAAGACGCCATCGAGAGCCTGTCTGCGCTGGCGCACCCTGGTCGGCTTGCCGTGTTCCGTCTGCTGGTCCAGGCGGGGACTGAGGGGATGCCGGCTGGGGAGGTTGCTCGCGCGCTCAACACCCCGGCCAACACCATGTCCACGCAGCTGGCCATCCTGACGCGGGCGGGGCTCATCCGGTCGCGGCGGGAGAGCCGGTCGGTCATCTACTCGGCGGACTATGGCGAGGTCGCCGGGCTCCTCGGCTTCCTGATGCAGGACTGCTGTCAGGGGCGGCCAGAGGTCTGCGAGCCTGTCCTCCAGGCCGCGTCCTGCTGCGCCCCCAACGCCACCTTCAAGGAGACCGCATCATGAAGCGCCTTCACCTGCACGTCGCCGTCGAGGATCCGGCCCCCGACGCCGAGCCCGCCCAGGCTGAGACCTCCTCTTGTTGCGGAGCACCGGCCAAGGCCGCGCTCCCGCTTGCTGCTGACCCACGGGTGACCCGATGAGCGCCTTCAACATCCTCTTCCTCTGCACCGGCAACTCGGCGCGCTCGATCCTGGCGGAGGCGATCACCAATGCCCTGCCTGGCGCCAAGTTCACCGGCTATTCGGCGGGGTCTATGCCGCGCGGCGAGGTCAACCCGCACGCCCTGGCGCTGCTGAACAAGCTGGGCCACCCCACCTCGGGGCTGCGCTCCAAGTCCTGGGATGAGTTCGCCGTCCCAGGCGCAACGCCGCTGCATTTCGTGATCACCGTCTGCGACAACGCGGCGGGCGAGGTTTGCCCGATCTGGCCGGGCCAGCCCATGACCGCGCACTGGGGGCTCCCCGACCCGGCGGACGTGGCCGGCACGGATGCTGAAATCGCCGTGGCGTTCGCTGACACCTACCGGATGCTGCGCAACCGCATCGGCGCGTTCGCGGAGCTGCCCCTGGCGAGCCTCGACCGGCTGTCGCTCAAGCGGCGCATGGATGAGATCGGCAAGGACGTAGTCGAAACCGCCAACGACACCGCCGCGCGGTGAGCCGCTTCGGGTTCGGGCGCAGGCTCGCCAGCGAGGGCCTGGGGACGGCGCTGCTGCTCGCGGTGGTGGTCGGCTCCGGGATCATGGGCCAACGGCTGTCGGCCGGGAATGACGCCGTCGCGCTGCTGGGGAACACCATCGCCACGGGGGCGGGGCTCGTGGTGCTGATCTCGATCTTCGGCCCGATCTCCGGCGCGCAGTTCAACCCGGCGGTGACCCTGGCGTTCCTCGTGCGGCGCGAACTCACGATGGGCACGGCCGCGGCCTATCTGGCGGTGCAGTTCCTGGGCGCAGTGGCGGGGGTCTGGGCGGCGCACGCGATGTTCGCCGAGCCGATCTTCCAGGTGTCCGCCAAGCTCCGCGCGGGGCCACCCCAGGTGTTCGCCGAGGCCGTGGCGACCTTTGGGCTCATCGGGACGATTCTCGCGACCCTCCGCTTTCGGCCGCAGTTCACGCCCGCCGCCGTCGGCCTGTACATCACCGCCGCCTACTGGTTCACCGCCTCGACCGCCTTCGCCAACCCGGCGGTGACCGTGGCGCGGTCGCTGTCCGACAGCTTCGCGGGGATCGCACCCGTGTCCGTCCCTGGCTTCATCCTGGGGCAGTTGATCGGCGCGGGGGTCGGCGTGGGGGTCTTCGGGTGGCTCTTGGGGCAAGAGCCGCCCGAAGATGCCGGTGCGGTCACTTAGACCAGTTGCGGCTCCACGCCTGCCAACAGCTACGGAAAGTCGCATTGCAAGCGAGACCGCAACGACTGCTTTCCCACCTATTGCAGCCTCTGACGGGAGCCGAGAGTCGGGCGACGGACGACTCTGTGGGCCGGGCTGGACTCGGCGGCGAGTTCCGCGGTTAGTTTGGGCGCGGTCGGAGGGCATTGCATGAGGCGGTTCGTTCTCGGAAGTCTGTTGCTGGCTCTGGCGGGGTGCAGCGGTGAAGGCGGCGGCGAGGCCACGGCGCCGAGGGACCCGCAGCAGGCGTTTCAGGGCGGTCCGCAGCAGGGGCCTCAGGGCGGCGCCCGGCAGCCTTCGGCGGACGCGGCTCAGCAGGCCTTGCAAGGGCTGTACGCGATCCGCCAACAGCAGTGCCAAACCGGCAATACCTTGGCGTGCCAGTCGCTTGGCGCGTTTGCGGGTCAGGATCGGCAACTCGCCCAGGCCGGGCAGGCCTGCCGCGCGGGCGACCAGCGCGCCTGCGAGATGCTCGACACCATGTCGCAGAACATCCTGAAGGCGTACGCCGAGAGCGCCCAGGTGATGCAGGCCGGAGCGCAGGGCGCGGCGCAGATGGACGCCTGGCGGTCGCAGATGAACGCCAACCACGCAGCCAACATGGCGCGGCTGGGGGCGCAGGCCGCCGCGGGCCAGGCGGCGCATCAGGCGCGGCAGGAAAACTATGCGGCCATGAACCAGACCTGGGCCAACGGCCAGGCGGCCGTCGAGCGCAACACGGGCCGGTTCAACGACTACATCTACGAAGGAACGACCGTGAGCGGCGGCGGCGTGCAGACCTTCGTTCCCCACGGATCGACGGGCTACACCGACGGCGCCGGCAATGTGGTCGTGGGGCAGGAGGGCGGCGAGGCCCCAAGCGGCTGGCGGCAGATGGACCCGACCTACGCGGCGCCGGACTGACCGGGCGCAGATGAACCGACGCCGCCGCGCCTCGTTCTGGATGAGGCGCGAGGAGGCGTCGATGGCTCCCGACCAGGACCTTGAAGACATGAGCGCCGACGCCCTGAGGGTGGAGGTGCGGCGGTTGAGAGCGGCGATCCGCGAGCATCGTGATGCGACCGGGCACGCGCTGTGCTGGCATCATCCGAGGATGTGGGCGCTGCTGCCCGAGGGCGTCGATCCGCAGATCGAAGTCCCGGAATGGCCGCGCTTCATGCGTGGGTGCGTCGCCTATCGGGAGTCGTTGGACAGGCAAGCGCCGGACGCGCCCAGGACGGACGCGGAGTTCGAGCGCTAGAACATCCCGCTGGATCCAAGTCACGCCAGGTCGAAGCGATCGGCGTTCATGACGTCAGGCGGCGGGGGCGCCGGTCTTGATGATCTGGCGGAGTTGGGCGCGGAGCTCGGGGCCGTCCTGGTGACCGTGGACCTGGACGGCGTGTTGCGCCGCGGCGCTCAACAGTTCGTCCTCGGTGTCGGCGGAGATGGCGACCGTGCAATTCGATTCACTGGGGTATTCGCGGCAGTCGATGAATTTCCGGCTCATGGCGTCCTCCTGGAAAAAGAGCCTTGTCCCCCAACTCAGAGTTTGACGTTGACCGTCTTGCCGTTGCGGACGACCACGCGGCGCATCAGCGCCATGTCCTTGCCGGAGCCGGCGTAGACGGGTCGTGCGACGGTGATCACGTACCAGGCGCCGTCGGGAACGCCCGTGAAGCTGAAGCGGCCGACGGCGTCGCAGGTCGCGCGTTTGACGAAGCTCGAATAGTCCTGGCTGCGCTCCGGCGGGGTGCGGCGGCGCACCTCTTCGGCCGGCAGCGAGGCGGCCTCGGCGGAGTTGTAGAGGATCTGCATGCGGCTGCGCACCCAAGGGGTGTCGGGCGTCGCGACCACGCCGGCGGCGGCGCAGCTATAGCCGACGCCGTTGGGACGGAAGGTCAATTGTCCCTGGATGACCGCGCGGCCGGGCGCCGTGGACCAGGCGAAATCGGTAGAGCGGAAGGCCGCGCTCGACGACTGAGCGGAAGGCGAGGTCACGCCGACCTGGGCCGGGCCTTGCGTGGTGGCGCAGGCGGTTAGCGTCAGGCAAGCGGCGACGTAGGCGAAACGAGCGTCCATGGCCAAGCCTCCCAAGCTTGAGCACGATGGCCCCATGTGAGGGGTGACGCAAGAGACCGGTTCGGCGGTTTTCCTCACGATCCGAACGGTGAGGTCTGCGGTCGAAAACGCGGCGCCGCGCGCCTCGTTGGTAGACAGCGGAAGATGTGCGGCTTTGGGCTTGGCAAATCCTGCTGTTCCCCGTTGTCTGGAGTCGCCGGGGCGCCGCATCAAGCGGTGGACGGCCTGCGCGGGGGCGCCTGGATGATTCAGATCGCGTTCGCGGGCCATAACCGCCCCGATGACCTTGGACACCGCGAACAGGCCTCGGCGGCGCTGGCCGCGACGTTCGCGCTGATCAAGGCGACCGGCGTCGGCGAGGCGCGGCTGCTCAGCGGCCTGGCGTCGGGCGCCGACGAACTGGCC
>NZ_JAUXZW010000055.1 GCF_030693805.1 Phenylobacterium sp.
GCCGCGCCGGGCGGCAAGACGCTGCAGCTTGCTGCGACCGGCGCTTCGGTGGTCGCGCTGGACCGATCGGCGCCGCGCCTGCGCCGGGTGACCGAGAACCTCGCCCGCATGGGGCTGGAGGCCGAGGTGGTTTGCGCCGACGCCATCGCCTGGCCCGACCCGCGCACCTTCGACGCCGTGCTGCTGGATGCCCCCTGCAGCGCCACCGGCACCTTCCGCCGGCATCCCGACGTGCTGTGGGCGGCGAAGCCGGGCGACGTCGCGTCGCTCGCCGGGCTGCAGGCGAAGATGCTGGACGCCGCCGCGCGCCGCGTGAGGCCGGGCGGGCGGCTGGTCTACTGCGTCTGCTCGCTGGAGCCGGAGGAGGGCGAGGCGCAGATCGCGGCGTTCCTGCAGCGTAACGCCGAGTTCGCCATTGAACCGGCGCGGGCCGGGGAGGGCGGCGCGCCAATGCTCAGCCTGCGTGGCGATGGCACGCTGCGCATCCTGCCGCACCACATGGACGGCGGCCTGGACGGGTTCTATGCCGCTCGGTTGAAGCGCGCCGGCTGAGGGTCTTGCCGGCTTGTGGCGGGCGGGCGCTGTGCGATAAGTCCGAGCCATGAGCAGCGCCGCAAAGCCCCTGATCGCGCCTTCCATCCTGGCGGCGGATTTCGCCCGGCTCGGTGAAGAGGCCCGCGCGGTGGAGGCGGCCGGCGCCGACTGGCTGCACGTCGACGTCATGGACGGCCATTTCGTGCCGAACATCACCATCGGTCCGGACGTGGTGAAGGCGCTGCGCCCGCTGGTTTCGATCCCGTTCGACGTCCACCTGATGATCTCGCCGGCCGACCCGTATCTGGAGGCGTTCCGCGCCGCCGGCGCCGACTACATCAGCGTCCACCCTGAGGCCGGACCGCACCTGAACCGCACGCTGAAGCAGATCCGCAACGTGGGCGCCAAGGCCGGCGTGGTTTTCAACCCCTCGACCCCGCCCGAGACGATCGAGTGGATGATGGACGAGGTCGACCTGATCCTGGTGATGTCGATCAACCCGGGCTTCGGCGGACAGGTCTTCATGGATTCACAACTCGCCAAGATCGAGCGGCTGCGGGCGATGATCGACGCCACCGGCCGCGACATCCCGCTGGAGGTCGATGGCGGCGTCACGCCCCTGACCGCGCCGCGATGCATCGCCGCCGGCGCCACCGCGCTGGTCGCCGGCACCGCCGTGTTCAAGGGCGGACCGTCCGCCTACGCGGCGAACATCAGCGCCCTTCGGGGCGATTGAGCGGAGCGGCGCGTGGCCGACCAGGGCCCCGCCTTAGCGCGCCTTCCCGGCGGCCTGGCCGTGATGGCGGTGGCGGCCGCGGTGCGCCGACAGCTGCATCACGAATGGACCGGGTCGTCGCTGCACCGGGCCACGCTCACCCATCCCAAGCCTGAGGGGCTGGCCGCAGCGCCCATCGACCGGCGGCCGCACGATGAGCAGGCCGGTCTGCGCGTCATGATGGGCGACTTCGTGTTCGCCGGCTCGGCCATGCACGTCGGCCCGCGCGGCGACCCGTGGGACCGGCCCAGTCCTAGCCGGCGCTTCGCCGTCGCCCTGCACCGCTTCGCCTGGATGGGCGACCTGCTGACCGCCGGGCCGGACGGCGCGGCCGAGGGCCTGCGCCTGACCCTGGAGTGGAGCCGGGTGTTCGGCGGCTGGAACAGTTTCGCGTGGCGGCCGGAGATCCTCGAGCGGCGGTTGTTCAACCTGGCCTGTGCGGCGCACACCATCTGCGACAAGGCCTCGGACGCGGAAGCCGGGGCCATCGCGCTGGATCTGGCCCGTCAGGCGCGTCACCTGCTGGCCAATGTGGAGGGCCCCGCCCGGGCGGCCGAGCGCGCCGCCGCCGCCGCCGTGGCCGGCGCGACCCTGGCC
>NZ_JAUXZW010000062.1 GCF_030693805.1 Phenylobacterium sp.
TCCAGGAAGCTGTCTGTGGTTTGACCGGGGCGGTTTGCATCACCCCAGACAGAGCGCACACCTGCACGTCGAAAGTGCTCGGGCAAGCGCGTGAAGACCTCCGCCTCACGCACCTCGGGAGGATTGAGCAGCCACATGCGCTGCCTTATTGACGGTCGAAACTGGTGTTGGCGGCCACCTTGCCCCAATAGGCGGTGCGCTCGGCAAGGTTTCGGGCGAAGGTGGTGGCATCCCAGGCGCCGGCCTCGGCGCCAATGCTCTCGGCATAGGCTTTCATATCGGCGCTGGCCATGGCCGTGGCAATTTCTTTCTGGAGACGCGCACCCACTTCGGCGGGGGTGCCTTTCGGCGCCCAAAGCCCGGTGAAGTTCACCACGCCGTAGCCTTTGACACCAGCCTCGGCAAACGTCGGCACGTTGGACAGCGCGCTCGGCCGCTTGTCACCACTGACAGCCAGCAAGCGCGCCTTGCCGCCTTTGACCTGACCGATGACGCCGGGGGTGGAGGCAATCTGGTAATCAATCGTGCCACCCAGCAAGGCCAAGGTGGCTTCACCGGCCCCCTTGTAGGGAATGTGCATGAAGTTGACACCAGTAGCAACGCCAAGTGCTTCGCTGGCAAAGTGGGGCATCGTCCCTGCGCCGCCCGTGCCGTACGTGATTTTGTTGGGTTCTGCTTTGGCTGCCCGCAGCAGGTCATCCAGCGTCTTGAATGGCGACTCGTTGCGTACCACCACGGCCATGGGGGCAAACATATAGGCGCCGAGGGGCTGCAAGTCCTTTTCGTGGTCGAAAGGGAGCTTCTTGAAGATGTGGGGCAGCAGCGCGTACGTGGTGTCATTGGCCACCAGCGTGTAGCCGTCGGGTGCGGACTGCACCGTCTGGTTGATGCCAATTGTTCCCGTGGCGCCGGCCTTGTTTTCCACAAAGAAGGTCTGTCCGGTCTGCTCCTGCAGCTTGGTCGCCATGCGCCGCGTGACCACATCGACAGCGCCGCCAGGCGGGTAAGGAAC
>NZ_JAUXZW010000068.1 GCF_030693805.1 Phenylobacterium sp.
GCCGTGCCGTTGGCGCAGGCCACCGCATGCCGCGCGCCGACCACGGCGGCGAAGGCGTCTTCGAAGGCGTCGACGGCCGGCCCGGTGGTCAGGAAGTCGGCGCGCAGGGCGGCGGCCACGGCGGCGATGTCGTCGTCCTCGATGGTCTGGCGACCATAGGGCAGGACGCCGTCAGCCATTGCTGAGCATCGCCAGCAGGCCGTCGCCGGTCAGCCAGTCGTCATTGGTGTCGCTGGCGTAGGAGAAGGCCTCGTCCACCGTCGTGCAGCCGTTGGTGAAGGGACCGCGGGTGTATTCCACGAACGCCGGCTCGATGGCGTAGCGGTCGCCCAGGTCGAGGGTGGTGCGCGCGTCGTCCACGGAGATCATCATCTCGTGCAGTTTCTCGCCCGGGCGGATGCCCACCACCTTGATCGGCAGATTCGGGGCCATGGCTGTGGCCAGATCGGTCATCTTCATGCTGGGAATCTTCGGCACGAAGATCTCGCCGCCGCGCATCAGGTCCAGCGAGGACAGCACGAAGTCGACGCCTTGGTTCAGGGTGATCCAGAACCGCGTCATCCTGGGATCGGTGATCGGCAGTTCGCTCGCGCCCTTATCGATCAGCCGGCGGAACAGCGGCGCGACAGAGCCGCGCGATCCCGCCACGTTGCCGTAGCGCACCACCGAGAACCGCGTGCCGATGTCGCCGGACAGGTTATTCGCCGCGACGAAGGTCTTGTCGGATGCGAGCTTGGTCGCGCCATACAGGTTGATCGGGTTGCAGGCCTTGTCGGTGGACAGCGCCACCACCTGCTTCACCCGGTTGGTCAGGCAGGCCCAGACGACGTTTTCCGCGCCGAGGACGTTGGTGTGGATGCATTCCGAGGGATTGTATTCGGCCGCCGGCACCTGCTTCAGGGCGGCGGCGTGGATGACGATGTCGACGCCGCGCAGCGCCAGCGTCAGCCGCTCGCGGTCGCGCACGTCGCCCAGGAAGAAGCGCATCACCGACAGGGTCGCCTCGTCGAACTGCTCGCGCAGGTCGATCTGCATGTCGCTCTGCTTCAACTCGTCGCGCGAATAGACGATGAGTTTGCGTGGGCGCGCGCGGGTCAGCACGCTCTCGACGAAACGGCGGCCGAACGAGCCTGTGCCGCCGGTCACCAGGATGACCTTGCCGTCGAGGTCTAGCGATGTCGGCGCGAACCGGCCCAAAGCGGGGCTCCGCAATCTGTGGATGTCGGCGCGCACTCTTCGGCCCCCCGCGTAAAGATGGCGCTAACCCTGACGGCCGCACATAGCGGGCATGAACCGCCGCGACATCCTGGCCGCCATCGCCCTGCTCAGCGCCGTTCCGGGCATGGCCGCCGCGAGCGGGAAGAAGGCCGAGAAGAAGAAAGGCGGCGGCGAGTCCTACATCCAGATCCCGTCCCTGACCGCCACGGCGATCCGCCCGAGCGGCAAGCGCGGGGTGTTCACCGTCGAAACCGGCATCGATGTGCCGGACGGGGCGCTGCGCAATCGCGCCGAGCTGAACCTGCCGCGACTTCGGGCGGCCTATGTGCAGGTCGTCCAGACCTACGCTGCGGGCCTGTCGCCGACATCCGCACCCAACGCCGACTTCCTGGCCCGTGAGCTGCAACGCGAGACCGACCGCGTGCTGGGCAGGAAAGGTGCGCGCCTGCTGCTGGGAACGCTCCTGCTCAACTAGGGCGTCGCCACTCGGCGCGGGCCTTGAGCTCGCCTCACATCGCCGAGATGCCGCCGTCCAGCTTGAGTTCGGCTCCGGTCATGAACCGGCTCTCGTCGGACGCCAGGTAGACCGCCGCGTCGGCGACGTCCCGCGGTACGCCGATCCGCCCCAGCGGGACCTGGCGCGCCAGCTTCGCCTCGGCCTCCTCCCTGCCGAACCGATCGCGGATGTCATCGAGGATCGGCGTGTCGACGTAGGTCGGATGCAGGGAGTTCGAGCGGATATCCAGCCCCTGCTTGGCGCAGTGCAGGGCGATGCTCTTGGACAACAGCCACACCCCAGCCTTGGACGTGTTGTAGGCCGGCGCATTGTGCGCGGCGATCAGGCCGGCGATCGACGACAGGTTGATGATCGAGCCCGGCTGGCTCCGGCGCATGTACTTCAGTGCGTGCTTCGACCCCAGAAAGACGGAGTCGACATTGACCTCCATCACCTGTTTCCAGATCTCGAACGACAGGCTCTCGATGTCGCCGCCGAGCATGATGCCGGCGTTGTTGACCAGCACCGACAGCCCGCCCATGGCGTCGTCGGCCTCTTCCAGCGCGAAGATCCACTGGTCCTCGCGGGTGACGTCCAGGGGAAAGGCGAACGCCCGGCCCTCGCCGTGGGACGCGTTGATCGCCGCCGCCTGGGCCTGCGCGCCGGCGTGGTTCAGGTCGGCCAGGCTGACCTGCGCGCCTTCCTCAACGAACCGCTCGGCGATCGCCGCCCCAAGCCCCTGGGCGGCGCCGGAGATGAACGCCTTCTTGCCGTCCAGCCGTCCTGCCATCCGTGTCTCCTTCTTCGCGATCAGGACTTGGCGCCGCTGGACCGCGCGCACTGGTCCATGAACGAGGCCATGATCACGTCGCGCTCGGTGACGCCCTCGACCTCGTGGGTCGCCAGTGTGACGCTGACCTCGCCATAGAGGTTCGACCACTCGGGATGATGCTGCATGGTCTCGGCCATCATCGCCACGCGGGTCATGAAGCCGAAGGCCGCGTTGAACTCGTCGAACTCGAAGGTCCGATGGATGGCGTCGCGCCCTTCCACGGCGTTCCAGCCCGGCAGGCGGGCGAGCGCCGCAGCGGCGCCGATGCGGGCCGGGCGGCTCACGCGGCCACCGCCGCGAAGTCGAGGCCGACCGCTTCGCCCAGTTCGCGCAGCGCCACGTCGGGGTCGCCCACCTTGATCGCCTTCATGCCCAGGGCCGCCGCGGGCTTGCAGTTGATGCCGAGGTCGTCGAGGTAGACGCAGGCGCACGGCTCGACGCCGAGCGCCTCGCACATCATCAGGTAGATCTTCGGGTCGGGCTTGCGCACGCCCGCCTTGGCGCTCTCGATGACCACGTCGAACATCGCCAGGATGTCGCCGATGCGGATGTCGCCCGCCTCACGCTGGCCGGCGTCGGCGCCCGGGCTGTGTTCGGTGCGCATGTTGTTGGTGATGCAGCCCACCTTGAACAGCGGCTTGCACGCCGCGAGCGCCGCCACCATCCGCGGCCTGACCGCGCCGCTCAGCAACGGCAGGATGTCACGGCCGGGCACGGCGTGGCCGAGCGCGGTGGATTCTTCCAGGAACAGACCGTCGAACGCCCCGGCGTCGATCTCCGAGCGCTCGAACCGCGCCCAGGCGTTGGTGTCGGGGTTCAGCGTGTTGACCCTTCGGATCAGGTCCTTCGGCGCCCCGCGCTCGGCCTCGTAACGGGCGAACGCCTCGAACGGCGAGGTGGTGAACACCCCGCCGAAATCCCAGATCACCGCCTCGATCGCCATGCTGTTCCTCACCAACGGCGCGACGCTAGAGACGGCCCATGACGCGCGCAAGGCGTTCGCGCACTGCGCTGATCTGCTATCAGCGGGCGATGCCCCCGTCACTTCTCCTGCACCCCTGGCGCTGGCCGTCCGCGCTCAAGGCCGCGATCTTCGGGACTGCGATCGTCGCCCTGCTGTGGGCCTCGCTCGCGCCAGGCGAGGACGTGCCGGGCCTGGCGCGGTTCTGGGACAAGGCGGAGCACGCCATCGCCTACATGACGATCACCGCCCTCGGCCTGGCCCTCTATCCGGCTCGTTGCAGGCGCCTCGTGGGGGCGATGCTGGTGCTCGGCGCCGGCATCGAGGTGTTGCAGGCGACCATGGGGTTCGGCCGCGACGGCGACTGGCGCGACATGCTGGCCAACATCATCGGCGTGGCCGTGGCCGCGGCGCTGGCCATGATCTTGCGGCGTCGCCCATGAGCCCTTGGGAACAGGCCGCGGATTTCGCCATCGGCCTGCGCCCAATCCCTGCAACGGCGTGGCTGCAGGGCGGGGAGGCGGCGCCCTGGCTGCGCAAGGACCCGCTGTTCGCCGACCACCGCAATCTCGTCTGGGGCGAAATCGAAGGGTCGCGCGATGGCCAGGAGGAGGTCGCCGCGCTGGTCGGCGCGGCCCTGGGCGCGCAGCCGGCGCCCGGCGGCCTGCCGCCGCTGTACGCCGCCGCTCGACGGGTGACCGACGACCTTTGCCTGATGGAGAAGACGGACGGCGCCTGGCGGCTGACCGCACTCAGCCTATCGGCTCCGACCTTCTTCACCGCCGGCGAAGCGCTCGGCTGCTCCCTGGCCGAGTTGCACGGCCCGGTGCCCAGCTTCGGCGATCGGTTCCTGGCCCGCGTGCAAAGGGTGTTCGAAGCCCTGCGTCCCGACGTCGTGCTGGAGCGCCGCAACTGGACCCTGGTCAATTCGCCGGAGCTGTTCGCGCCCGACCCCGCGCCGATGCGTGCGCGGATCGCTGATCTGGCGCCCGCCGATGCGGGGCGAGAACTGCGCATACGCGTCGAGCGCCAGACCCTGCGCCGTCTGCCGCGCACGGGCGGCGCGGTGTTCACCATCCGCGTATCGCTGGAGCCGCTGGCCGCGCTGCTGGCCGACCCGCCGCGTCTCGCGGGCTTCGCTAAGGCTTGGCGAAGCGCCACGCCACAGTTCCGCCAATACAAGCGCCTGGACCTCTACGACGACCTGGTTGGAGATTTTCTTCGCGCAGCGGGTGAAACCTACAGCGTTAACGGCTCGGCATCCTGCAATTAGGGTTTTGGTTTCAACAGACGCGTCCGGAATTCTTCATGCGCCTCCGTCTCGTCCTTCCCTTCGCCGCTCTTCTGGCTCTCGCGGCCTGCGATCAACCAGCTTCGAAAAGTGGTGTCGCCGCGCGTGCGCCGCTGCCCGCGACCATGCCCGCGACCGCCTGCCCGCCGACGCCGGCCTGCCTGCCGCAGACCGCCAAGGCCAGCGGCGGCCAAAAGGCCAGGGCCCACAAGGCGGTCGCGCATCGCTCGGGCAAGGCTGCGGCGACGAAGCGCTCAACGGTCCGTCACACCGCCTACGCCGCGCCTGCCGGGCGCTACGAATACCGCCGCGCCGAGCAGCGCGACCATGACGACCTGGCTGGCGGCCCGCCGCCGCGCGAGCGTTTCGACGATCGCGGCGGCCGTTACGAAGAGCGCCGCTATGACGATCGTCGCGACTCCGGCGTCCGGGTCTATGGCGGCCCGTCGTTCCATGAGCGCGACGAGGTCTACTCCGATCGCCGCTATCAGGACGGCCACGCCTATCGCGGCCAAGCCCAGGAACGCCGCTACGAGCGCGCCGCGCCGGCTGACGACGGCCAGTGGTACGAGGACGGCCGCCGCCGTTACGCGCCGCCGCCGCCGGTCCGCTATCGCGATGAGACTCCCCGCCTGCCGACGCCTGACCGCTATTCCGGCGGCCATAGCTATCACCACCAGGAGTCCGGCCGCACCGCCGGCGGCGTCTATGGCGAGCGCAGCCGTTCGGAAAGCTACTCGGAATCCGAGACCCATCGCAGCTACAGCAGCGGCGGCGCGGTCTATGAGAGCCGCAGCAGCGTGCGAGGCCCCTGCTGTGTCGCCAGCCCCGGCGCCGCCGGCCTCGACGGGAACGGCTTCCTGACCTGGCCGGGCAAGGTCCCCGCGCGACCCTGATCGGCGACGCCCACGTTTTTGAGGTCTTGGTCCGGCCGGCCCGATCTGGCTAGCTGAGCCCGGCGCAGCGTCCGGGGGCTCAATCCCCGGCCGTGGTCGCGCCGGGAGGGACCGCAAATGACGCAGAGCGTGGGTTACATCGGCCTTGGCGCCATCGGCGCGCCGATGGCCGAGCGGATCGCGCTGGCGGGCTTCGACCTGACGGTCTGGAACCGCACGTCGGACAAGATGCGGCCGCTGATCGCCAAGGGCGCCCGGGCCGCAGGCTCGGCGGCCGAGGTCGGCGCAGCCACCGACACCGTCTTCCTCTGCCTGGACAGCGCCTACGCGGTCGAGGCGGTGGTGTTCGGCCCGCAGGGAGTCGCCGCCGGCGGCCGCACGAAGCTCATCGTCGACAATTCCACCCTCCACCCCAAGGTCACCATCGAGATGGCCCAGCGCCTACGCGCCGAGCACGGCATCGGCTGGGTGGACGCCCCGGTGTCCGGCGGGCCGGGCGGCGCCCAGGCCGGGACGCTGGCGTCCTTCGCCGGCGGAACCACCGAGGAATTCGAGCGGGCTCGGCCGATGATCGCCGCCTACTCGGGCACCATCACCCACATGGGCGGCCAGGGCGCCGGCCAGGCGACCAAAATATGCAACCAGGTCATCAACTTCGCGACGATGATGGCCATCGCCGAGGCGTGCAGTCTGTCGCAGTGCTTCGGTCTGGACTCCGACCTGTTGCCCCAGGCGCTGGCCGGCGGGTTCGCGGACTCCAACATGCTCAAGGAGTACGGGCGCGCCAACGCCATCGCTCCCGACCACGGGCTCGCGCGATTGATGAACTCGTTCGCCGGCTTCATGCAGGGCCGCATCGATCCCAGTTACGCGGGGCGCATGCAGATCGCGCTGAAAGACGTCGGAATCGCCATGGATATGGGCCGCGAGGTCGGCAGCCCGATGATGATCACCGGCGTGGTCGACAACGTTATGCGCGTCCTGCACTACCAGAAGCCGAACGGCGAGCGCCCGCCCGCGACCTGACACGCGGCGCGCGGCTCGAGAGCGTCAAGGAGTCGCGTACCAGTATGAGCCCAGAGCATCGGGCCCGCGTCGAGGCGCTAAATCGTCAGCTCCTGCAGCATGACAGCGCCACCGAGACCCTGGCCAGGTGGCGCGGCGTGGCGTGCGCCGAGGTGAGCGCCTGCCGCATCGGCGACGACGAGCGTGCGGCCGATGCAGAGACCCGCGCCCTGCTCGAAGTCGGCGACGGGGACCTGGTTCGCCATCGCCGAGTCGAGCTCCTGGTCGATGGAACGATCCTGTCGGAGGCCGACAACTGGTACGTGCCCGCGCGCCTGACGCCGGAGATGAACCGGTGTCTGGATGAGAGCCGCACGCCGTTCGGCGCGGTGGTTCGGCCGCTCGGTTTCCGCCGCCGCACGCTGGACGCCGAGATCCTGGCGGGCGCGCCGGGCCCCTACATCATCCGCCACCGCGCCGTGCTGGTCCTGGCCGACGAAACGCCGATCAGCCTGGTGGTCGAGGGCTACACCCGGGCGTTGCTGGACGTCGCCGCAGGTTGACGCCATGTGACGTCCATCTGGCCAGGGCGGTGATACGCCCCTAAGGTTCGACCATTCGCGGGCTCACACGCGAAACAGACAAGAATCCATGGGAGGCGACGATGCCTGAGGCGATCATCAACGGCTTGCAGCACTATTGGGAGGATCACGGCGAGGGCGAGCCGTTGATCATGTTCCATGGCGCCTCGCAGTCCAGCGTCTCCCTGGCCCACCACGCCCTAGCTCTGTCGAAGACCCACCGGGTGATCGTGCCGGACATGCGCGCCATGGGCCGCAGCGCCCACGTCAGCGAGATGCCGCCGTCGGCCTGGATCGACGACGCCAAGGCCCTGTTGGATCACCTGGGCCTGCAGCGTGTGCATGCCTTCGGCATCAGCCTGGGCGCCCGCGTCGCCCTGCGGCTGGCCATCGATCATCCGGCGCTGGTGAAAACCCTGACGCTGGAGTTGCCGATCATCGCCATGGAGGGCGCCACCAACACCGCGCTGAACGTCAACCTCGGCTCGTTCGGCAACCTGCCTGAAGCCGACCAGAAGATGCGCGAGGACCAACACGGGACCGACTGGCGAAACGTCCTGGCCAACTACATGAGCATCCGCAACAAGCCGGAGCTGCAGGACCACTACAGCCTGCGCGAAACGTCCAAAGGGGTTCGAGTCCCGACCCTGATCCTACGCGGCGACGAGCGTGAGGTGGTCCACCCTCTGGGTCATTGCTTCGAACTGCACCAAAATATTCCCGGATCCTGGCTGTGGATCCGCCCGAACACCAATGGCAGCTCGCTGAACGCGGCGCCGGAAGAAGGCTATGCCCTGATGCGCGCACTGATGGCGAACGGACAATGAGCACCATGGACCCCCGCACTGTCACCCTGCTGGCCGCCGAGCGCGAGCGCCGCGAGATCGATCGCATCGATCCCCAAGGCCTGGTCGGCGAAGACGAGGCCTACCGCCTGCAGTTCGAAGGCATCGCCGACAAGCTCGCCCGCGGCGAGCAGATCGTCGGCCTCAAGACCGGCCTGACCAGCAAGGCCAAGCAGCAGACCATGGGCGTGCTGCAGCCGATCCTGGGGCACCTGCTGGGCTCGGGCCTGGTGTCCAACGGCGGCGTCGTCGACACCAAGCCGCTGATCCATCCGCGCGCCGAACCGGAGATCGCGTTCCGTCTGGGCCGCGACCTGAACGGCCCGACCACGGTCGCCCAGGCGAAGGCCGCCGCCGCCACGGTGATGCCGGCGCTGGAAATCATCGACAGCCGCTTCAAGGACTTCAAGTTCGGCCTGGGCGACGTGATCGCCGACAACACCTCGGCCGCGCGTGTCGTGCTCGGCCCGGAGACGCCGGTCTCCAGCGACTACGAGCTCAAGCTGGTGGGCATGGTCTACAGCAAGAACGGTGAGGTCATGGCCACCGCCTCTGGCGCCGCGATCCTGGGCGATCCCTGGGAAGCTCTTGCCTGGCTGGCGACGCGGGCCTCCGAGCTCGGCCGACCGCTGAAGGCTGGTCAGGTGGCTCTGGCCGGCGCGCTGACCGACGCGGTGTTCGTTCATCCGGGCGACGCCGTGCGGCTGGAGTTCGACAGGCTGGGCGTGCTCGATGCGAGCTTCGCGTGACCCGGCGCTGGAAGGTCCGCCCTGAGGGCGCCAACTGGGGTGAATTCGGCGACGACGACCAACTCGGCCGTCTGAACCTGATGACGCCCGAGAAGGTGCGCCAGGGCGTCGCCGAGGTGCGCGAAGGGCGCACCTTCAGCCTCAGCCTGCCGCTGGACCTTCCGGGCGGGGCGGTGCTCAACCCGTCGCGCCATCCGCCGCAGCTTCGCCCGACCACGACGCCGGCGGGGGAGATGAATTTCCTGCGGCCGTTCCGTGAGGCCTATAACACCACCGAGGTCGTCTGCGACGACATGGTGACGCTGTGCCTGCAGTACTCCACCCAGTGGGACGCGCTCAGCCACGTCGGTGCGCAGTTCGATGCGGACGGCGACGGCGAAGCCGAGACGGTGTTCTATAACGGTTACCGCCCGGAAGGCCTGTTCCTCACCCCTGCCGACAACCCGCAGGGAGCCTCCAGCGCCGGCGCGCTGGGCATCGAGAACGCCGCCGTTCACGGCGTGCAGGGCCGTGGCGTGATGGCCGACGTGCGCCGCGCGTTTGGCGACGGGCGCCACAGCGTCGGCTATGACGACCTGATGCGGGCGCTGCAGGCGCAGGGCGCGGAGGTCGAGCGCGGCGACGTGCTTTGTGTCCATACAGGCTTCGCCGAAGCGATCGTAGAGATGGCCGGGGCGCCGGACAAGGCGCGGCTGGACGCCTGCGGCGCGGTGCTGGACGGCGCCGATGCGCGGCTGCTGCGCTGGATCGACGACAGCGGGATCGCCGCCATCGCCGCTGACAACTATGCGGTGGAGGCCCGCCCGTACGAGCACGCAGGCGACGGTCGCCACGCCCTGCTGCCCTTGCACGAACTCTGCCTGTTCAAGCTCGGCCTGCCGCTGGGCGAGCTATGGTGGCTGACGCCGCTGGCCGATTGGCTGGCGGCCAACGGTCGCAGCCGTTTCCTGCTGACCGCGCCGCCGTTGCGCCTGCCGGGCGCGGTGGGATCACCGGTCAATCCGATCGCGACGGTCTGAGCGAGATCGTTGCTTGTGGAGAGGGCGAAAGCCCCCTCCGACCTCGCCTCGCAGGGGAGGTGGCGCTTTGCTCCTCCCCTGTGGAACGGGGGAGGTGGCGCGCCCCGCAGGGGCGTGACGGAGGGGGTTAGTGCGCGGCCGCCGCCGGCGCAGGGGCCGTTTCCGGCGCAGGCGTCAAGGTGACGATCGGTCCTGGCGTCTTCGAACCCTTGGGTCCGCTCCATTCCACCACCGTGCCGTCGGCGTAGGTCTGGTTGAATTTCCAGGCCAGGGTCGCGCCTTCCTTCGGGTTGATCGCGATGATCCCGAACTCGGCGTAACCATCGACCGGCACCTCGCCGGTCCACACCGCCGAGACTATGGCGCCCGACGCGTCGCGGGTGGTCTCGACCTTCCAGCCGCATTTGTCCTCGAAGCTGCTGATCTTCAGCCCGGCCGGGAAGAAGCCCTCGACCTTCACTGTCGCGGTCTTGCGCTCGTTGGGCACGCGCATGACGTACTTCTCGCGCACGCCCAGCGGCGATTCCTTCGGGCCGATGGTGACGTGGGCCTGGGCGACAGTGGCCACCGCGAGCACGGCGCCGGCGGCGAGCAGCCAGGTCGAGCGGCTGAACAAGGACATGGGGCTGCGTCTCCGATTGGGTTGGGTGATCGCGAAGAAGCCTAACTGTGTCGCCGCATCGCCACAATGCGGAGCTGCGCAGGTCTGGACAGGGTCGCTGCGGCGCGCGATGCACGGCCATGGCCTGGACCCGCCGCTATGACGAAGCCGAACCGCAGCGGGTCAACCGCTGGCTGGCCCAGAACGGCGTCTGCTCGCGCCGCGAGGCCGAGAGCCTGATCGCCCAGGGCCTGGTGAGCGTCGACGGCGAGCGCGTCGACGACGTGGGCCGCAAGATCCTCCCCGGCCAGACCCTGACCCTCTCCGACCGCGCCGAGGCGCTGCTGGAGGCGACGCTCAGCGTGGTGATCCATAAGCCGATGGGCGTGGTCTCCTCCCAGCCGGAAGGCCAGCAGATCCCGGCCGTGCGGCTGCTGACCCGCGAAACTCTGTGGGGCGAAGCGACCACCATTCCCGGTTCCGCCAACCGCCTGGCGCCGATCGGGCGGCTCGACATGGATTCGCGTGGGTTGCTGGTTCTGACCGAGGACGGCGTGCTGGCCAAGGCGGTGATCGGGCCGGCGTCCGAGATGGAGAAGGAGTACCTGGTCCGGGTCGCTGGCGAGATCAGCGAGCGCAAGCTGAAACAGCTTCGCCACGGCCTGCAGCTCGACGGCCGTCAATTGCGCCCGGCGCGCGTCGACCGCATGGGCGACCAGCAGCTTCGTTTCATCCTGCAGGAAGGGCGCAACCGCCAGATCCGCCGTATGTGCGATCTGGTCGGCCTGTCGGTGGTCGACCTGTTGCGCGTGCGGATCGGGCCGTTGACCCTGGGCGATCTGCCGGAAGGCCGATGGAGGCCGTTGACGCAAGCTGAGCGAACGGCCTTGCTGTCGACGCCCGCGCCGGTCCGCCAGCGCGAGAGCTAACCAGAAAACGCCGGGAGGAAGCCGCATGCCTGTCGCCATCGTGAACCTGATCGAAGGCCGCTCCGTAGAGAAGAAGAAGGCGATGATCATCGCCGTCACCAAGGCGATCTCGGAATCGCTGGACGCGCCGGTCGAGTCGATCCGCGTGATCATCCAGGAAGTCCCCAGCACCGATTGGGGCATCGCTGGAAAGACCGCCAAGGACATGGGGCGTTGAAGCCGCCCAGGATCGAGGCCTGGCCCAACGGCGGCAAGATCGCGGTCATCGTCACGGTGATGTACGAGACCTGGCCGGCGGGGAAATCGCCGCCCTATTCGCCGATGGCCAGCCCGTTGCGCGACGGCGTCGTCGACCTGCAGGGCATCTCCTGGGCCGAATACGGCGGCGAGACCGGGGTCTGGCGCCTGGCCAAGGTGCTGGCCGACGCCGGCGTCAAGGCGACCTTCGCGGTCAACGCCCACGCCATCGAGCGCTATCCCGACAGCGCCCGAGCCCTGCACGCCCAGGGTCATGAGATCGCCGGCCACTCCTATACGCAGGACCAGCTGGTGGCCTATATGCCGCCTGACCAGGAGCGCGCGATGATCGACCGCTGCGGCGAGATCATCCAGGGCGTCACCGGCGCGCGTCCGCTGGGCTGGGCCAGCCCGCGCATGACGCCGACGCCGCTCACCGCCGAGATCCTGGCCGAGCGCGGCTATACCTGGCACGGCGACTACAACGACACCGACCTGCCGTATGTGGTGACGACGCCGAAGGGCGACATCGTCGCCCTGATGCACAGCGACTTCACCGACAATCGGGTGCTGCGCGGCAGCCCCCGGGATTTCCTCAACGTCTACTGCGACACCTTCGATTTCCTGCGCACCAGCGGCCAGGCCGAGATCATCAACCTGACCCTGCACACCCACTTCGGCGGCAGGCCGATGATGGCCTCGATGTTCGCCAAGATCCTCAGCTACTTCCAGCAGCCGGGCGATGTCTGGTTCGCCCGCCACGATGAGATGGCCGAGTTCGTGCTGGGCAAGGCGAAAGGGTGAGGGGCGACGCGGCTGCGTCTAAATGCCTGCTATTTAGTATGAGTGAGAAAGGCGAGTTCTGGCGCGGAAACCCGCCGGAAATTCTAGACCCACCCTACAGCACGGCTGACACCGTCAGGCCTGTTCGACCGGGCGGGGCGGGCCGTCCAGCAGCTCGTCTTCGTCGATCAGCAGCGGATCGGCGAGGCCGGCGAGGGCGTCGGCGAGGGTCGTGCGATCGAGGATCTCGGACACTTCGTTGCGCACGCGCGACATGATCCGACGCAGGATGCAGGCGCCTTCGTCGTGGCAGTCGTCACAACGGCGGTAGAAGTTGCGGCTGGCGCAGGGGATCAGCGCCAGCGGGCCGTCGGTGATGCGGATCACATCGCCGAAGGTGATCAGGTCGGCGGGACGCGCGAGCTTGTAGCCGCCCATCTTTCCCCGCGCGCTTTCAACGAGATGGGCGCGTCGCATGTCGGACATGATCGCCTCGAGGAACTTCCGCGGGATGTTCTCCTCGGCGGCGATGGCGCTGACCTGCCGCGACCCCTGCTCCAAACGGGCGAGGTTGATGAGCGCCTTCAGTGCATAGCGGCCGCGCTGCGAAAGCATCCGTCGTCCACCCCCGCCGCGGGTGCGTGTCCGCGGCTCCCTTAGATTTTCTCGTGAAAGATAGTTGATCGCCTAAGCGCCGACGAGCGCGCGGCCTTCCACGAGGGCAGTTTGTGCATGAATCCATTGTCAGACGCAGAAAAACTAGCGGTGGCTGGCGCTGCGCAGCGGGTTCGCCCGGCCTTAGCCGCTACGCGTTCAGTCCGTGCCTGATGAACTGGGCGACCATGCGGTTGAAGCTCGCAGCGCGCTCGATCTGCACCCAGTGGCCGGCGCCGGCGAAGCTGTGCAGGTCCGAGTTGCGGATCAGCCGGTTCAACCGCACCGAGGTCTCCAGCGGAATCACACGGTCGAAGGCGCCGTGGAGGATCAGCACCTCCTGGGTGATCGCGGCGATCTGGGCCTCGTCGCTGGCCAGCATGTCGAGCGCGTTCTGCCGCGGCGCCTGGCCGAAGGTCGCCGCATAGGGCGCGTACGACTCGGGACGCGAGCTCGCCTGGTGGCGCATCTGCACCAGCTCCTCGGTGATCCGGCTCTGGTCGTAGACCAGCCGCTCGATCGCCTTGCGCATATTCTCGAGGCTCGGCTGATAGCCCCAGAGGTAGTCGAGCGACTCGCTGATCGGCGACTTCAGGCCCACCGAGCCCATCAGCACCGCGCGCTCCACCCGGTCGGGGTGGGCGACCATTAGCGCGATCGCCATGCCGCCGCCGAACGAGTTGCCGACAACGCTGACCTTGTCGAGCTTCAACGCATCCAGCACGCCGACGAGCTGGCGGGTCCACACCGCCTTGTCGCGCACGCCGCCGGCGATCGCGCCGCTATAGCCGAAGCCCGCCAGGTCCGGGGCGATCACCCGGAAGTCCTTCGCCAGGACGGGGATGTTGCGCGACCAGTTGGCCCAGGCGCTGACGCCCGGCCCCGATCCATGGATCAGCAGCACCGGCGGCCCTGCGCCGTGGTCGTGGTAGTTGGTCGAGACGCCGCCCGCCTCCAGGGTCTTGCCGATTTCGGGTTGGCTGACTTCGGTCTGGCTCATGAGGCTTGCTCCCGTCACAGGCGGCGACGTTAGCAGGTCAAAGCTCGCGCGACGACCTCGCCATCGGGCGCCGGACCCGATTGATGCGGGATATGCGCCGGTCCATGATCGGCAGGTTGCGGCCGTTCCGATCGCCACAAAGAACAGAGGCATGGAGAGCGAAGCGATGAAGCAGTTCTTGATTCTGGGCGGTACCGGCGATGTGGGCAGCGGCGTCATCGCCGCCTTGCTTGATGCAGGCCATAGCGTCCTGGCGACGAGCCGGGGCGGTCCCAAGGCCGAGGCCCTGCGGAATCGCCACGCCGGCCGATCCTTTCACCTGATCGAAGGGAGCGTCCACGACGAGGCTGCGGCTGCGACCTTGCTGCAGGGCGTCCGCGCGCGGGTCGATCGGGTTGACGGCGTGCTCGCCGGCCTGAGCGGCGCCAGGCCGCAGGGCAAGACGCTGGTGGAATGGAGTTCCGCTGACCTGCTGGCGATCGTGCACGCCAACCTGATCACCCATTTCGTCGCCGCCAAGACTTTCGTTCCGATCGTCGTCGACGGCGGGATCTATATCGGCCTGGGCGGCGCCATGGCCGACCGGATTTTCCCTCACTACAGCTACAATTCGATGATCCAGTCGGCGCAACGGACCATGTTCCGCTATCTCGACCACGAGCTGGAGAACCATCGCATCGCGATCCGCGAGCTGATCATCGGCGCCATGGTCACCACCGAGGACAAGGCCAAGGGCGATGATCCCAAGTACAACTGGATCACCGACCGCGAGGTGAGCGAACACATCCGCGCGATGCTGGAAAACCCTGCGGATTTCCCGGGTCCGATCGAACACCTGTTCTCGGCCAGGGGCGTCGGCCGCTCGCGCCCCGTCGACCCCGCTTCGGTGCGTGCGGTCGCTTAGGCGAGGGACGCGAAGGGTTCGACCGGTGGCAGGCCGACGAAGACAGCGATCTCAGTCGGACCGACAGGCTCCGCCGAACCATAGTCGCTCACGAGCGCAGGAACTGTTGGGAGCGATTGATGGCGGAACAAGCGACGGTCTGGCCCGACGGTGTGATCGATGTGATCGAAGGCCCCTGGGCCGGCTGGCGCACCTGGGGCGAATTGGACGCCTTCGAAAGCATGGTGGGGCCGTTCTATTGGCGTGCGGGAGCCGATGGCGCGATCCGCTGCGCGTTTCGGGCAGAACCGCGCCACATGAACGCCAGCGGATTCATGCATGGGGGGTGCCTGATGACATTCGCCGACTATTCCGCGTTCGCGATCGGCATGAGCGCCCTGAGTGACGACTGGTCGGTGACGGCTGCGTTCAACGCCGAATTCGTGGGCGCGGTCTCGGCCGGCGCTCTTGTTGAGGCTGGCGGCGAAGTGATCCGCGGCGGCCGAAGCCTGGTCTTTATCCGCGGCCTCGTGACGGCTGACGGCGACCCGGCGCTGAGCTTCTCAGTGGTGGCGAAAAAGGCCGCCCGCAGATCATGAACCAGCCGCGGTCTACGCGTGCGCTCGATCTCGACCTCGGCGCGCGACGGAACGCCGGCTGTGCGCCGGGCAAGGCTCACGGTGCGACGTCGAAGGTCTGCTTCAGCTCGACTAGGCCCGCGTGGCGACTTCAGCGACGCAACGCCATTCGCCAGAATAGCTGCGTTGTTGATGCTGCTGGCGCACCCGACACGATTCGAACGTGTGACCTTTGCCTTCGGAGGGCAACGCTCTATCCAGCTGAGCTACGGGTGCGGTCTGCGAGCAGGGCGCTTCTCTAACCGAAAGGCGCGGGGGCCGCAAAGGCTTAGGCGGGTTCGGCCTGCGGGGCGGCGTAGGTCAGCGACAGGAACACGTCTTCCAGGTCCGGATCCTCGGTGGCGATGTCGCGGATGTGCAGGCCGCTGGCGCGCAGCGCGGCCAACACCTGCTCGACGCTGGACTGGCCCGTGCGATAGGTCACCGAGAAGGCGCCGCCCGGGCGAAGCTTGGTCTCGAAGCCCTCAAGCGCCGGCGCCTCGGTCACCGGCTCCTCCGGGGTCACCACCACGTTGCGGGTGTCGAGTCGGCGCAGCAGCGTCGCCGTCGGCTCGCTCACCGCCACCTCGCCGCGGTTGATGATGGCGATGTGGTCGCAGAGCTCCTCGGCCTCCTCCAGGTAGTGGGTGGTCAGCACGATGGTCACGCCGCGGCGGTTCAGCTCCAGCACATAGGACCAGAGCTGGCGGCGCAGCTCCACGTCGACGCCCGCGGTGGGCTCGTCGAGGATCAGCACCGGCGGGTTGTGGGTCATCGCCTTGGCGACCATCAGCCGCCGCTTCATGCCGCCAGACAGCTGGCGCACATAGGCGTCGCCCTTGTCGGCGAGGCCCAGCGCGGTCAGCAGTTCGTCGGTGCGGCGTTCGGCCCGCGGCACCCCGTACATGCCGGCCTGCACCTCCAGCGACTCGCGCGGGGTGAAGAACGGGTCGGCGGCGATCTCCTGCGGCACCACGCCGATCGCGGCGCGGGCGTCGCGGGCGCGGGTGTCGATGTCGCGACCCCAGATGCGCACCGTGCCAGAGGTCTTCTTGCAGAGCCCCGCCATGATGTTGATCATCGTCGACTTGCCGGCTCCGTTCGGCCCAAGCAGGCCGAAGATCGAGCCGCGCGGGATCGCCAGGTCGACGCCCTTCAGGGCGTGCATCTGCGGCGTGGTCTTGGTCGCCGGGTAGGTCTTCACCAGGCCGATGATCTCAATGGCGTTGTCGGGAAGGTCCATTCGCCGTCCAATCGATTGACGCGCCGAGGCGGTGGCGCATACCTAGGCCGGCTCAAGCGCAACGCCAAGCGGCCGTAAAATTCCAGACTCAGAGACTAAAGACCCAAGATGGCCCGCAGACCCCGCAACCTCGGCGCAGACGCCCAGACCCGGCCCGAGCCTATGCCGGCCGAGCCCGCGTTGTCGTCCACCCTGCCCGCGCCGGAGACCATCACCGTGCGCTCGGGGCGCATCGCCTGTGACGGCGTCGGCGGCGCGCTCGGCCATCCCAGGGTCTGGCTGGAGATGGGCGAGGCCGACTTCGTCGAATGCCCCTACTGCGACCGCCGCTTCGTGCTGGCGCACGGCTCGGAAGGCGCTGAGGACGAACGCCTTGCCCCCGGCGTCTGGGAAGGCCCGCACGGCCACTGAGACCGAAAGATGAGGGGGCGATGAGCCAGCAGGACCGCGCCGCAACCTTCGCCGGCCTTCACGCCGGCCCCGACATCCTCGTCTTGCCCAACTGCTGGGACGCGGCCAGCGCAGCCCTGATGCAGGACGCGGGCGCGAAAGCTGTGGCGACATCCTCTGCCGCGGTCGCCTGGGCGCACGGCTATGCCGATGGGGACAAGCTGCCGACGCCGATCCTGATCCAGGCGTTGGGCGAGATCGCCCGCGTGCTGAGCGTGCCGCTCACCGCCGACATCGAGGGCGGCTACTCCGACGACCTGGACGAACTGGCGCGCACCATTGTCGGCGTGGTCGACGCCGGTTGCGTCGGGATCAATCTGGAGGACGGCGGCCGCGAGCCCGATCTGCATGCGCGCAAGGTGGCCGCCGCGGTGGAGGCGGCCAAGGGCGCGGGGGTCGCCCTCTTCGTCAACGCCCGCATCGACCTCTACCTCCGCGGCGGGGAGGGGGAGGCGGCGCTGGTGGAGGCCCTGCGCCGCGCACGCCTGTACGCCGACGCCGGCGCGGCTGGGATCTTCGTGCCCGGCCCGGTGGACGAGACGCTGATCGGCGCGCTTGCCGCCGGTATCGACCTGCCGACGAACGTCATGGGCCGTCCAGGCGCGCCCACCGCCGCCAGGCTGCAGGCGCTGGGCGTGCGGCGCGTCAGCTCGGCCACCGCGCCGTTCCGGGCGGCCTACGCGGCGATGGATGCCGGCGTGAAAGCCTATCTGGCGAGCGGAGACTCCTCGACCCTGGCGCTGGCCGGGGCGCCGCTCGCCAATCTCAACACACGGTTCGCCTGAACTCGTCGCTCGGCGGGTGACCGCGGGCGATCGCGGTCCTATCTTAGGCGCCATGACCGATCTGCTGGCGGACGCCCCCGAGAGCCTTCCCGACCTCCCGCGAGACACCACCCAGGACGGGCCGAAGGTCCGGCTCTACCTGGTGGATGGCTCGGGCTACATCTTCCGCGCCTACCACGCCCTGCCGCCGCTGACGCGCAAGAGCGACGGCCTGCCGATCGGCGCGGTGGCCGGCTTCTGCAACATGCTGTGGAAGCTGTTGGTCGACATGCGCGCCCAGCCGGATGCGCCGACCCACTTGGCGGTGATCTTCGACCACTCGGAGAAGACCTTCCGCAACGACCTGTACGATCAGTACAAGGCCCATCGCCCGCCGGCGCCGGAAGATCTGGCGCCGCAGTTCCCGCTGGTGCGCGACGCGACGCGGGCGTTCGGCGTCGCCTGCCTGGAGCTGCCCGGCTACGAGGCCGACGACCTGATCGCCGCCTACGCCTGCAAGGTCCGGGATCTGGGCGGCGACGTGGTGATCGTCTCGTCCGACAAGGACCTGATGCAACTGGTCGGCCCGCAGGTGACCATGCTCGACACCATGAAGAACCTGCTGATCGGGCCCGAGCAGGTGATGGAGAAGTTCGGCGTCGCGCCGGACAAGGTGGTCGACGTCCAGGCGCTGTGCGGTGATTCCGTAGACAACGTGCCCGGCGCGCCGGGCATCGGCGTCAAGACCGCCGCGGCCCTGATCAACGAATACGGCGACCTCGACGCCCTGCTGGCTCGCGCCCACGAGGTGAAGCAGGACAAGCGCCGCCAGACCCTGATCGACTTCGCCGACCAGATCCGCCTGTCGCGCCAACTCGTCCAGCTGGATTGCGATACGCCGCTGCCGGCCCCGATCGACGACCTGGCGGTGATCGACCCCACCCAGTCGGCGGAAGGTCTGGCGACCTTCCTCGACGCCATGGAGTTCCGCACGCTGGCGCGTCGGGTGGCCGAGGCCCGCGGCGGCCAGATCGCCCCCGCCGCCGCGCCGAAGAAGCCGGCGGAGCCCGCGCCTGCCTCGCCCATCGACGTCACCGCCTATGTCTGCGTGCGCGACGAAGCCACGCTCGACGACTGGATCGCGCGCGCCTATGCGGCCGGCGTCGTCGCCTTCGACACCGAGACCGACGCGCTGAGTTCGGCCAACGCCGGGCTCTGTGGCGTGTCGCTGGCCGTGGCTCCGGGGGAGGCCTGCTACATCCCCGTCGGCCACTGCGAGATGGAAGGCCTGGCGCTGGAGGCCGCCGCTGACCTGACGCAGATCCCGCTGGAGAGCGTGATCGCCCGGCTGAAGCCGCTGCTGGAGGACCCCGGCGTCCTGAAGGTCGCCCAGAACGCCAAATACGACCTGGCGGTGCTCTCGCGCTACGGGATCGACGTCACGCCCGTCGAGGACACCATGCTGATCTCCTACGTGCTGGAGGCGGGGCTGCACGGCCACGGCATGGACGAGTTGTCGAAGCTCTGGCTGGGCCACGAACCGATCCCGTTCAAACAGGTCGCCGGGACCGGCAAGGCGCAGAAGAGCTTCAAGTACGTGCCGTTGACCGAGGCCTCCTGCTATGCCGCCGAGGACGCCGACGTCACCCTGCGCCTCTATCGCCACCTGCGCGGGCGGCTGTCGGCCGAAGGCCTGCTGAACGTCTACGAGACCCTGGAGCGTCCCCTGCCGGCGGTGCTGGCGCAGATGGAGTGCGCGGGCATCCGCGTCGATCCCGAGCGCCTGCGTCAGCTCTCCAACGACTTCTCCGTGCGGATGGTCGAGCTTGAAGCCCAGGCGCACGCGCTGGCCGGCCGGCCGTTCAACCTGGGCTCGCCCAAGCAGATCGGCGAGATCCTCTACGCCGAGATGGGCCTTGGCAGCGGACGCACCACGGCCAAGGGCGCGGCGTCCACGGACGCCTCGGTGCTGGAGGATCTGGCCGCCCAGGGCCACGCCCTGCCCAGGGCGCTGCTGGATTGGCGCCAGCTTTCCAAGCTCAAGGGCACCTACACCGACAACCTGATCGCGGCGATTTCACCCCGAACTGGCCGCGTCCACACCTCGTTCTCGCTGGCGTCGACCAGCACCGGGCGGCTGTCGTCATCGGACCCGAACCTGCAGAACATCCCGATCCGCACCGAGGAAGGCCGCAAGATCCGCAAGGCGTTCATCGCCGAGCCGGGCCACGTGCTGATCAGCGCCGACTACAGCCAGATCGAGCTGCGGCTGCTCGCCCACATCGGCGACATCGCCCAGCTCAAGCGGGCCTTCAAGGAAGGCCTGGACATCCACGCCATGACGGCCTCGGAGATGTTCGGCGTGCCGGTCGAGGGCATGCCCGCCGAGACCCGGCGGCGCGCCAAGGCGATCAACTTCGGCATCGTCTACGGCATCTCGGCGTTCGGCCTGGCCAACCAGTTGTCGATCCCGCAGGACGAGGCCGGCGCCTACATCAAGACCTACTTCGAGCGCTTCCCCGGCATCCGCGCCTACATGGACCGCGCCAAGGCCGAGGTGCGCAGCCAGGGCTTCGTCACCACCATCTTCGGGCGCAAGGTCAACATTCCGGCAGTGCGCGGCAAGTCGCCCGCCGAGCGCGCCTTCGCCGACCGTGCGGCGATCAACGCGCCGATCCAGGGCGCCGCCGCCGACGTCATCCGCCGCGCCATGGTGCGCATGCCCCACGCCCTGCGCGCCGAGGGGCTCACCGCGCGCATGCTGTTGCAGGTGCACGACGAATTGGTGTTCGAGGCCCCGGAGTCCGAGGCTGATGCTGTGATCGCGGTCGCCCGTCGGGTCATGGAGGCCGCGCCCGAGCCCGCTGTGGCGCTCACCGTCCCCCTGGTGGTCGAGGCGCGGGCCGCGGCCAACTGGGACGACGCGCACTAGGCGCGCGAACCGCTCAAGACGTCACTCGACACAATCCGCTCATCCGGCATCGGGAATGAGCAGCGTCGAGCGCGCTCAGGCCGCCTGGCGGCGTCCGGCCTGCAGGAAGCGAGGGCCGTCGGCGTCGAGGCGCACGGCCGTCAGTACGCCCGTCGCATAGACGCCGGTGTCGACGCAGATGCGGTGCGGGGTGATTTGCGGGGCCTCGGCCGGAGTGTGGCCATGCACGATGATCTTCTCGAACGGGCCGTTCGCCTGCAGGAAGTCGTGGCGGATCCACAGCAGGTCGTGCTCGGTCTGGCGCTCTAGCGGCGCGCCCGGCCGCACGCCGGCGTGCACGAAGGCGTAGTCGCCGACCGTGACGATCAGCTCCAGGCTCTCTAGGAACCGGCGATGGTCGTCGGGCAGGGCGGCGGCGAAGGCGTCTCGGGTGCGCATCCAGGATTCTGCGTCGCCACGGCCGACCGGCGCCGGGGCGCCGTAGGAGGCCAGGGTCGGTCCGCCGCCATGCTCGATCCACAGCGGCCCGAAGCTCGGGTCGTCGAGGAACTGGAACAGCGCCTCCTCGTGGTTGCCCTTCAGGGCCACCACCTCGAACGCGGTGTCGGCCTGCAGCCTCAGGATCAGGTCGATGACCCCGGCGCTGGCGTCGCCACGGTCCACATAGTCGCCCAGGAAGATCAGCAGCGGCTTATGCGCCGGACGTGAACGGGCGGCGTCTGCGGCGATCTCGGCGATCAGCGGCTCCAGCACGTCGAGCCGCCCATGCACGTCGCCCACCGCATAGATCAGGCGGCCGCCGGTGGTCGGAGGCGTGCGGTTGGCGACCGGCTTGGGAAACAACTTGGAGAACAACGCGCGAGCCCGTTTGTGTGCACTGCAACATAGCCCTCGGGCGGACGCTCTACAACGCACGCCACGACGGCTCGCAGGCAATACCTCGAAAGTGCTCAGAGAGTTCCCAACGCGCCGCCGACGGGCTAGTGCGGCGGTGCGAAAAAAGGCGATGTCAGGCCGGCTTGGCGCTGAACAGGCCCTTCATCATGCCCATGGCGTCATCGACGATTGACCCGTTCTTGTTCGCGTCGAGGCCCGACAGCAGCCCGCCGATCGGCGAGCCCTGATGCTGGGCAGGAACTGCTGGACGGTGGCGGCCGGGACGCCGGCCTTCGCCGCCCCGCGCCTCGGCGCCATGCGACCGAAGGGCCACCAAGGCGCCAAGCGAGGCCTGAGTCAAAGTGTCGCCGCCCACAGGCCATCGGACCGCGCCGACGCCATGGATTCAGGCGCCTTGTCGCGCCGATATCGGGGTGTGCCTGGAGAGGCCAGGCTTGCGAAAAGCCTGGTGGAGCCGAGCGGAGTCGAACCGCTGACCTCCTCATTGCGAACGAGGCGCTCTACCAACTGAGCTACGGCCCCAGGCGGCGCGGAATAAGCGTTCAGTCGCCGGTCATGTCAACCCACGCCCTGCACTAATTGGCGGCCTGCCGGTCGATCCCCATGTTGCATGGCGCCGGGGCGCACCTTAGAAACCGGCTATCTGCAAAAGGACGTCCGAATGGCCGCCATCATCGGCTTCGTATTCTTCATCGTGGGCTCCCTTCTGCAGCTTCTGATCTGGGCGATCATCATCAACGCCCTGATCTCCTGGCTGGTCGCTTTCGACGTGATCAATCTGCGCAACCCGTTCGTGAATAACGTGGCGCGGTTCCTGGAAGCGGTGACGCGGCCGGTCATGCGGCCGGTGCAGCGGATCATTCCATCGCTTGGCGGAATCGACATCAGCCCGATCATCGTGATCCTGGTCCTGACCGGGATCGCACGCTACCTGCTCGCCCCGCTGCGCGACTTCCTGATAATCACCCTGGGCTAACGCCCTAGGCAGTGCGGCGTTCGGGGTGGTCGCCGGAGTTTGAATCAGGTTCCTGCACCAGCAGGGCGTGGAGCGCGTCGGCGGTGACCGCCTTGCGCAACTGGTCGCGTAGTTCGGCGTGGCGCAGCAGCCGAGAAACCCGCGCCAGCGTGCGCAGATGCTCCGAGCCCGCGTCCGGATGCGCGAACAGGGCGAAGATCAGATCGACTGGCTGGTCGTCCACCGCATCGAAGTCCACCGGCTGATCCAGACGTACGAAGATGCCACGCATCCGCGACAGGCCCTCCAGACGCGCGTGCGGCACCGCGACGCCATGGCCGACGCCGGTGGATCCGGCGAGTTCGCGCTCGGCCAGGGCGTCCAGGATGACCCCGGAATCCAAGCCGAAGTTGCGCGATGCGAGGTCGGCGATCACCGCCAGCGCCTGGCGCTTGTTGGCCGCGCTGATCCGCGACGCGATCGCGCCGCGATCGAGGAAATCGCCGATCTGCATGTCTCTAAAACGCCTTCAATCGAAAGGAACGTCCAAGACCGATCGGAAGCGCATCGGGTCAGCGCGCGGCGCCGGCCCCGTTCGATCCGCCGTTCACCGGCTTGCTGCGCTCGGGGTCGATCCAGCCGATGTTGCCATCGGTCCGTCGGTAGACAACGGAAAGTCCGCCGTGCGCGGCGTTCCTAAACACGATTGTCTGAACCCCCGTCAAGTCCAGATCCATAGCCGCCATCGAGACGGTCATGGTGCGGATCGCCTTCTCGGTCTCGGCGATCACCACCGCCTCCGGCGCTGCGCCGGAAGCCTCGATCTCGGCGTCATCCTCGTCGTCCACGCGGGATTCGATGACGAAATAGGAGGCAGTCTCGGCCTGCTTGGCGAGCGCCTGCTGATGATGGTCCTTCATGCGGCGGCTATATCGCCGCACCCGCTTGGACATCTTATCCAGGGCGCTGTCGAACGCCGCGTGGGCGTCAGCGCCCAGGCCCTGGCTCTGCAGATGCTGGCCGGAAGCCAGCGTCACCGCGCAGTCCACCTTGAACGAATGACCCTCTCTGCTGACGACCACGTCGGCGCCGCCGCCGCGATCGAAATACTTACCAATGTTGCTGGTGAGTTCGTCGGACACCCGCGTGCGCAGGGCGTCGCCGACATCGACATGCTTGCCGGTAACTTGTACTTGCATACCGCAATGAACGCGCCGGAGCGCGGATGGTGTCAAGCCGCCCCGAGGATCTCCAGCAGGTGGCGCACCATGCTCACGACGATGTGCGCGGCGAGCACCAGCACCGCGGTGCTGGCGATGGTCACCAGATAGCCGATCAGCGCCAGTACGCCGTCCCGCTGCACCAGCGCCAGCGCGAAGGCGCAGACCGCGGCGGCCGGCAGGATGTTGCCCAGCGGGATCGGCAGAATCAGCACCAGGGCGAGCGCGGTGCAGACCACGCCGATCGCCCGCTCGCCGACCGGGCCGAACAGGAATCCCAGCCTCGGGCCAGAGATCTTCTCGATTCGAGCGGTCGCGGGTGCGAGCTTGCCGGCGATCTTGCGGATGTCTCTCGCCGGGATGTTGCGCTGGCGAAGACGTTTCGGCAGCCAGGGCGCCGGCGCGCCCAGCGCCACCTGCGGCGCCAGCAGCACCAGCGGCGCGCCGAACACCGTCGAGGCGCCGGGCGGCAGCGGCAGGGTGCAGGCGAAGGCGAACACGAACAGCAGCGCCCCGAACGCGCGCGGGCCGAACCCGTCGACCAGCGCGCCGACGCTGATCTCGTCGGCGTCGCCTCGCGCCAGGGCGTACAGCAACTTCGACAGCGGAACGGGGTCGTCGGGCGGCTCGTCGGACATGCGCGTCGGGCAGGCTACGAAAGGCGGCGGATGCAGGCGCCGGTTGCGGCGTCTAGCTAATCGCCCGCGCCCGGGCGCGCCAGAGGCTGGTGTGCTTAAGCTGGCTCTTTGAGCCGCCGGCGCCGTTCGACCGACGAGGGGATGCGCAGCGCCTCGCGGTATTTGGCCACCGTGCGGCGGGCGATATCGACGCCGGCGCCGTGCAGGATGTCGACGATCGCGTCGTCGGAGTGGACGTCGGCGTCGTTGCGCTCGGCCTCGATCAACTGACGGATCTTGTGGCGCACGCTCTCGGCCGAGTGGGCTTCGCCGCCCTCGCTGGAGGCGATCGACGAGGTGAAGAAGAACTTGAGCTCGAACACCCCGCGCGGCGTCGCCAGGTGCTTGTTGGAGGTCACCCGGCTGACCGTGGATTCATGCATGCCGATGGCGTCGGCGACGGTCTTCAGATTCAGCGGCCGCAGGTGCTCGACGCCATAGGCGAGGAACGCGTCCTGCTGGCGGACGATCTCGCTGGAGACCTTGAGGATGGTCTTGGCCCGCTGGTCGAGGCTCTTCACCAGCCAGTTGGCCGAGGCCAGGCAGTCCGAGACGAAGGTCTTTTCCTGGTCAGAGCGCGCCTTGCCTGAGACGTGGGCGTGATAGCGCTGGTCGACCAGCAGCTTGGGCAGGGTGTCGCCATTCAGCTCCACGTGCCACAGGCCGCCCTGGCCTTCGCGGACCGTGACGTCCGGCACCACCGGCTGCACCGGTTCGGCCCCGAAAGCAGCGCCGGGCCGCGGCGTCAGGGCGCGCAGCTCCGACAGCATGTCGCGCAGGTCTTCCTCGTCGACCCCACAGATGCGCCGCAGGCCCGCCATGTCGCGCTTGGCCACAAGTTCGAGATTGTCGAGCAGGGCGGCCATCGCCGGGTCGTAGCGGTCCAGTTCCTTGAGCTGCAGCATCAGGCAGTCGCGCACGTCGCGGGCGCAGACGCCGGTGGGCTCGAAGCCCTGCAACACGCCCAGCACGCGCTCCACAAGCTCCAGCGTGCACCCCAGCCGCTCGGCCGTTTCCGCGAGGTCGGCGCGCAGGTAGCCGGCCTCGTCGACCGCGTCGATCAGCACGCTGGCGACAGCGCTCTCGGCGGGACTCAACCGCGCCACGGCGAGCTGGTCTGTAAGGTGTTCGATGAGAGTCTTGTCTCGGGTCAGTACGCCTTCGAAGCCGTCGGCGTCGCCGTCGAAGCCGCCGCCCTTGCCCACCGTCGACCAGTCGACCGCGCCGCCGGGGGGGATGTCGTCCGGGGCGTCGCCGGTGGCCCGTTCGCCCGGCGAGGCTTCGTCGCGGCGTGCGTCCAGTTCGGCATTGGCGTGGCTGTCGCTGGCCTGGTCGGTGGAGATCTCGGCCGCGGCCTGGGGCTCAGGGTCGCCCTCGGGCTCGGCGTCGCGCTCGTCGCGCTGAAGCAACGGATTGCGCTCCAGTTCGCCGTCCACATAGGCCTCGAGCTCAAGGTTCGACAGCTGCAGAAGCTTGATAGCCTGCTGCAGTTGCGGGGTGATGACGAGGCCTTGGCCCTGTCTGAGCTCGAGTCGCGCGCTGAGCGCCAAAGTCAGCCCCTTCACTGGCCTGTTTCTTGCTCGCCAGACTAGAAGCCCGATCCCCACCGAACCGTTAACCGGCCCGACGGCCTTCGCGCCGCCGCAGCACCGTGGCTGGGGAACCACATGCGTGGGCGGCTGTTCATTTGGCGGACAACCTTGACCCTGAAGGAGAGCGCCATGCGCCAGAGGGATCTGTGGAATCGGCCGCGCAACGAACCGCCAGCCTATCGGCGCGAACCGCCCGCGCCCGAACATCGCCCTGCGCCGCGCGACGATTATGGCCAGGCGGACTACAGTGCAGATTACGGCTACGACCCGCGCACCCGTTCAGGATATCGCGCGACGGAACGGCTGGGCGACGGCTCGGACTTCGGGCAGGCGGACTTCAGCGCGGACTATGGCTACGATCCGGCGACCCGCAGCGGATTCCGCCGCGACGATCCGGCGGCGCGACCCGTCTACGACGGACGCCCGGACCCGCGCGACGAAGTGCGGACATGGGACGGCAGGCCCGCGCATCCTCCACGCGCACGCCGCCACGGCACGTCTGACGCGGTGATCTGGGCGGTGGTCAGTGAGCGGCTGGCGCATGAGCGCGGCCTCGACGATCGCGACATCGAGGTGCTGGTGCGCGACGGCGAGGTGATTCTCAACGGCACGGTGCGCCGCCGCGAAGACAAGCGCCGCGCCGAGGACCTGGCCGAGCTTCGCGACGTCCATCACGTGCAGAACAATCTGCGGCTACGGCGCGGCTTCTTCTAGGGGCCGTCAGCCGCCGTAGCGGTCGCCGAGATAGACCCGGCGCACTTCCGGGTCGTCGACGATCTCGTCGGGGCGCCCCTCGAACAACAGCTCGCCCGCGTGGATGATCGAGGCGCGGTCGATGATGTCCAGCGTCTCACGCACGTTGTGGTCGGTGATCAGGATGCCGATGCCGCGCCCCTTGAGGTAGGCGATCACCTCGCGGATGTCGGCGATGGCGAGCGGATCGATGCCGGCGAACGGCTCGTCCAGGAGCATGAACGACGGCTCGCTGGCCAGAGCGCGGGCGATCTCGACGCGCCGCCGCTCACCGCCCGACAGCGAGTTGGCCGGCGCGTTGCGCAGATGCTCGATGCGCAGTTCCTGCAGCAGCTCGGTGACCACGGAGCGCGCCCGCTTGTTGTCATGCTCGCGCAACTCGACCACGGCCATGACGTTCTGCTCGACGCTCATGCCGCGGAAGATCGACGTCTCCTGCGGCAGATAGCCCACCCCCATCCGCGCCCGCTGGTACATCGGCTGTCCGGTGATGTTCTCGCCGTCGAGGTAGATCGCCCCGTAGTCGGCGGGCACCAGGCCGGTGATCATGTAGAAGCAGGTCGTCTTGCCGGCCCCGTTCGGCCCAAGCAATCCCGCCACCTCGCCGCGGCCCAGGCGCAGCGACACGCCCTTGACCACCGGGCGGCCGCGGAACGACTTGCCGATGTTGTCGACGACCAGGCCTTCGCCGGCCAGGCTCGGCAGCGAGGCGAACTGCTCTTGTTTCACCAGAGCCTCACCGCCGCGCCTGCTCGTTGGGATAGAACACCCCGCGCACGCGACCAGGCTTGTTGCGGCCTTTGACGCTGGTCTGCATCTGCGCTTCACCGGTGTTGACGTGGATCACCATGCGTTGGCCGCGCAGCACGTTCTTGCCTTGCGCTGCGACCACGTCGCCGGTCATCACGATGGTCTCGGTGGCTGCGTCGTAGGTGGCCGCGTCGCCGCGCACCCGTTGCTGCGGCGTGACGTAGTAGACCGAGCCCTCGGCTTCCATCCGCTGCACCTGGCCGCAGTTCGGACCGGAGCTGGCGGAGCGCGCGGCGCCCACGGTGTTGTAGATCTTCAGCACGTCGGCCCGCAGGCGCGAGTCGGCCTGCAGCGCTTCGGCCGAACCGCGCCAGATCGCCAGGCACTGGGCGTTGACGACCTCGAGTTGGTCGGCGGTGAGATCCACTGGCGCGCTCGAGTTGCGGGCGAGCTGGGCCGCGGCCGGCGAAACGCACAGCAGGGCGGCGGCCAGGGCCGTCGAACACGTGATGGCGGCATGCCCTAATCGCATCGGCTTGACCTAATTCCCGTCGATCCGGGCGCGCACGCCCCCCTTGAAGACCATGCGCTCGCCCTTGTCGTAAACGCCATAGGACTTCGCATTGATTTCTCCAAGCCGCCCTGAGCCCTGAATGGGGCCTGCGCCGACCAGTTCGCCGGTCTTGGTGTCGAACCTGGAGGTCATGGTGTCGAACGCCGCCTGCTGGCCGGTCAGGCGTACGCCGCCGTTCATGTCCAGGCTGCGCCGCCCCTCATGGTACACGCCCGAGCGCGCAGTGATCCGCATCGGGTCCGAACCCCGCTCGTCGAGCACCAGGGCCGGGCGATCGAGGATCACCCGCTGGTAGTCGTGTTCGTCCCGCGTGGCGGTGACCGCGGTGACCACGAAGCCGCGGCCCTTCTCGTCGCGGCCGACGAAGCGCGGGTTGACCAGGCGGATCGGCGCGTCGCTGTCCTGGGCCCTGGCCGCGACCCCGTTGATCGAGCGGAAGATGATGACGCCGGCCATCGCGCTGAGGATCAGGCCGATGACGACCGGCAACACGACGCGCATGCGCCGCACCAGCCGCGAACGACGGCGCCAACGTTCGAAGTCGCGCCGCCTGGGCGTCTCTGGAATGGCTGCGATGTCGGCGGCGACCATGCCGCGCTCACGAATGGGCGAAGATGTCGACGTCCTCCCAGCCGGCCACGTCCAGCGCGGCGCGGTGGGGCAGGAATTCGAAGCAGGCTTTCGCCAGGCCGTCGCGGCCCTCGCGCACCAGCATCTGGTCGAGCTTGGCGCGCGCCGCATGCAGATGCAGCACGTCATGGGCGGCGTAGTTGAGCTGGTCGTCCGACAGGCTGGGCGCGCCCCAGTCGGAGCTCTGCTGGGCCTTCGACAGGTCGACGCCGACCATCTCGCGCACCACGTCCTTCAGGCCATGGCGGTCGGTGTAGGTGCGGGCGATCCTGGACGCGATCTTGGTGCAGTAGACGGGTGCGGTCACCACACCCAGATGCAGCAGGAACATGGCGATATCGAAGCGGCCGAAGTGGAAGATCTTGGTCACCGCCGGGTCGGTCAGCAGCCGCTTCAGGTTCGGCGCGTCGTAGCCCGGCCGGTCCAGCCGCACGATGTGGGCGTCGCCGCCGCCGTCCGACAGCTGCACCACGCACAACGGGTCGCGGCCCAGTCGCAGGCCCATGGTCTCGGAATCGATCGCCACGGACGCTGCGTCCGCCAGCACGCCGTCCGGCAGGTCGCCCTGATGCAGAAAGTTGGCCAAGCTCGCTCCGGCGTTGGATTTGCGGCAAGCGGCGGCGCGCGCCGTTTCCGATGCGCCGATCTCCTACCCGAAACCACGGCGCCGCTCCAGCGGCCTAAGACGCGGTGGCGGTTTCCAGCATGTTCAGCTCGCCGATGGTCGAAGCGCGGCCCTGCTTGGCGAGGATGCGGCGACGCAGCAACGGCACATGGTCCTGGCCGAAATACATGATCTCGTCGTCCAGGAAGTAGGTCGGCACGCCATAGCCGCCGCGCTGGATCAGCTCCTCGGTGTTGGCGCGCAGCAGATCCTTGATCGGCTGCGAAGCGACCGCCTCGGCGTAGGCCGCAGGGTCGACGCCGGCGCGTGAGCAGACGTCGGCCATCACCTCGTCTTGCGAGATGTCCAGGCCGTGGCCCCAGTGGGCGTCGTAGGTGGCGCGCGCGAACCGCATCATCGCGGCCTGATCGTGCTGCAGCCAGGCGCAGCCGCGCATCGCCTTGATGCTGTTCACCGGCCAACTCTGCGGGCGCACGATGGTGACGCCGACAGCCGCGCCCCATTCGCCCCAGTCGCGAACCGACATGGCGATGCGCTCCGGCGAAAGGCCGGAGCGGCGCTCATAGAGGCTCTTGTTCACCGCGTTGAACACGCCGCCGACGATCACCGGCCGCCAGTTGGGCGTCACGCCCAGCTCCTGGCCCAGCGCGGTGATCCGCACGACGCCAAGATAGCTCCAGGGGCTGGACACATCGAAGTAGACGTCGAGCTGCATATCACTCCCCCTGCGTGGCGACCTTGGGTTTGATTCCATAGAGAATCTCGCGGGCTTTCTCGTCTCTGGGCGGCCCCCCGGTGGGCTTGCCGCCGCCCAGGCTGATGCCCCGCTGAACGGCGTCGCGGCCGCGAATCTCGGTGAACCAGCGTTTGATGTTCGGATAGTCGTCCAGCGTGAAGCCCTGGGCCTTATGGGTGATGATCCAGGGGAAGCAGGCGATGTCGGCGATCGAATAGTCCTCGCCGGCGAGGAAGGCGCCCGTGCGACCGAGCTGACCGTCGAGCACCCTATAGAGCCGCTCGGCCTCGTTCTGGTAGCGCTCCATCGCGTAGGGGATCTTCTCGGCCGCATAGAGCTTGAAGTGGCCGTTCTGGCCCAGCATCGGACCCAGCCCTGCGACCTGCCAGGCGAGCCAGGCGATCGCCGTCCAGCGCGCGTCGGGATCCTTGGGCAGCAGCTTGCCGGTCTTCTCCGACAGGTACTGGAGGATGGCCGCGGACTCGAACAGCGACATGGGCTTGCGGCCGGGACCAGGGTCCTGGTCGACGATGGCGGGGATGCGGTTGTTAGGGCTGATCGCCAGGAACTCCGGCGCATACTGGCCGCCCGACAGGTTGATCGGATGGAATGTCCATTCCAGCCCCAGCTCCTCAAGGGCGATGGAGATCTTCCAGCCGTTCGGCGTGCCGGCAGAATACAGATCGATCATGGGCCGCCGCCTCCCTATTCCCGTTGTCAGGCGCGGAGAAGATCGGACGCGCCGGCCCTTGGCAAGCGCACATGCATGCTAATTCGATCGGCTGATTCTGGGGAAGTTTGGCGACCACCGCCCGCAGGCGGTGGTGCCCAGGAAAGGACTCGAACCTTCACGACCTTACGGCCACTGGCACCTGAAGCCAGCGCGTCTACCAATTCCGCCACCTGGGCCCCGTCCGCTTGGGAGCGGGAGGCGGGACTGATAGGGCGCCGCCCCAAAGGGGTCAACGGCGACTTGTGAGCCGATGCGCGCGCCTCGTCTCATTGCGGCGCGCAGCCGCATCGTCTATCGGCTGAGCGTCTTGTGGAGCGAAAGGGCCCCTCATGCAGAACCTGGTGACCGTGTTCGGCGGATCCGGCTTCGTCGGCTCCCAGGTCGTTCGCGCGCTCGCCAAGCGCGGCTGGCGCATCCGCGTCGCCGTGCGTCAGCCCAACCTCGCCTATGAGATGCGCCTGAACGGCGATGTGGGCCAGATCGACATCGCCCAGGCCAACGTCCGCAACGAAGCCTCGGTGCGCCGGGCGCTGGAGGGCGCGAGCGCCTGCGTCAACCTGGTCGGCGTGCTGTACGAGGGCGGCCGCCAGGGCTTCCAGGCGCTGCATGTGATGGGCGCGCGCACCATCGCCGCCGCCGCGCGCGACGAAGGCGTCCAGCAATTCGTGCAGATGTCGGCCCTGGGCGCCGATCCCGCCTCGACCGCCAAGTACGCCCGCACCAAGGCCGAAGGCGAGGCCGCCGTGCGCGAGCTGTTGCCGCGCGCGGTGGTGCTGCGTCCCTCGGTGGTGTTCGGCCCCGAGGACGATTTCTTCAACCGCTTCGCCGCCATGGCCCAGATCAGCCCCGCCCTGCCGCTGATCGGCGGCGGCCATACGCGGTTCCAGCCGGTGTTCGTCGGCGACGTGGCCCAGGCGGTCGCCGCCGTGCTGGCCGACCCCGATTGCGCGGGCCGCACCTACGAGCTGGGTGGGCCGGCGGTCTACACCTTCCGCCAGTTGATGGAGCTGGTGTTGGCCGAGACCGGGCTGCGCCGCTTCCTCGCGCCGCTGCCGTTCCCGATCGCCGGCATGCTCGGCAAGATCGCGGGCCTGCTGCCGGTGAAACCGCCGATCACCGCCGATCAGGTGGAGATGCTGCGCACGGACAACGTCCCCAGCGGCCAGGCCCCGGGGCTCGCCGATCTCGGGATCACGCCGACGTCGGCGGAGTCGATGATCGGCAGCTATCTCTATCGCTATCGCCGCGGCGGGCAGTTCGCCGATCAGGTCGCCCGCGCGCCCGCTTGACGGCCACGACGGGGCTGCACAGCCGCGCTTCCCGGGTGTAGTCTGCAGCCTCTGAACTAGGGGCTCAGACAATGGACGAGGCGACCATCGCGTGGCCGCGCAAGACGCGCGAGCTGCACAACCACCACATGGATTCCACCACCTGGAACGACTTCAGGTTCCGGGACGACGACGTCATCGTCGGAACCTACGGCAAGTCCGGCACCACCTGGACCCAGCAGATCGTCGGGCAGCTGGTCTTCAAGGGTGCGACCGACGTGCCGATCCACGAGATCTCGCCGTGGTGGGACATGCGCGTCATCCCCCCGCAGGCGCGTCAGGCGGTCGAGGCCCAGACCCATCGGCGGATCATCAAGACCCACCTGCCGGTCGACGCCCTGCTGTTCTCGCCGAAGGCCAAGTATTTGTACGTCGGCCGCGATGGGCGCGACGTGCTGTGGAGCCTCTACAACCACCACGCCAACGCCAACCAGCTCTGGTACGACGTGCTCAACGACACGCCGGGGCGCGTCGGCCCGCCGATCGAGCGGCCCGATCCCGACATCAGGCGCTACTTCCACACCTGGCTGGAACAGGACGGGCAGCCGTTCTGGTCGTTCTGGGACAACATCTCGAGTTGGTGGGCGGTGCGTCATCTGCCCAACGTCAAGCTGGTGCATTTCGCCAGGCTGAAGGCCGATCTGGCCGGCGAGATGCGCAAGATCGCCGATTTCCTGGATATCGACATCCCGGAGGCTCAATGGCCGCAGATCGTCGAGCATTGCACCTTCGACTACATGAAGGCGCACGCCGAAGAGATGGCCCCGATGGGCGGGCGGGTGTTCGAGGGCGGGGCCAAGACCTTCATCAACAAGGGCGTCAACGGCCGCTGGCACGACGTGCTGAGCCCGGCGGAAAGCCTCGCCTATGAGCGCATGGCGGTCGAAAAGCTCGGCCCCGACTGCGCCCGTTGGTTGATGACGGGTGAGGAATAGGGCGGCGTCGGGAGTGAGCTCGCGGGCCTACCGCGCCAGCAGCACGAGCCCGGCGACGCCGACCACGATCCGCCACCAGCCGAACGGGGCGAGGCCGCGCCGGCTGACGAAGTCGAGCATCGCCTTGACCACCACCAGGCCGGAGACGAACGCCACCAGGAAACCCAGGCCGATCAAGCCCGCCTGGTCAAGGTTCAGAGCATCGCGGCTCTTGTAGAGGTCATAGGCGAAGGCGCCGGCCATGGTCGGGATCGCCAGGAAGAACGAGAACTCGGCCGCCGCGCGCTTCTCCACGCCCAGCAGCACGCCGCCGACGATGGTCGCGCCCGAGCGTGACACGCCGGGGATCATCGACAGGCACTGCATGAGACCGACGCCCAGCGCTGTCGGCAGGCCGAGCTTCATGGCGTCGTGGCGGCGCGCCGGCGGCGGCCAGCGGTCGATCGCCAGCAGGGCGACGCCACCGACGATCAGCGACCAGCAGATCAGCCTGGGGCTCTCGAACAGCACCTCCTTGATCAGGTCGTGCAGCAGCACGCCAAGCACCACGGCCGGCAGGAAGGCCACCAAGACCGAGGCGATGAAGCGCCGCGCCTCAGGATCCTTCGGCGCGCGGATCAGCATGCTCCACAGCCGTTGGAAGTAGAGCGCCACCACCGCCAGGATCGCGCCCAACTGGATCAGCACGCAAAAGGTGTCCCAGAAGCCGTCCGGCAGCCCCAACGCTGATTTGGCGAGCAACAGGTGGCCCGTCGACGAAACGGGAATGAATTCCGTCAGCCCTTCGATCAGGCCGAGGATGATGGCGTTCAGCCAATCCGGCACTTGGCGTCCCCTTATGCTGCGAACGCTGAGAGAGCGCTCGGATGGTAAATAACACCTTCATCCAATTTATGGACCAAATTAGATCACCCGCTGAGCGAATCTGCAAATATCGATCATAATCGTCCTCCAGAAAGACCAATCTCTGGTCGATGTGCTTTCAACCGCCACCTTGTTCGACTAGATGGCCCTTCGAGAGGAGCCGACCATGGCCGAGCGCATGCTGAAGTTCACGACCGTGGCGCGCACGACGCCCTCCAAGCGTGACGCTGAGACGCGTGCAGGCGACTTCCATGAGATCTACGCCGACTTCATCGACGCCAAGGCGAGCGAGCAGGCGTCGCGTTGCTCCCAGTGCGGCGTGCCGTTCTGCCAGACCCACTGTCCGCTCCATAACAACATCCCCGACTGGCTGCGGATGACCGCGGAGGGTCGTCTGGAGGAGGCCTATGGGCTTTCCCAGGCGACCAATTCGATGCCGGAGATCTGCGGCCGCATCTGCCCGCAGGACCGCCTGTGCGAGGGCAACTGCGTCATTGAGCAGTCGGGCCACGGCACGGTGACCATCGGCGCCGTCGAACGCTACCTGAGCGACAAGGCCTGGGAAGAGGGCTGGGTCCAGCCGCTACGTCCCCGCGCCGATCGCGGCGCCTCCGTCGGCGTGATCGGCGCTGGCCCCGCCGGCCTCGCCGCCGCCGAACGACTGCGCGAGATGGGCTACGCGGTCACTGTCTACGACCGGCATGACCGCCCGGGCGGACTGCTGATCTACGGCATCCCCAACTTCAAGCTCGAGAAGGACGTGGTCGAGCGCCGCACTCGGCGTCTGGCCGAGGGCGGGATCGAGTTCCGCCTCAACTTCGAGGTCGGGCGCGACGCGAGCCTGACGGATTTGCGCGCCCGCCACGACGCAGTGCTGATCGCCACGGGCGTCTACGCTGCGCGCGACCTGGTGGTCCCCGGCGTCGGCTCAGCCGGCGTCGCGCCGGCGCTCGACTACCTGATCGCCTCCAACCGCGAAGGCCTGGGCGAGGCCGTGCCCGAGTTCCGCTCGGGCGAACTGAACGCAGAAGGCCGCCGCGTCGTGGTGATCGGCGGCGGCGACACCGCCATGGACTGCGTGCGCACCGCCGTGCGCCAGGGCGCGGCCAGCGTCACCTGCCTCTATCGCCGAGACCGCGCCAACATGCCGGGCTCGGCCCGCGAGGTCTCGCACGCCGAGGAGGAAGGCGTGGTGTTCGAATGGCTGGGCGCGCCGCGCGCGGTGACCGGCGAGGCCTCCGGCGTCACCGGCGTGCGGGCTGCGCGCATGCGGCTGTCGGCGCCCGACGTCACCGGCCGCCAGGGTATCGCGGAGGTCGAGGGCGCGGACTTCGACCTGCCCGCCGACCTGGTGATCAAGGCGCTGGGCTTCGATCCCGAAGACCTGCCGACCGTCTTCGACGCTCCGGGCCTCGCGGTCAGCCGCTGGGGCACGGTGAAGGCCGACCTGCGCACCCTGGAGACCAGCATGGACGGCGTGTTCGCCGCTGGCGACATCGTGCGCGGCGCGTCCCTGGTGGTCTGGGCGATCCGCGACGGCCGCGACGCCGCCGACGCCATCCACCGCCGCCTGTCGGCTCCCGCCCAGTCGGCCGCCCTGATCGCCGCGGAGTGAGCGCCATGGTCCTGAACGACACCCAACGCTATCTCGCCAACCGCCAGCGGCTGATCGACGGCCACGCCTACGACCCGTCGTCGGAACGTGACGCCTGTGGTGTCGGCCTGGTCTGCGCCGTGGACGGCAAGCCGCGCCGCGAGGTCGTCGATCTGGCGATCCGCGCGCTGAAGGCCGTCTGGCACCGGGGCGCGGTGGACGCCGACGGCAAGACCGGCGACGGCGCCGGCATCCTGCTGAGCGTCCCCCAGGACTTCTTCGCCGATCAGGTCGCGCGCATCGGCCACACGCTGCGGCCCGGGCCGGTGGTGGTCGGCCAGATCTTCCTGCCGCGCAATGACCTCGCGGATCAGGAGTCGGCCCGCACGATCGTCGAGTCCGAAGCCCTGCGCTTCGGCTTCTATATCTACGGCTGGCGTCAGGTGCCGGTGGACACGCGCGTCATCGGCGAAAAGGCCAACGCCACCCGCCCCGAGATCGAGCAGATCATGCTGTCACCGCCCGCGGGCCTCGAGGGCGAGGCGCTGGAGCGCGCCCTGTTCCTGTGCCGCCGGCGCATCGAGAAGCAGGTCGCCCAGGCGAACCTGCCGCACTTCTACATCTGCTCGCTGTCAGCCCGCTCTCTGATCTACAAGGGGATGTTCCTCGCCGAGCACATCGACGCCTTCTATCCCGACCTGACCGACGAGCGGTTCGCCGCCGCCGTGGCGATCTTCCACCAGCGCTATTCCACCAACACCTTCCCCGAATGGCGGCTGGCCCAGCCTTTCCGCATGTTGGCCCACAACGGCGAGATCAATACGATCAAGGGCAACGTCAACTGGATGCGCAGCCATGAGATCCGCATGGCCGCCACTGCGTTCGGCGACCTGGGCGAGGACGTGAAGCCGGTGATCCAGCCGGGCGGCTCGGACTCTGCGGCGCTGGACAACACCTTCGAGATCCTGGTGCGCGCCGGGCGCGACGCGCCGATGGCGAAGACGCTGTTGATCCCCGAGGCCTGGAACGCGCTCAGCGACGCCCAGATCAAGCCCGAACACAAGGCGCTCTACGCCTATTGCAACGCGGTGATGGAGCCTTGGGACGGCCCGGCGGCGGTGTGCGCCACCGACGGCCGCTGGGTGGTGGCCGGCAAGGACCGCAACGGCCTGCGTCCCATGCGCGTCGCCTACACCGATGACGGCCTGCTGATCGTCGGCTCCGAGGCCGGCATGTGCCGTGTCGAGGAGAGCAGGATCGTGCGCAAGACGCACATCGCGCCGGGCCGCATGCTGGCCGTCGACCTGGCCGAGGGCCGCCTGTACGGCGAACAGGAGATCATCGACCGCCTGGCGGGCCTGCATCCCTACGACCAGTGGTTGGGCAACATGGTCGAACTGGAGGAGGAGGTCGGTCCGGGTCCTGAAGAGCGGCTCTACGCCCGAGAAGAGCTGGTGCGCCGCCAGGCCGCCGCCGGCCTTTCGCTCGAGGACCTTGAGTTGGTCCTGGCCCCGATGGTCGAGGACGGCAAGGAAGCCGTGGGCTCGATGGGCGACGACACCCCGCTGGCGGTGCTGTCGGAGGCCTATCGGCCGCTGTCGCACTTCTTCCGGCAGAACTTCAGCCAGGTGACCAACCCGCCGATCGACTCCTTACGCGAAACCGGCGTGATGAGCCTGAAGACCCGGTTCAAGAACCTCGGCAACATCCTGGCGGAGGACGCCACCCAGACCGACGTGTTCGTGCTGGATTCCCCGGTGCTGACCAACGGCATGTACGAGCGCGTGATCGCCGCCATCGGCGAGGTCAGCATCTGTGTCATCGACTGCACCATGCCGCTCCCGGTGGCGGAATCGCGCCCTGGTGATGCTCTGCGCGCCAACCTCGACCGCATCCGCGCCGAGGCGGAGGACGCGGCGCTCCGCGGCTGTTCGACCATCGTGCTCACCGACCAGGGCTCGGGCCCGGACCGCGTCGCCCTACCGATGATCCTGGCTACCGGCGGTGTGCATTCCTGGCTGGTCCAGAAGGGGCTGCGCTCGTACGTCTCGATCATCGTGCGAGCGGCCGAGTGCCTCGACACCCACTATTTCGCGGTGCTGATCGGCGTCGGGGCGACGACGGTGAACGCCTATCTGGCGCAGGAAAGCTTCCTGGACCGGATGGAGCGCGGGCTTACCGGCGGCCGGTCGCTGCGCGAGCTCTGCCTGAACTTCAAGGGCGCTATCGAGGGCGGCCTGCTGAAGATCATCTCCAAGATGGGCATCTCGGTGATCTCGTCCTACCGCGGCGGCTACAACTTCGAGGCGGTCGGCCTGTCGCGCGCCCTGGTGGCGGAGTTCTTCCCCGGCATGCCGTCGCGCATCTCGGGCATCGGTTTGGCCGGCGTCGAGGCCAAGGCGGTCGAGCTTCACTTGCTGGCCTGGGAGCCGGGCGCCGTCCACCTGCCGGTCGGCGGATTCTACAAGGCCCGTCGCGCGGGCGAGAGCCACGCCTTCGAGGCGCGGATGATCCACACCCTGCAGCGGGCCTGCGACACCGGCGACTACGCCGCCTACAAGCGCTACGCCGAGGGCCTGCGCGCCCAGCCGGCGATCCAGTTGCGCGACCTGCTGGACTGGCGCTCCAGCGCACCGGCCGTAAACCTCGACGAGGTGGAGAGCGTCAACGAGATCCGCAAGCGCTTCGTGACGCCGGGCATGAGCCTGGGCGCGCTGTCGCCCGAGGCGCATGGCACGCTGAACATCGCCATGAACCGCATCGGGGCCAAGTCGGTATCCGGCGAGGGCGGCGAGGACTCCGCGCGCTACAAGCCGCTGCCCAACGGCGACAATCCGAATTCCGCGGTCAAGCAGATCGCCTCGGGTCGGTTCGGCGTGACCGCGGAATACCTGAACCAGTGCCGCGAGATCGAGATCAAGGTCAGCCAGGGGGCCAAGCCCGGCGAAGGCGGTCAACTGCCCGGCTTCAAGGTCACCGAGCTGATCGCGCGGCTGCGCCATGCGACGCCTGGGGTGATGCTGATCTCGCCGCCGCCGCACCACGACATCTACTCGATCGAGGATCTGGCCCAGCTCATCTACGACCTGAAGCAGATCAACCCGATCGCCCGGGTCTGCGTGAAGCTGGTGGCGATGACCGGCATCGGCGCCATCGCCGCAGGCGTCGCCAAGGCCAAGGCCGACGTGATCCTGATCTCCGGCAACGTCGGCGGCACCGGCGCCTCGTCGCAGACCTCGATCAAGCACGCCGGCGGCCCCTGGGAGATGGGCCTGTCGGAAGCCAACCAGGTCTTGACCCTGAACAACCTGCGCCACTCCGTGCGGCTGCGGGCCGACGGCGGCATGCGCACCGGCCGCGACGTGGTGATCGCCGCCATGCTGGGCGCCGAGGAGTTCGGCATCGGCACCGCGAGCCTGATCGCCATGGGCTGCATCATGGTGCGCCAGTGCCACTCCAACACCTGCCCGGTGGGCGTCTGCACCCAGGACGAGGCGTTGCGCGAGAAGTTCTCGGGCAGCCCCGACAAGGTGATCAACCTCTTCACCTTCATCGCCGAGGAGGTGCGCGAGATCCTCGCCCGGCTGGGCTTCCGAGCCTTGCGCGACATCGTCGGGCGCACCGACCTGCTGACCCAGGTCTCGCGCGGCGGCGAGCACCTGGACGACCTCGACCTCAACCCGCTGCTGGTGCGGGCCGACCCGGGATCCAACCCGCGCTGGTGCGTGGTCGAGGGCCGCAATGAGGTGCCTGACACCCTCGACGCCCAGATCGTCCGCGATGCGGCGCCGCTGCTGGAGCGCGGCGAGAAGATGCAGCTCACCTACACCGTGCAGAACACCGCGCGCGCGATCGGCGCGCGGACGTCCTCGCACATCGTCCGCCGTTTCGGCATGACCGGTCTCGCGCCCGGCCATCTGACCGTCCAGCTCAAGGGTTCGGCCGGCCAGAGCCTGGGCGCCTTCGCCGTGCAGGGCTTGCGCGTCGAACTGACTGGCGAGGCCAACGACTACGTCGGCAAGGGGCTGTCCGGTGCGACCCTGGTGATCCGGCCCTCGCCGCACCTGGCCGACCCGCACGTCAACGCGCTGATCGGCAACACCGTGCTTTATGGCGCGACGTCGGGCCGGCTGTTCGCCGCCGGCCTGGCGGGCGAGCGCTTCGGCGTGCGCAACTCCGGCGCTGTCACCGTGGTGGAGGGCTGCGGCGCCAACGGGCTGGAATACATGACTGGCGGAACCGCGGTGATCCTGGGTCCCGTGGGCTTCAACTTCGCGGCCGGCATGACCGGCGGCATGGCGTTCGTGCTGGACGTCGACGGCCGCTTCGAGGTCTCGGTCAATCCGGACAGCGTGGTGCTGCGTCCCGTCGCCTCCGCCCATTGGGAAGGCGTGCTGCATGCCCTTGTCGAGGAGCACGCCCGCGAGACCGGCTCGCCGTTTGCGCAGGACATCCTGCGTGACTGGGCCCGTCGCCTGCCGCAGTTCCGCCAGGTCGTGCCGAAGGAAATGCTGGGCCGCCTAGACGCGCCGCTGGAGCGCGAAGAGGCCGTCCACCACCGCGCCTAGTCGCTGAGGTGCAGTTTCCCGACTGGATTGGCGTGGTAAACGCGGACCCACGAATTCCAGCTAAGGAAACGACGTCATGCAATACCGTTCACTGGGCCGCAGCGGTCTCAAGGTCTCCGAGCTTTGCCTTGGAGCGATGATGTTCGGCGGCCAGACCGACGAGCCGACCTCCAAGCGCATCATCGACAAGGCGCGCGACAAGGGGGTCAACTTCATCGACACCGCCGACGTCTACAACGCCGGCAAGTCTGAGGAAGTGGTCGGCCGCGCGGTCGCCGCCCAGCGCGACGACTGGATCATCGCCACCAAGGTCGCGGGCAACATGGGGCGCGGCCCGAACGAGTCCGGCGCCTCGCGCAAGTGGATCATGCGTGAAACCGACGACAGCCTGAAGCGCCTCGGCACCTCCTATATCGACGTCTATTATCTGCACCGAGAGGACCATTCGACGCCCCTGACCGAGACGGCGCGGGCGATGGGCGACCTGATCGCCCAGGGCAAGATCCGCTACTTCGGAGTGTCGAACTACCGGTCCTGGCGCATCGCCGAGATGTGCCGCATCTGCGACGACCTGGGCATCGATCGCCCGGTGGTCAGCCAGCCCGCCTACAACGCCATGAACCGCACGCCGGAGATCGAGCACCTGCCGGCATGCGACTACTACGGCCTGGGCGTGGTGCCTTACAGCCCGCTGGCCCGTGGCGTGCTGACCGGCAAGTACGATCCCGACGCGCAGCCCGCCGCCGACACCCGCGCCGCCCGCAACGATCCGCGCCTGTTGCAGACCGAGTTCCGTCGCGAGTCCATGCAGCACGCTCGCGAGATCAAGAGCCACGTCGAGGCCAAGGGCGCCAACACCACCGCCTTCGCCGTGCAATGGGTGCTGAACAACGCCTCGGTCAGCTCGGTGATCGCCGGGCCTCGCACCGAGGAGCAGTGGGACGACTACCTCGCCGCCATGGACTATGGCTTCACCGCCGAGGACGAGGCGCTGGTCAACCGACTGGTGGCCACCGGCCACCCCTCGACGCCCGGCTATAACGACCCGGCCTATCCGATCGAAGGCCGCCGGGTGCGGGTCGCCGCGGCCACCTGAGCCAAGGTCGGCGGGCCGGCGCGAAGCCGGCCCGTCACGCTCATCTCGCCGAGTTGGCGCCTTGGGTCTTGCCGGGTTCGATATGACCCGTGTCGACGCCGCTGCTCAGGCCCTCGCCCGGCGCCGCGCCACCGCCCGTGGGCTTGCTGTTCTGGCGCTGTTGTTGTCCGGGCGTCGGCCGTTGCGGGTCGGCGGTCTGTTGCTGCGGATCGCGGTTCTTGTCGTCGCTCATCAGAGGACTCCACGGTTGCTGGGGAGCCCGACCAACGGCCGGACGCGCCGCGGCGTTCCTGCACCCAAGCTTGCTCAGCCGCCGACCCAATCGAGCATCCCGAGCTTCATCATCCAGATGAGGCCGAGTTCCACGGCGCGCCGTCGCTGAACGGGAAAGCGCTCCAGCACCGCACGGACCGTGCCAGCCCCGTCCACCACCGCGGCCAGCGCCTGCCCGCACTCGGCTGGCGTCGCCCGCCAGATCGCCGCCACCTGGTCCAGCTCCAGGCTCGCTGCGCGCGTCAGGTCTGCAGGCCCCGCCTGCGGCCTGGCGATCAGCCGCATGTCCAGGTGCAACACCCAGGTGGCGAAGCCTGCGAAGTCGGCGAACGGCTCGCCCTTCAGCGGATTGTCGCGGTGGCGGCTCTCTACGTCGGGCGCGGCGGCGCGGATCTGCGTGAGCTCGTCGAACAGCGCGTTGAGCTGGCCGATCACCACCGGCCAGTCAAACGCCTCGCGCACCCTCTGGCGTCCGGACGCGCCCATCCGCCGCCGAAGTTCGGGCGAGCGGATCAGCTCTGCGAGGGCGGCGGCGGCGGCCGGCACGTTGACGGCGGTGTACTGCGCGACGCTGCCTACATAGGTCTGGTAGGAATCCAGCCCCATCACATGACGGCCGCTGAGCGCGCGCCCCAGCGCCGGCGACGGCCCGCCCAGCGTCGGAATCAGGAAGCCGTCGCGCCCGTCGCGCACCGTGTAGCGATAGCCGTCCCAGTCGCTGACCACCACGGGCAGTCCCGAGGCCATCGCCTCCAGTGGGGTGATGCCGAAGGTCTCCTGAATGTTGTCGACCAGCGACAGGAAGATGTCGGCGCCGGCCCACACCTCGCCCAGCAGCGCGCGGTCGTTGCCGTCCAGCAGGTGCAGCGGCACGGACGGCGCGTAGGCGCGGGCGGTCGCCTCGTACATCGCCCGGTGCTCGGGCTCGGGAAACCAGCCGGCCATGGCGAAATGGACCCGCACGCCGGTCGCCTGGGCCGCCTCCTCCAGCGCCCGGAACATCGGCTGCGGAAACGCCTTCTCGAAATACGATAGCCGGCCGACCCAGATCGCCAGGACATCGTCGGCGCCAAGCCCCAGCCGGGCGCGCAGCGCGGCGCGGGCGTCCCGTCTATCGGCGGCGGCGCTCAGGCGCGGCAGGTCGACGCCCAGCGGGACCAACGGCAGCATCGGACGGGGTCCCGGCTTGCCCGCGAACCGCTCGGCCAGGTAGTCGCCCCATGCGTCGAACATCTGCGTCGTCTGGGCCTGGACGGCGGGCGAGGTGCAGATCAGCGCGTCCCAGGGTTGGGTCGGGCCAACGGCGGCCATGCCGATGGTCTGGCGTGTGGCGGGCGGCGCCAGGGTGTGGATCAGACCCACCAGGCTGAACGCCCGATCGCCGAGGCTGCGCCGCCGCAGCCATGCGAGGTCATAGAGGTCGGGGCGGCCGCGCAGCACGACGCCGGCGGCCTGCGCTGCGCCCTGGTCCAGCACGCTGCCTATGGTCAGCCGTGGAGGCTGTGCGGCGCCCTCGCGCAGCACGTCGATCTCGCCCGCGCCCACCTCGACGTGGCTGAGCACGTGCAGGGCTTCGTAGCCGCCGTGATGGGCCAGCGCCCGGAACAGCTCGAAGTTGGCGACGTCCATGCCGAACGGATTGTTTCGGACGCCCATTCGGCCGGAGGGATGGTGGATCGCTAGGCGGGCGGGCAAGATGGGCTCGTGTCGGCGGGAGGGCAGGGCGGGGTCATCCTGTGCCTCCATCGCATCCGCACGGCAAGCCGGCCGACGCTGGCGCATCCACGCGCGCCGGGCCATATCGCAGGCTTGGTCGCACGTCGCTCATTCCTCAAGCAGGTCGCCTGGCTGGGCGCGGCCGGCGGCGCGGCGTGGCTGCTGCGCGATCAGGTGCTGTGGCGCGCGCCTCGCGCGACCTTCGCACCAGGCGCGCAGACCAGCGGCTGGCTCACCTTCGCCGCGTGGCGCCAACCCCTGGTGACCCTCGACGTCAGGGTCGGCGAGACGCCTGTGCGGGCGCTGCTGGACAGCGGCGCCCAGTATTCGGTGATCGACGCCTCGCTCGCGCAGGGTCTTGGCCTGCCGCGGTTGGGCGTGCCGATCCTCGCGCATGGCGCCGGCGGCGACGCCCAGCTCGGCCGTGGAGTCGGCTTGGATGTGCAGCTGGGCGACCTGCGCATCCAAAACCTCCGCGCCGCGGTGCTCGACCTCGGACCGATCACCGGTGCGGCGGGCCTCTCAACGCCGCTGATCCTCGGCCAGGATGTATTGGGCGAGGTCATGGCCGACATCGACTTTCCCGCCCGGCGCGCGCGCTTCTTCCCGCCTGGCCAGATGTCGCCGCCTCCGGGCGCTGTCGCCGCCGCCACGCGCCGGAAGGGCCGCGCGCTGATGGTTGAGGTGCTGGTCGAAGACGCCGCGCTGGAGGTGCTCCTGGACACCGGGGCTTCCTCCACCCTGGCTCTGGCGTCGGACGTCGCCGAAGCCGTGGGTCTCATGGACGGGCGCGCGACGCGTCCTGCCCCGACCATCGTCCTGGGCGGCGTGACCCAGAGCCGGGTCGTCCGCGCGCGCAGCCTGGTGATGGCCGGCCTGCCGTTCGGGGCGGTGGACGTCCATGTCTTCGCCCAGCGACAGCTGCCCGGGTTCCCCAAGGGCCTGCTGGGCGTCGAAGCCCTGCGAACGTTCCGTGTGCTGATCGATCTCGCAGCGGGGCGAATGCACCTCTCAGGTGTGCGGCCGCATCCTTAGTTGGGACCGTACCCGCGCCAGAAGAACACCGCGGTGGTCACCCAGGTGACCGCGATGACAACTATCCGCACGACGCCAGCCGGCAACCGCCCGCCCGCCTTCGCGCCCCAGTATCCGCCGATCACGCCCCCGGCCAGCACCGCGATCGCCTGAGGCCACCACACAGCGCCGGCGATGATGAAGCAGGTCACCGCCGCCGCGTTCGCCGCCGCCACCGTGGCCAGTCGCGCGGGCGCCGCGGCCTGGAAGTCCAGTTCGCTGAGCAGAGCCCAGAGCGCCATGGTGATCAGTCCCACGGCGCCGCCGAAGTAGCCGCCGTAGATCGCCACGACGAACTGGCCTATCAGGGTCGTTCGCGGCCCGATCTTGTGGCCGCGCACCGCCAGCCAGGCGCGCAGCTTGCCGCCGAAGAGGATCATCATCGCCGCCAGCAGCAGCAGCCAAGGCAGCACCTTGTCGAACACCGCGCCGGGCGTGAACAGCAACAGCAGCGCGCCGGCCAGGCCGCCGGCGACGCTCACAACCACCAGCGCCCTCAGGCTCACCGGTCCGATCGGCTGGAGCTGCTTTCGATAGGCCCAGACGCTGGACAGCGCGGCAGGGAACAGGGCGACCGTGGATGAAGCATTGGCCAGGACGGGCGGCACGCCCGCTGCGATCAGCGCAGGCAGGGTGACGAAGGTGCCGCCCCCGGCGACGGCGTTCATCGCACCGGCGATCACGCCCGCGGCGACCAGAATCAACAGTTCCATGGGCCTGCCTCAACGGACTCTGGCGGCCCGGATTTGTTACGTTGCAACGTAGAAACATACATGCCCGATTCCGGGTGGTTCCATGCGCAATCCGCCACGGATCAGCAGGAATCGGACGCGATGAACCTCAAATGGTCGACAAACCGATCGATATATGACGTTACAGGCCCTTGGTAGCATGGCCGCCGAGCCTTTCGCGCGGTCTCTGATGGGGATAATCTAAATGATTCAGTTCAAGTCGGCCGCCATTGGCGCGGCCCTGATCGCGCTCGTCGGCGGCGCCGCTTTCGCTCACGAAGGTCATGATCACGCGGCGGAAACCAAGCTCGCCGCCAACCAAGCGCCGGCGTCCGAAACGCCCGCCAGCGAGCCCGCCAAGGAAGCCGCCGCCGCGCCGGCGATGACCAAGGCCGAAATCGCGCAAATGAAGACCTGCAAGTCGCTGGCTTACCGCACGATGCTCCGCAACAAGATGTGCAAGGCCTTTGTCGCCGCGCATCCGACCGCGATCCCGGCGCCGAACTAAGCCGATCGGCTTTCCCTGACGTCCGACGGCCGCAGCGTCGTCGGGCGCCAGTCGGCCTTGACGTCGGCTCCCGCGGCGCAGAACGCTCTCCGATATGATGCACAGCGGTTGTGCGGTTGATTGCGCGATATTAGTTAAGAATATGCTTAACCAAACAGCACCCCTGGATCGCATTTTCCATGCGCTCGGTGATCCGACGCGCCGCGCCATCGTCGAGCGTTTGGGGCGCGGCCCGGCCTCGGTCAGCGAGCTCGCCGCGCCTCTGTCGATGACGCTGCCGGCGGTCGTCCAGCACCTCCACGTCCTCGAGGCCAGCGGCCTGATCAGTTCGCACAAGTCCGGCCGCGTGCGCACCTGCACCCTGCAGCCCGCTGTCCTTCACGATATCGAGCGCTGGGTGGCCGCGCGCCGCCCAGGTTGACGAAGCGTCGCATCGCGATCCCATCGCGCACGCATGCGATCAGGCGTATGGTCATCGCGTCGCTGCGGTGCCGTTTTCAGCAAGTTCTCCGCAACCGACCCGTGTCGCGCGCTTTCGTTCAATGAGAATGGAGCTGCTGAGATGATCACGCCTGAGCAGGACGGCTTATCCAACCCCAGACGCCCGCTGCCGCCGGAAGAGCGCGGGCGCACCGCCCACGGTCTCGACGGCAACGAACGGCTGCCCAACGGCGAGCTTCGCGCAAGTGCGGTGGCTCACCCGGAGAACTTCACCCGCAACACCGGCGAGGGCGCCGTGGTCCGGGACGATCGGCCGGACGGGACTGAAATCCCGACGGACGCCGACGGCGCCATCCTGCCCTCTGACGCCCGCGGCGGCTGACCCGATCGGGGCAGCATGAGGAAAAGCCGACGGGACTTGTCGGCGAGTGACCATTGCGCACGTCCTTGCATCGAACGAGGGCCATGGCGGACTCCATGGCGACCTCTGCAAGGAGACGCGCATGACCACCGCCACCCCCGCTGACAGCGCCGCGCCCAGCTCAGGCAAGGCCATGCTCTGGACCGGCCGCGTGCTCAGCGCCGCCTTCGTCCTGTTCATGGTCATGGACATGGCGATCAAGCTGATCGGCATGAAGGTCGTGGACGACACGATGGTGCAGATGGGCTGGCCGCCGGAGCTGGCCCGCGGCATCGGCGTGATGGAGCTGATCTTCGTGGCGCTTTATGTGTTCCCGCGCACCTCGGTGCTCGGCGCGGTGCTGATGACCGGCGTCCTGGGCGGGGCCGTCGCCACCCACGTGCGCATCGCCGATCCGCTGTTCAGCCACATCCTGTTCGGCGTCTACCTTGGCCTGGCGATGTGGGGCGGCCTCTATCTGCGCGACCCGCGGTTGCGGGCTCTGTTCCCCATCCGCCGCTGATCCCACCATCCGTTCGAGGAGCCGCCCACCATGCGTATGATTTTCGTCAACCTGCCCGTGAAGGACCTTCCCGCCTCAAAGGCCTTCTTTTCCGCCCTCGGGTTCACCTTCAACGCGGACTACACCAACGATGACGGCGCCTGCATGGTGATCGAGGAGAACATCTACGCCATGCTCCTCACCCAGACCCGCTTCCGAGACTTCATCAACGGCGAGATCGGCGACGGGGCCAAGGCCACCGAGGTGATCACCTGCCTGTCGGCGGACAGTCGCGCGGAAGTCGACGAGACTCTCGCCAAGGCCCTCGCGGCCGGCGGCAAGCCCTGGAAGCCGGTCATGGAACACGGCCCGATGTACGGCTGCAGCTTCCAGGATCTCGACGGCCATGTGTGGGAAGTGATGCACATGCCGGGCTGACGACGCGCGGGCTTCGCGAAGATCGACGTATTCCTCCGTCACCAATTCCCTCGGGTCGCGTTGGGCTGAAGCATTCGCTTCAACCAGCCCAACGGGATCCCGAACATGGCCACCTCCAAGGCGCCGCCGCCCAGCCCGATCCAGACCTCTGTTGGGAACGGTGGCGAAACCCATCAGACCACCGCCAACCCCGCCGAGCGTCTGACCACCAACCATGGCGTGCCGCTCAGCGACAACCAGAATTCGCTGAAAGCCGGCGCGCGCGGCGCGACCCTGCTGGAGGACTTCATCCTCCGCGAAAAGATCCAGCACTTCGACCACGAGCGCATCCCCGAGCGCATCGTCCACGCCCGCGGCTCGGCCGCCCACGGCTACTTCGAGCTGACGGAATCCCTGGCCCAGTACACCCGCGCCAAGGTGCTGACCGAGGTCGGCGCCCGCACCGAGGTGTTCACCCGCTTCTCCACCGTGGCCGGCGGCGCGGGCTCGGTGGACACGCCCCGCGACGTGCGCGGCTTCGCGGTGAAGCTCTACACCAAAGAAGGCAACTGGGACCTCGTCGGCAACAACATCCCTGTGTTCTTCATCCAGGACGCGATCAAGTTCCCGGACCTGGTCCACGCCGTGAAGATGGAGGCCGATCGCGGCTATCCGCAGGCGGCCAGCGCTCACGACACCTTCTGGGACTTCGTGGGCCTGATGCCGGAGACCACCCACATGATCATGTGGGCGATGTCGGACCGTGGCATCCCGCGCTCGCTGCGGATGATCGAGGGCTTCGGCGTCAACACCTTCCGCCTGCTGAACGACAAGGACGAGGCGACCTTCGTCAAGTTCCATTGGCGGCCGAAGCTCGGCGCCCAGTCCACCTGCTGGGACGAGGCGGTGAAGATCGCCGGCGCCGATCCGGACTATCACCGCCGCGACCTGTTCGAGGCGATCGACGAGGGTGATTTCCCGGAATGGGAGTTCGGCGTCCAACTGCTTAGCCAGGCCGAGGCCGACGCCCTTCCGTTCGACATCCTCGACGCCACCAAGGTGATCCCCGAGGAGCTGGTTCCGATCCGCGTCGTCGGGCGCATGGTGCTGGACCGCAACCCCGACAACTTCTTCGCCGAGACCGAGCAGGCCGCCTTCCTGCCCACCAACATGCCGCCCGGCATCGACGTGTCGGAAGACCCGCTGCTGCAGGGCCGGCTGTTCTCCTACCAGGACACCCAGCTCTCGCGCCTGGGGACGGTCAACTTCCACCAGTTGCCGATCAACCAGGCCAAGGGCTGCCCGTTCATGAACATGCAGCGGGACGGCCACATGCAGACCCAGGTGTTCAAGGGTCGCGCCAATTACGAGCCTAACAGCCTGGCCGAGGCGGGCGAGATCGGCGGCCCGCGCGAGGATCCCAAGGGCGGGTTCCGCACGACCGCCGTGCCGCTGGAGGGCGCGAAAGTCCGGCTGCGCGCCGAAACCTTCGCCGACCACTATAGCCACGCGCGGCTGTTCTTCCGCTCGCAGACCCCGATCGAGCAGGCCCACCTGGCCAGCGCCATCGTCTTCGAACTGTCCAAGGTGACGCTGGACCACGTGCGTGAGCGGGTGCTCGCCAACCTGCAGAACGTCGACGCCGAACTGGCGAACCGCGTCGCGGCGGGACTGGGGCTGCCCCTGCCCAAGGCCTCCAAGCCTGCTGTGGCGGCCCAGGATATGGAGCCGTCGCCGGCCTTGCGTATCGTCGGCAAGTATCCGCCGACGCTGAAGGGCAGGGCGGTGGCCATCCTGGTCACCGAAGGCGCCGATGGCGCGGTGGTCGAGGCCGTTCGCAAAGCCGCAACGGCCGAGGGCGCCAGCGTCAAGATCATCGCCCCGAAGATCGGCGGCGTGCAGCTGAAGGACGGTACGCAACTGCCGGCCGACGGCCAACTCGCCGGCTCGCCGTCGGTGCTGTTCGACGCAGTCGCTCTGGTGCTGTCGGAAGCCGGCTGCGCCGATCTGCTGAACGAGGGCGCCGCCGTCGACTTCGCCAAGGACGCCTTCGGGCACCTGAAGGCTATCGGCTACACCGCCCAGAGCCAGCCGCTGCTCGACAAGGCCGGCGTCGTCCCCGATCCGGGCGTCGTCGACCTCGCTAACGGCGCCGAAGCCTTCATCGCCCCGGCGCGCACGCGTCAGTGGGAGCGTGAGCCCGGCGTGCGCAAGCTGGCCTAGACGTTAGCCCCTGCGTCCGCGAGCAACCCCGGGATCTCCGCGGGCAGCTCGCGGGCCAGGAACCCCAGCGGTCCGATCCGTTGCGACAGCCGCGCGCCAGCGCCGCCATGCAGGCAGACGCCCCAGACCGCCGCCGCCAGCGGGGATGCGCCACGCGCCAACAGCCCGGCGATCACCCCCGCCAGCACATCGCCCGAGCCGGACGTCGCCAATCCGATGACGCCGCCTGCGTGGCTCCATGCCCGTCCGTCCGGCGAGACGATGAAGGTCTCCTCGCCCTTCATCACCACGATCGCGTGCAGGGCCTGGGCGACGAGGCGCGCGGCCTCCAGCGGCGCGTCCGCCACCGCCTGCTTGCTCCATCCTGTCAGGCTGGCCATCTCGCCAGCGTGCGGCGTCAACACCAGCCGCCCTCCAAGCGTGCGTGTCGCCTGGGCATGCAGGTCCAGGCCGGTCATCGCCGCTGCGTCGATCACGAACGCCGCCTGGGTCTCCTGCCGCATCAGCCGGCAAGCCAGTTCGGCGGCGGCGGCCTCGTCCGCCATGCCGGGGCCGACCACGACCGAATGCGCGCGGCCCACATGGGCCTCCAGGTCTTTCGCGGCCTCCGCAGCCAGCTCGCCGGCGGCGTCAGCCGCGACGGCGACGACTGCGGCCTCGGGAACCGCCAGTCCCATCGCCAGCGCGGCCCCGGCGGTCGCCGCAAGCTGCAGCTTGCCGGCGCCCGCCCGCAACGCCGCGACGCCGGTGAG
>NZ_JAUXZW010000087.1 GCF_030693805.1 Phenylobacterium sp.
TCATCGGCGCAAGGATGCTCCGGCGGGCGCTGGCGGCGCAAGCGCCGGAAAGGGCGGCGGTTGTGATCGCGCGCGTCCCGCGCTAGGCGGGGAGGGATGCCGTCCCCCCTGGAAGCCGCCTATCGCGCCCGAATCGACGCCGGCGAAGTGCGGCCCGATCCGGCGCAGGTCGAGGCGCTGCGCGCGCTCGTACGGCTCGAGGCCGACCTCGCCGAGGCCGCCGGCGGCGGCCTGCTCGCCCGCTTCCGAAAGCCTCAGAGCCAGCGCGGCGTCTATCTCTGGGGACCGGTCGGCCGCGGCAAGTCGATGCTGATGGACCTGTTCTTCGAGAGTCTGCCGAGCGCCGACGCGCGCCGCGTCCACTTCCACGTGTTCATGGCCCAGGCCCACCGGCTGATCGGCGCCTGGCGCAACGGTGATGCGGCCGCCCGCCGCGAAGCCTTCGGCCAGCATAAGGGCGACGACCCCATCCCGCCGGTGGCCGACGTGCTGGCGGCCGAGGGCCGGCTGATCTGCTTCGACGAGTTCCAGGTCACCGACATCGCCGACGCGATGATCCTAAGCCGGCTGTTCGAGGCGCTGTTCTCCCGCGGCGTGACCTTGGTCGCCACCTCGAACCGCCCGCCGGACCAGCTCTACAAGGACGGCATCAACCGCCAGCTCTTCACGCCGTTCATCGACCTGCTGAACGCGCGCATGGAGGTGGTGCAGGTCGCCGGACCGCACGACTACCGGCTGGACCGGCTGCGCGCCGCCGGCGTCTGGTTCGAGCCGCTGGACGATGCGCATGAAGCGGCGTTCGACGCTTTGTGGCGCGACATGCTGTCGGGCGAGGCGGAGGTCGGCGAGACGCTGGAGGTGATGGGCCGCAAGGTGCACCTGCCCCACGCCCGCGGCGGCCTGCTGCGCGCCTCGTTCGCCAGCCTGTGCGGCGTGGCGCTTGGGCCCAACGACTACCTGGCGATCGCCGCGCGTTTCCACACCGTGTTCCTGGGCGACCTCCCTCGGTTGACGCCGGAACGCCGAGAGGAGGCGCGCCGCTTCGTCACTCTGATCGACACCCTGTACGAGGCGCGTAGCCGGCTGATCGTGTTGGCGGCGGCCGAGCCGCAGGACCTCTATGTGCAGGGCGCTGGCGCCTTCGAGTTCGAGCGCACGGCCTCACGGCTGCAGGAGATGCGATCAGCCGAGTGGCTGAGCGAGCCCGACTGAGGCTGCTTGCGCCCGTCCGCGCGTTGACACCGGGGGGACGGAGCTTAAAAGCGGAGCCGCCTCGAAGGCTTGTACGGACTATCAGGGAGTCCCATGACCGACGCCCCCGCGCCGCCGCGCGAACGACCCATGTCGCCGCACCTGCAGGTATGGCGATGGCACATCACCATGCTCACCTCGATCCTGCACCGCGCCAGCGGCGTGGCTCTGTACGTGGGCGCGCTGATCCTGGCGGGTTGGGCGGTGGCGCTGGCGTCCGGGCCGGACGCCTACGGCTTCTACCAGGGCCTGCTGGGTTCGATTTTCGGTAAGCTGGTGCTGTTCGGCCTGACGCTGGCGGTCGCCTACCACCTGGCCAACGGCATTCGCCACCTGGTGTGGGACACCGGGCGCGGCCTGGACATCAAGTCGGCCGACGCCTCGGGGATCGCGGTGATCGTGTTCACAGTCGTGGCCAGCGTCGCGCTGTGGCTGTTCGCCTGGATCGCGGGAGTCTTCTACTGATGACCAGCTACCGCACTCCGCTGTCGCGCGCTCGCGGCCTCGGCGCCGCAGGGCACGGCGTCAGCCACTGGATCTCCGAGCGGGTTGGCGCGATCGCGCTCGCGCCGCTCACCGTGTGGGGCGTCTGGGCGGTCGTCACGCTCGCCTCCACCGACTACATCGGCGCGATCCAATGGCTGTCGCATCCGCTGAACGGCGTGCTGATGTCGCTGCTGGCCGCGATCAGCTTCTGGCACATGCACGGCGGCATGCGGGTGATCGTCGAGGACTATGTCCACGGCGCCCTGAACAAGGCCGCGATCCTGCTGCTCAACCTGTTCGTCTGCGTGCTGGGCGGCGCGCTCACGGTGTTCTCCATCCTCAAGGTCGCGCTGGGAGGCGCTTGAACGGTCCCATGGCGTCTTACGAATTCATCGATCACAAGTACGACGTGGTGGTGGTTGGCGCCGGCGGTTCCGGCCTGCGCGCGGCGCTGGGCTGCGCCCAGGCGGGACTGAAGACCGCCTGCGTGACCAAGGTGTTCCCGACCCGCTCGCACACCGTCGCGGCGCAGGGCGGGATCTCCGCCTCGCTCGGCAACATGGGCGAGGATGACTGGCGTTGGCACATGTACGACACCGTCAAGGGGTCGGACTGGCTGGGCGACCAGGACGCCATCGAGTACATGGTCCGCAACGCGCCCGCCGCGGTCTACGAGCTGGAGCACTGGGGCGTGCCGTTCTCGCGCACGCCTGAGGGCAAGATCTATCAGCGGGCCTTCGGCGGCATGACCCGCAACTTCGGCGAAGCGCCGATCCAGCGCACCTGTGCTGCGGCCGACCGCACCGGCCACGCCATGCTGCACACGATGTATGGCCAGAGCCTGGCGCACGACACCGAGTTCTTCATCGAGTACGTGGCTCTCGACCTGATCATGGTCGACGGCGCGTGCCGGGGCGTCACCGCCTGGAAGCTCGACGACGGCACCATGCACCGCTTCCAGGCCCAGCTGGTGAGCCTGGCCACCGGCGGATACGGCCGCGCCTACAGTTCGGCGACCAGCGCCCACACCTGCACCGGCGACGGCAACGCCATGGTGTTGCGCGCCGGCCTGCCGATCCAGGACATGGAATTCATCCAGTTCCATCCCACCGGTGTCTACGGCGCGGGCTGTCTGATCACCGAGGGCGTGCGCGGCGAGGGCGGCTACGTCACCAACGCGAGCGGCGAGCGCTTCATGGAACGCTACGCGCCGTCAGCCAAGGACCTCGCCTCGCGCGACGTCGTCAGCCGTTCGATGACCATCGAGATCCGCGAAGGCCGCGGCTGCGGCCCCAACAAGGATTACATCGAGCTGCACGTCGAGCATCTCGATCCCAAGGTCATCCACGAGCGCCTGCCGGGCATCGCGGAGACAGCGCGCATCTTCGCCGGTGTCGACGTCACGCGCCAGCCGATTCCGATTTTGCCGACCTGCCACTACAACATGGGCGGCGTGCCGACCAATTATCGCGGCGAGGTCGTGACCCTGAAGAACGGCCAGCCCGACACCATCGTGCCCGGCCTGATGGCGATCGGCGAAGCAGCCTGCGTATCGGTGCACGGCGCCAATCGCTTGGGCTCCAATTCGCTGCTCGATCTAGTCGTGTTCGGTCGCGCCGCCGCCATTCGCGCTGCCGAACTGGTCAAGCCCGGCCAGGCGCACAAGACGGT
>NZ_JAUXZW010000090.1 GCF_030693805.1 Phenylobacterium sp.
GATGTCGAGGGCGGCGGCCAGGCCCTTGGCGAAGGCCAGGCCCACGCGCAGGCCGGTGAACGAGCCCGGGCCGACGGTGACGCCGACACGCCCGAGCTGGTCGAAGCGGAGGCCGGCGGCGGCCATCACCTCGGCGGCCAGCGGCGCGAGGCGTTCCTGGTGGCCACGCGCCATGGCTTCGCTGGAAGCGGCGAGGATCCGCGCGCCGTCACGCACGGCGACGGAACAGGCGTCCAGGCAGGTGTCGAGCCCCAGCACGATCATGCCGGGGCGCTACACGATCGGCGCGTGCGGTGAAAGGCCGTCAGAGCGTCTGTTCGACGCGGGTCACTTCCGGGACGTAGTGCTTGAGCATGTTCTCAACGCCCGCCTTGAGGGTGGCGGCCGACGAAGGACAGCCCGAGCAGGCGCCCTTCATGTGCAGCCAGACGACGCCGCTGTCGGGCTCGAAACGGCTGAACAAGATGTCGCCGCCGTCCTGGGCGACGGCCGGACGGATGCGGGTGTCCAGCAGTTCCTTGATCTCGGCGACCACCTGGGCGGTGTCGCCGTCGTAGACGGTGTCGTCGTGGCCGCCATCGAAGTCCTCGCCGCCGGCGAACAGCGGTTGGCCGGAGGTGAAGTGGTCCATGATCGCGGCCAGGATCGGCGCCTTCAGGTGCGCCCAGTCCGACCCGGCGGTCTTGCCGACGGTGAGGAAGTCGCCGCCGAAGAACACCCGCTCGACGCCGTCGATGTCGAACAGCTCGGCGGCCAGCGGCGAGACCTGGGCGTCGTCAGCGTCGCGGAAGTCGCGCGAGCCGTCCGGATAGACGTCACGGCCCGGCAGGAACTTCAGGACTTCGGGGTTCGGCGTAAGTTCGGTCTGGATGAACATGCCTGGAATGTGGCGCTTCGGGAGGCGAACTGCAAGTTGCAGGGGATCGCTACCGCCCGGGACCCCAGAAGCCGACGAGTTGTTTGACCTCGGCCAAGGTTGGTTCGGCGGCGGCGCGGGCGCGCTCGGCGCCGGCGGCGAGGACGCGGTCGATCTCCGCCGGATCACCCAGCAGGCGGCGCATCTCGTCGCCCACCGGCCCGAGGCGTGCGGCGGCGAGGTCGGCGAGCTTCGGCTTGAAGGCCCCGAAGCCCTGGCCGGCGAACTCGACCAGCACCTCGGCTGGCGTGCGGTCCTCCAGGGCTGCGTAGATGCCCACCAGGTTCAGCGCCTCCGGGCGGTCCGCCAGTTCATGGATCGTCTCGGGCAAGGGCGCGGCGTCGGTCTTGGCCTTGCGGATCTTCTGGGCGATGGCGTCGACGCCATCCAGCAGGTTGAGCCTGGAATTGTCCGAGGGGTCGGACTTGGACATCTTGGCCGAGCCGTCGCGCAAGGACATCACCCGCGCGCCCGGACCCTGGGTGAGGGCCTCCGGCAGGGGGAAGAAGTTCTCGGCGCCGAAGTCGTGGTTGAACTTCTGGGCGATGTCGCGGGTCAGCTCCAGGTGCTGGCGCTGGTCCTCGCCTACCGGCACCTGGGTCGCCTTGTAGATCAGGATGTCGGCGGCCTGCAGCACCGGGTAGGTATAGAGCCCGACGCTGGCGCGTTCCTTGTGCTGGCCGCTCTTCTCCTTGAACTGGGTCATCCGGTCGAGCCAGCCGAGACGGGCGACGCAGTTTAACACCCAGGCGAGTTCGGCGTGCGCGCCGACCGCCGACTGCGGGAAGATCGTCGCCTTGGCCGGGTCGAGACCCGAGGCGAGGTAAGCGGCGGCGATCTCGCGCACCTGATCGGCGAGCTTCGCCGGCTCCTGCCAGGCGGTGATCGCGTGCAGGTCGGCGACGAAGATGAAGGTCTCGATCTCGTGCTGCAGGCGGGCGAACTTCACCAGGGCGCCGAGATAGTTGCCGAGGTGCAGGGCGCCGGACGGCTGCACGCCGGACAGCACGCGCTGGGAACCCGTGTAGGGGGCGGGAGTTTGATCGGTCATGATTTCAGGCTCTTCGGATGGCGGTGTGGGCGCGCAAGCGCGGGTACGCGGGTCAGCCGCGGCGCCATCGCGCAATGTCTCGTCCGGTGAGGGCCATCCGCGCGGGATAGGCCATCGCCCGATCTACGGCAAGTCCACCGGCGTCGGCGCAGGATCGCCGCGTCGACGGCGCAGCACGCCGCGGGCCTCGGCCGGCGTGACGCCGCCGAAGGCGAACAGCAGCACCGGATAGATCGCCCCGCCGAGCGCGCAGACCAGCAGCACGCTGATCTCCTTGGCGCCCAGGCCTGCTGCGCGGAAGTCGCCGAACGGCGCTTCCAGCGCGCCGCGGAAGTGGGCGCAGGTCGCCAGCAGCAGGCCCAGCACTACGCTGGCGGCGGCGACGCGCAACACCTTGCCGACCGCGCGGGCGGACGGCCGATAGACGTCGCGCCGCATCAGCGAGACGCTCATCTGGGCCACGGTGATCCAGGCCGCCGTGCTGGTGGCGATGGCGATGCCGGTGAAGCCGATGGCGTAGAACAGCACCACGCCCAGGCCGATGTTCACCGCCACCGAGATCAGCGAGAAACGCATTGGCGTCTTGGTGTCCTGCCGGGCGAAAAACGCCGGCTGCAGGATGCGCAGCAGCACGAACGCCGGCACGCCCCAGCCGTAATGGAACAGCAGCGCGCCGGTCGCCTGGGCGTCGGCGTCGACGAAGGCGCCGCGGGTGAACAGGGCGTCGATCAGGTAGATCGGCATGGCCATCAGGGCGGCGGCGGCCGGCAGGCTGAAGGCGAGCGAGAACACCACGCCCTGGTCCATGGCGACCTGAGCGTCGTCGTGGTCGCCGGCGCCCAGCGCCTGGGACAGGCGCGGCAGCAGGGCGACGCCGATCGCCACGCCCACCAGGCTCATCGGAAGTTGATAGAGGCGGTCGGCGACATTCATCCACACCCGCATGCCGGCGACCTGCGAGGCCAGGATGCCGGAGATGAAGATGTTGATCTGGGTGGCGCTGTTGGCGATGGCGGCAGGGATGGCGAGCTTGATCAGCGCGCGCATGTCGGGAGTCAGCTTCAGGCGGCTGGGGCGGATGCGGGCCCCGGTGCGGCGCGCGCCCCACCAGCAGAAGGCGGCCTGGCCGACGCCGGCGACCAGCACCGCGCCCGACGCCCACCAGGCGGCGGTCACCGGATCCTTCTGCGGCAGCACGGCGATCAGCATCACCGCGTTGAGGATGGTCGGATAGGCGGCCGAGACCACGAACCGGCCGCGGGCGTTGAGCACGCCGGCGAACAGGGCGGCGATCGCCATGCACGGGAGGTAGGGCATGGTCACTTGGGTCAGCATCCAGGCCAGGCGGAACTTCTCCGGCTCGTCGGCGTAGCCCGGGTTGATCAGGTACATCAGCCACGGCATGGCGAGCTGGGCGGCCAGCATCACCACGACCGTGGCGACCGCGACCGTGGCCAGGGCGTCGGAGGCGTACTGGTCGGCGGCCGCGTCACCCTCCGCCGCCAGCTTGCGGGAGTAGCCGGGCACGAAGGCCGCGGCGAAGGCCCCCTCGGCGAAGATGCGGCGGAACAGGTTCGGGAAGGCCAGCGCCGTGTAGTAGGCGTCGGCGGCGATGGTCTGGCTGGCCCCCAGCCTGGCGGTGACCACCAGGTCGCGGGCCAGGCCCATGAACCGGCTGACCAGGGTGAGGCTGGAGAAGATCAGCGACGAGCGGATCAGGCCTGCGCCGCGTCGTGCGGGCGCGGCGGCGGGCGGCTCGGGCGGCGTCTCGGTCACGGGCTGTTCTGCGGGTTCAGGCTGGGCGCGAACTTAGAGCGCGTCGGCTGGATCGGATAGGGCCGCACGGCGCGGGGCTCAAGGGTGGTCGTGAGTTTCCACGGCGGCCTCGCCCCCTCCGTCTTTCGCCTGCGGCGAAAGCCACCTCCCCCGCTTCGCAGGGGAGGAGCGAGGCTCCCTGCTCCTCACCCGTGAAAAGGGGAGGTGCGTAGCCTAGCGCGCGACGCTGGCTCGGGCGCGTTGGAGGTTGACGCGGGGCTTCGCGGGGGGTGCGTCGGTTTCGTCGATGGCGGCGATCAGGGCGGTCTTGAGCGCGGCGCCCTGCTTGGGGTCGACCACCTTGCCGTCCGGGCCGACCACGTAGAAGGCGTCGACCGCGCGCTCGCCATAGCCGTCGATGTGCGCCGACAGGATCGACAGGCCGGCGTCGGCGATGGTGCGGGCCAGCGCTTCCAGCAGGCCCGGGCGGTCGCGGCCAGACGCCTCGACCACCGTCGAGGTTTCCGACGCCTCGTTGTCCAGCATCACCGTGGGCGTGATGGCGAAGGCCGCGGTGCGCCCAAGGTCCATGGTCTTGCGGGTCTCGCTTTTCGGCGGCTGGCCGCGTCCGGCGGCCTCGACCGCGGTGACCAGGCGGGGCAGCAGGCGCGGGTCGTCGGCGCCGAACGGATTGCCGGCGGCGTCCTGGACGTAGAACACGTCCAGCGCCTGGCCGCTGTGCGAGGTGAACACCCGCGCCCCCATGACGTTGGCGCCGGCGGTGCGGATGGCGCTGGCGAGGTCGGCGAACAACCGCTTGCGGTCGGGGGCGGCGATGGTCAGTTCCGAGGCGTTGATGTCGGGCTGGATGCGGGCCTGCGCCGCCACGCCGCTGTCGGCGAGCGCCCGACGGCCCAAGGCCGCGTGTTCGGCCAGATCGGCCTCGCTGAACGAGGTGAAATAGGCGTCCTCCATGGCCCGCGCCCAGGGCTCGGAGCCCGGATCTGCGGCGATCATGCGTTCGCGGGCGGCATGCGCCACGCCTTCCTGGTGGCGTTTTACGACCTGCGCGCCCTCGGAGCCGCGACCGCCGCGGAACACCGCCTCCGTGGCGGCGTAGAGCTCGCGCATCAACTGGCCCTTCCAGCCGTTCCACACGCCCGGCCCCACGGCGCGGATGTCGGCAACGGTCAGCACCAGCAGCAGGCGCAGGCGTTCAGGCGTCTGCACGATGGCGGCGAAGTCGGCGACAGTGCGCGGGTCGCCGACGTCACGCTTCTGGGCGGTGTCGCTCATCACCAGGTGGTGCTCGACCAGCCAGGCGACCAGCTCGATCTTGGCGCGGTCGAGTCCCAGGCGCTCGCAGGCCGAACGGGCCGAGCGGGCGCCGGCCTTCTCCTGGCCACCGACCCCGCCCTTGCCGGTGTCGTGCAGCAACATGGCCAGGAACAGCGCTTCGCGATCGTCGATCAGCGGCATGATCGCGGTGGACAGCGGATGGTCCTCGGCGAAGCGGCCGTTGGCGATCTCGGCGATCACGCCGACGGCGCGCAGGGTGTGCTCGTCCACCGTGTACGAGTGGTACATGTTGAACTGCATCTGGGCGACGATGCGCCCGAACTCCGGCACGAAGCGGCCCAGCACGCCGGCATCGTTCATCAGCGCCAGCGTGCGCTGGGGAT
>NZ_JAUXZW010000101.1 GCF_030693805.1 Phenylobacterium sp.
TATTTCATGCCCAAGGACAGCGCCCGCATCATCGCGCCCTGGGCCTATTTCGGCTGTTTCGTCGCGGCCATCGCCATGCTGCTCCAGCTTTATCCCTTCGCCTGGGCCGGCCATTGCGCCCTCGGACGACCGCTCTGCGGCGACGTGCTCTGCACGACGCGCGGCGAATGGCACATCGCCTGGCTGCTGCCGACGAACGGGATCGGCAACTCCATGGTCAACAATCCCTATCTCGGACGCGGCTACATCGAATATCCGCTGATGGCCTTCTACATCCCATCGCTTTACGGCAGCTGGCGCTTCATCCTGTTCTCCTGGCTTGCGGGGCCGTTTCTCGCCGGTCTGACGACCAGCAACATCAATGAATGGCCGGCGGTCTGGTGCCTGTTCTCGATCGGGCTCGTGCTCGCCATCATCAAGACGCCGCTGCGCTATCACCTGCATGTCGGCGACCCGTGGTGGATGATGCTGATCAAATGGTGGAAGAAGCGCAAAGCGGCGGCGAAGGCGGCCATCGCGGCGGCGGCGCAGCCGGCCGAGCCCGTCGCTCTCCTTGCCGAGGTCAAAGAGCCCGCGGAATAATCAGTCCCGCGCGTTGACGACGCCGCCGACGAGATTTTCCGCCAGCAGCGACTCGGTGGTCATCTCGGCGCCGAGAGGCTCGCGCGTCGCGCCGGCCTCGACGGCCGCAAAATAGGCGCGGCGGGCGGCGACCGCCTCGTCCCAATCCACCGTGCGGAAGGACAGGTCTTCGCCGGGACGCAATTGCGCCAGCCGGCCGAGATCCGCCCCGATCACCGTCGCGATTTTCGGATAGCCGCCGGTCGGCTGTCGGTCCGCCATCAGCGCGAGCGGCGCGCCGTCGCCGGGAATCTGGATCGCGCCCATGGCCACCCCGTCGGAGACGATGTCATGTCCGCGCCGATGGCGGATCGCCGGACCCTCGAGCCGATAGGCCATGCGATCGCTACGGGCGCCGATACGCCAACGTGCGTTCAGAAAGGCCTCGATCTCCTCCGGCGTGAAATAATCCGCCTGAGGCCCGAGAAGAATGCGGATCGGCGCGTCGCTTGACGTCAGCCAAGGCGCCGCCAAGGCCATCGGCTCAAGCGGCGGCGGCGGCGCCTCGGCGAGCATCAAGGCGTCGCCGGCCGCTAGCGGCTTTGGCCCGAGGCCGGACCGGGCGTGCGTCGCGCGCGAACCGAGCGTCGGCGCGAGATCGAGCGTTCCGCCGACGGCGACATAGCACCAGGCCCCTGACGCGCCCGCGCGCAGCATGAGCCGTGCGCCGTCAGCAAGCGGCAGCAGGCACGCCGGCGGCATTGGCCGCCCGTCCAGCCGGATGTCGAAATCGCCTCCCGCGACAGCGACGCAAAGCGTCGCGCCTTCCGCGCGAAGCGTCAGGCCCCCGAGCGAAACTTCGATGGCGCAGTCA
>NZ_JAUXZW010000112.1 GCF_030693805.1 Phenylobacterium sp.
CGGCGATGGGGCGGGCGCATCACCAGTCCTCCCGGACGGCCTGCACCGCGTCGCGCGACACGGCGCGCCGGCCGGCGACCAGCGCCGTCGCGGCGGCGCAGGCGATCAGGGCGGCGGCGAACCCCGCCAGCAGGCCCCAGGGCACGCGCGTCCGCATGGTCCAGTGGAAGGACTGCGGATTGACCACATGGATCAGCACCTGGCTCATGACCAACCCCAGGCCTGCGCCGGCGATCACCCCGATCAAACCCAGCAGCGCGCCTTCCGTGGCCAGCATGCCGATGATCTGGCGGCGCAAGACGCCGATGTGGCGCAGCATCCCGAACTCTTTGGTGCGGGCCAGTGTCTGGGCCGAGAGCGCGGCGGCGACGCCGGCCAGGCCCACCAGCACCGCCACCGCCTCGAGCAGATAGGTCACTGCGAAACTCCGGTCGAAGGTGGCGAGGGCGGCGGCGCGCAGGACGCTGGGCCTGGCGATGGTGAGCCGCTCGCGTGCGCCGGCCGGCACGACGGCCTTTAGCGCGCCGATCACCCGGTCCGCCGATGCGCCCGGCGCCAGTTCGATCGAGGCGCCGCTGCGGCCCGCATCACCGGTCAGCCGCGTGTAGTCGTCGGAGGTCATCGCGACCGCGCCGTGTTGGCGGGCGTAGTCGCGCCAGACGCCGGCCACGAACAGCGACTCGCCGTCAGCCCTGCGGCCGATCGGCAAGGTGATCTGCTGGCCCGGCCGGTAGCCGTAGATCCACTGCGCCGGCTCCGACACCCACACCGGGGTGACGCCCTCAGGAACGGGCCGGGACTTCCCGATCATCGGCAGGGTGCGGCCGGGCGCGCGAAGGTCGATCGTCTGGCCGATCAGCGCCACCTCTGGCCGGTCGGGCGCCAGGCGCAGGCTGGTCTGTCCGAGGAAGGCGGCGTGGGCGACGCCCGGAACCGCCGCGATGCGCGCCTGCGCAGCGGGCTCGAAGCTCGCGTCCTCGACTCGCATGTAGATGTCGGCGGGCAGCACCTGCAGCAGCCATTCGTCGACCGAGCCGCGGAAGCTGGCGACCATCACCGCCATGGCCACCACCAGGCTGGTGCTGGCGACGATGCTGCAGAGCGCGACGCCGGCCTGCGAAGGTGCGCCCCACAATCGCTTCAGCGCCAGGTCGACCACCGGCGCCCGACCGGCGCGTCCCTGGAGCGGACCGAGCAGACCGCGCGCCAGCCAGGGCGTCGCCGCGACCCCGCCCGCCAACATCAGGGCGATAGACAGGTATCCGAACACCGGCAGGCCGCGCAGAGCCGGCGCCATGGCCGCCACAGCGCCCGCCAGGAGCAGCGTCAGTGCGAGGCCGACGGCAGGGCGCCGGTTGGGGTCCACCGCGTCACCGAGGTTCTTGAGCGCCACGGCAGGCGCCGCGCGCCCAGCCTCACGCGCCGGCAGCAGGCCGCCCAGCAACGCCGCAGCGACGCCGAGCGCCAGGAAGACCAGCGCTGGACCCGGCGTGAGCGATAGTCTTGGCCGTTCTCCGCTGAAATAGCCGCCGCCGAGATCACCGCCGAACACCCGCAAGGCGGCCTCCGCCAGCCCCGCGCCCAGCGCCAGTCCGGCCAGCGCGCCCAGCGTGCCGACGATCGCGGCCTCAGCGACCACGAGCCTGAGCAGAGCCGCGCGCTCGACCCCGAGGACGCGCAGCAAGGCGAACTGCGGCCGCCGCCGTGCGACGGCCAGGGACTGCGCCGAATAGACCAGAAAGCCGCCGGTCATCAGCGCCATCAGCGCCAGCATGTCGAGGTTGACGCGGTAAGCGCGCGAGAGGGCGTCGCTGCGCCGCGCCTGTGCCTGCTGGGTGACCACCTGGGCCGACGCCGGGAGCATGCCTGCTACGCGGGCCGCCACGTCCTTTGGATCGGCCCCCTGGTCGATGCGCAGGTCGACGCGGTCGAGGGCGCCGAGGCGCGCGAACCGCCACTGGACCTCGGCGATGTCCGCCACCGCCAGACTTTGGCCTTGTGGCGCGGCCGCGAGCACGCCGCGGACAACGAACCGGACCTGCCGAGCGCCGGCCGCGAGGACCAGCGGCTCGCCCAGACGCGCGCCGGTGGCGGCGAGCGCGGTCGGCGACAGGAAAACCCCCTGGCTGTCGAAGGGATCGCCCCCCATGGCGCCGGCGCGTTGGCCGAGCAGCGCCGGTGTGACGGCTGCGGCGCGCAGCACGTCGAGACCGATCAGCCGCACCGACGCGCCGTTGCGGGCATGCGCTGCGACCTCGACGACGGGGCTCACGTGGGCGACGCCAGGCGTGCGCGCCAGCCGCGGGTAGAGCGCCTCCTCAAAGCCATTTGGGCCGGCGGCGCGCACCTGCAGGTCGGCTTCGCCGTTCACGGCGCTGATCGCGCTGGCGAATTCGTTTAGGGCCGAGGCGTTTATCAGGTGGACGGCGAAACCCAGGGCCACGCCCACGGCGATCGCCAGCCCGGCCAGCACGGCGCGGGCAGGGTGGGCGCGCCATTCGCCGCGCATCATCCACCATCGCGCGAGCGGCCCGCTGGAGAGGCGCTCAGGCAGCATCGGCGCCGGTCAGGCCGTGTCGCGTCAACGTCAGGCTGCGATCGGCGGCGGCCGCGGCGGCGGCGGAATGCGTCACCAGGATCGCCGCGGCGCCAGCGTTGCGAACCTGATGGGTCAGCAGTTCCATGATCCTCGCGGCGGTTTCCGGGTCGAGATTGCCTGTCGGCTCATCGGCGAGGATCAGCGCCGGGCGATGCACCAGCGCGCGCGCGATCGCCACCCGCTGAAGTTCGCCGCCGGAGAGCTGCGCGGGGTAGTCCGCGTCGCGCGCGCCCAGCCCGACCTCCGCCATCATCGCCCGCGCGCGTTCCAGCGATACAGCCTGACCGCGCCTTTGCAGAATCAGGGGCAGGGCGACGTTCTGCGCCAGGGTCAGATGAGGCAACACGTGGAAGGCCTGGAAGACGAAGCCGATCCGCTCGCGACGCAATCGCGCGCCCTGATCGTCGTCCAGGCCCCCGAGCTCATCGCCGTTCAGGCGGATTGAGCCTGCGTCCGCCTGGTCCAGGCCAGCGATCAGGTTCAGCAGGGTGGACTTGCCGACGCCGGATTCTCCGGTCACGGCGACGAAGTCCCCTGCGTGCAGGACCAAGTCCAGGCCGTCGAACAACACGCGGCCGCCGGGCACGGACTTGCGCAAGTCGCGGACAGCGAGCAGTGGCGTGGCGGGGTCAGGCGCGGTCACGGTGCGACACATTAGTCATTGCCCGACTTGTGCGCATCGAATGCTCCACTTTTGGGCGAAACTTGCTTGGATGCGCGCAGATGCCGCGTTGTTCATTAACTCCACGCGGGTATTTCAAGGTCAGGTTTTCCCTTTCGGAGCGAGCCGATGGCGCGCAAGGCGGTTGATCTAGATCGGTTGACCCATGTCGACGCGGCGTTGCGTGGCATGTTCGAGGCGTTGCAGTCGCTTCCGTTGCCGAGCCGGCTCCTGTCGCTGATCGACCAGCTCGACGACGACAGAGACGAGCCAGGCGCCGATTTCGCCAGCGGAAGCCGCTAGTTTCCGTCCAACGCCGATCGACTGGTCGACGCCACGACGTCAGATGCGTCTTCGGCGTCCATGATCTTCAATAGCTTGGCGCGCGCCCTATTCACGCGGCTCTTTATCGTGCCCAAAGCGCAACCACATACCTCTGCGGCTTCCTCGTAGCTCAGCCCGGCTGCTCCGATCAGGATCAGCGCTTCGTGTTGTTCGTCGGGCAGCTGTGCGAGTGCGGCCTGCAGGGCGTGCAAGGCGAGGCTCCAGTCCTGGGTCGCCGCTGTCTTGAGGGCGCCTGAATAGACGCCGCCCTCATCCGGAATCTCGCGGCGCCGACGCAGGACATTTGAGTAGTAGGTGTTGCGCAGGATCGTGAACAGCCAGGCGCGAAGATTGGACCCGGTCTCGAATTTATCCTTATTAGACCATGCTTTTATGAGTGTTTCTTGAACAAGATCGTCGGCATCTGGACTGTTGTGGCTGAGCGACCATGCGAACGCCCTGAGCGCTGGGAGCAGTTCGACGACGTCGTCGCGCCAACTCGACGCCGCAGTCATACAGACCTCGCTGACCTCGCGCCCGGAGCGCTGCTCCATGGTCGCCGGCTAGAGCCGAAACGCGGCCTGGGATCATCCGTTCCGGCTTGAAGCGCGGCCCAAAGGCGCCAATCTTGGAACCTTGGCTAACCTGCGGCGTTCGCCGAACCGGTCTCCAAGCACGCGCGCGGGAGCGCCATTTGTCCGGCTCGACCTGGGGGGAGCCTAAGCATGTCGCCATCAGATGACGCGGCGGGCTTCGGCTCCGACCACATCGAACTCGACACGCCGCTGCTGCGCTATCGCGGCGTTCGGGAAAACAGCCTGCGTCTGGTCGCTGGCCTCAGCGCCGAAGATCAGCTTGCACAGTCGATGCCGGACGCCAGTCCCGCCAAATGGCACCTGGCGCACACCACCTGGTTCTTCGAGACGTTCTTGCTGACGCCGAACCTGCCGGGCTACGCACCGTTCGATCCCGCCTATATGTACCTTTTCAATTCCTACTACGAGGCGATCGGAGATCGCCAACCCCGGCCCGAGCGCGGCCTGTTGACCCGTCCGTCGTTGGATGAGGTCTTGGCCTATCGGGCCCATGTGGACGCTGGCATGGAGCGCTTGCTGTCCGCCGACGACGCGGCGGCGTCGGAGCTTCTCGAGCTCGGTCTGGCGCACGAAGAGCAGCATCAGGAATTGATCCTCATGGACATCCTGCATCTGTTCGACCGGTCGCCGCTGAAGCCCGCGTATGCCCCGGGCGCGTTGTCGCCGGATCTGCGCGCGCCGCTCGCCCTGGGCTTCGCGGCCTTCGAGGGCGGGCTGGTGGAGATCGGTCACGCCGGAGACGGCTTCGCCTTCGACAATGAGAGCCCGCGTCACCGCACCTACCTCGAACCGTTCCGGCTGGCCGAGCGGCTGACCACCAACGCCGAATGGATGGCGTTCATGGAGGACGGCGGCTACGCCCGCGCGGAACTGTGGCTGTCCGACGGATGGGACCGGGTCCGCGCTGAGGGCTGGCGCGCACCGCTCTACTGGCGCGAGGGTCCGCAGGGTTGGCAGGTGATGGGCCTGCATGGCCTGCACGCCGTCGATCTGAACGCACCGGTCGCGCATGTCAGCTTCTACGAGGCGGAGGCCTATGCGACCTGGGCCGGAGCGCGGCTGCCGACCGAGGCCGAATGGGAACACGCCGCTCAGGGCCTTCCCGCGCACGGCAATTTCCTGTGCGCCGGCAGGCTGGCGCCGATGGCCGCGCCCCGATCCGCCGGGCTCCAGCAGATGTTCGGCGACTTGTGGGAATGGACCCGCAGCGCCTATTCGCCGTACCCGGGATTTCACCCGCCCGCCGGCGCGGTCGGTGAATACAACGGCAAGTTCATGTCGGGGCAGTTCGTGCTGCGCGGTGGGGCGTGCGTGACGCCGGACGGCCATACGCGAGCGAGCTATCGCAACTTCTTCCACCCGCATCAGCGCTGGATGTTCTCAGGCGTGCGCCTGGCCAAGGACGGCGCGGCCGACGTCGCGACAACACCGACCCGGTCGGATTTCGAGGTGGATGTCCTAACCGGTCTTGCGCGGTCGCAGAAGCAGATACCGCCCAAGTATTTCTACGACGCCGAAGGCTCACGGCTGTTCGAAGCGATCTGCGAGTTGCCGGAATACTATCCGACCCGCACCGAGCTCGGTTTGCTCCGAGCCGCCGCGCCTCAGATCGCGCGCGAGATAGCGCCTGGCTCAGCCCTAGTGGAGTTCGGCAGCGGCGCCAGCCTAAAGACGCGGATCGTGCTGGATGCGGCGCCGCAGATCGCGGTCTACGCGCCGATCGACATCAGCGTGGCGGCGCTGGATGCGGCGGCTGCCTCGATCCGAGCCGATTATCCGGCGTTGCGCGTGGCGCCGCTTGCTGAGGACTTCACGACCGCGCTCCAACTGCCTGCGGAGACCGAAGGGCGGCCTCGGGTCGGCTTTTTCCCGGGTTCGACCATCGGCAACTTCACGCCGCAGGAGGCGACTGCCTTTTTGAACGGCGCCTTGCGCCTGCTGGGCGAAGGCGCGGCGTTCCTGGTGGGGGTCGACCTTGTGAAAGATCCGGCCGACCTGGTGGCCGCCTACGATGACGCGCAGGGCGTCACCGCAGCGTTCAACCTCAACCTGCTGACCCGGATCAACCGCCAGCTTGGCGGCGACTTTGACCTGTCGGCGTTCGCCCATCGCGCGCTCTGGAACGCCGGGGAAAGCCGCATGGAGATGCACCTCGTCAGTCTGCGAGACCAAAAGGTGACGGTGAGTGGACGGCGTTTCGCGTTCGCACAGGGCGAGACGATCCACACCGAGAACTCCTACAAGTTCACGCTGGAGGGTGTGGCGGAGCTCGCTGCTGCGGCGGGATGGCGCCTAGAGCGCCAGTGGGTGAGCGCCGAACCGAAATTCGCGATCGTGCTGCTCAGGTCCTGAACGGACGTCCGGCGCCCCGCCCGTGCTCACGCGAGCCGGGCGGGGCGGGAATTCTCAGCCTACCAAATCAGATGTCGTCGCGGCCGCGGGTGCGCCCGCCGCCGCGTGAAGCTTCGCCGCCCTTACGCCCGGCGGCGGCGGCGAGATCACGGTCCTTGGCGAAGCTGCGTTTCTCGCCAGGCACGCTTGCACCCCCCTTGCGGGCGATCTCGCGGCGGCGTTCGGGGTTCATCGCCGCGAAGCCACGACGCGCACGGGGTTTGGCGTTCTGATCGACGTCCATAGGGGGCTCCTTAGCTTGCAGCGGGGGGGAGTTAGCTGTGGAGGCGTCTGCTTTCGCGAGCCGGCCAGTGTTCGACGCTCTGGGTCTTCCAGCAGCGGATGGCGGGTCGGCAGGCATGACGTCTCCCATAGGGGTTGTGGTCAAGCAAACCCGCAAGGCGCAGTGGAGGTTGCGCGGAAAACGCCGAAAGGCCGTTCACAGACGAGAGACCGACGCCGCTTGAGCGCGTCGATCGGTTCGGGACGGGCGGTCTGAGAGGCGTTGGGGGGAGAACAATCCATCCCGCCAATGACCGATCGCGGCGCTGACGGAGTCGCACGAAAGCGCGGCGTGAGAAACTATTCTATTGTTGTAACAATTAGTTATATGGGCAACTGGACCTTGGCCGTTAGCCCGCCGCCTGGACGGTTGCTGAGCCAGACGTCGCCGCCGTGGCCGCGCGCGATGGAGCGCACCACCGCCAGCCCCAGTCCGATCCCGCCGGTCTTGCGACTGCGCGACGGCTCGCGGCGATAGAAGGGTTCGAACACCCGCTCCACGTCCTCGGGCGGAATGCCGGGGCCGCGGTCCTCGATCTCCACCACGGCGTGCACGCCGTCGCGGAAGATGCGAGCGCGGGCCTGACCGCCGAACTTCACGGCGTTGTCGAGCAGGTTGGCGAACAGCCGGCGCAGCGCCAGCGGGTCGCCCTCCACGATCACCCGCTCCTCGGCCAGGAACTGGGTGTCGGCGCCGGTCTCGGCCATCTCGTCGCACAGGCTCTCCAGCAGAGACGAGAGTTCCAGCGGCGTGCGTTCGCCGGCCCGGCTTTCGTCGCGCACGAAGGTGAGGGCGGCCGAGATCATCTGCTCCATCTGGTCGAGGTCGGCGGCCATTTTGACGCGCTGGTCCTCCGGCGCGTGCTCGATACGGAACCGCAGTCGGGTGAGCGGAGTGCGCAGGTCGTGGGCGATGGCGCCGACCATGGCCGTGCGGTCGGCCACATAGCGGTTCAGCCGCTGCTGCATGTCGTTGAAGGCGCCGACCGCGACGTTGATCTCGGTGGAGCCGCGCAGTTGCAAGGGCGGCGCGCGCGGATCGCGGCCCAGCCGCTCGGCGGCGTCGGCGAAGGCGCGCATCGGCGTCGACAGCCTGCGTGCGAAGACATAGGCGACCGGCGCCATGGCTATGCCGGACAGGGCGAACCACAACAGCATGCGCTGCTGCCAGGCGTCGGGTCCGAAGCCGGGCTCAGGCCGAACGAAACGCCAGCGGCCGTCCGGCCGCTTGATCGCCACCTGGAAGGGCGCGACCAGGAAATGCTCTTCCCGGGGGACGCCTTGACGCGCCATGCGGTCGCGCAACAGCCGCACGGTGCGTCGGTCGGCGAACGGGCTGTGGCGGCTGACGCCAATGACGATGCGATCGGGCGCGACGCCAAGCTCGGCGCCGAGCTTGGCCTGGATGATGACCGCGTTGGGGCCCTCCATCCAGAATTTGGGAG
>NZ_JAUXZW010000120.1 GCF_030693805.1 Phenylobacterium sp.
GCCGTCCGGTGAAGCTCACGGTGACCGAGTTCCTGCTGCTGCAGTCGCTGGCCCAGCGGCCCGGCTTCGTGAAGAGCCGCGACAACCTGATGGACGCCGCCTACGAGGATCAGGTCTATGTCGACGACCGCACCATCGACAGTCACATCAAGCGGATGCGGAAGAAATTCCGCGATGTCGACCCTGAGTTCGACGCGATAGAGACCCTGTATGGCGTCGGCTACCGTTACCGCGAAGTCTGAACCCGACCGCAGGCGGTCACGCGGGTCCTGGCTGCCGGGCACCCGGCTGGGCCGGCTGATCATCGCGCTCAACCTGCTGGGACTGGTGATCCTGATCGGCGGGGCGCTGGTGCTGAACGAACTGCGCCGGGGCCTGGTCGGCGCGCGCATCGACAGCCTGACCACGCAGGGTGAGCTTATCGCCACCATCATCGACCGCGCGGCGACCATCGGCGAACCCGAACCGTCAATGGACGGCCAATACGCCGCCGAGATCCTGCAGATGCTGTCCAACCCGCGCTCGCAGCGCGCGCGGCTGTTTGACGCCGAGGGGCGGCTGATCGCCGACTCCGACTGGGTGGCCGACCGGGTGGAATGGAAAACCCTTCCCCCCGCGCGCCAGCGCGTCGACCCCGGGACTTTCTCCCTGGATCTGCAAGGGCGCGGACCCACGGCGCCGAAGGCGAGCGGAGAGGCGGGCCTCGCCCGCGAAGTCGCCAAGGCTTTGAAGGGCGACCACCAAGCCGGCATGCGGGTCGGCGACCACGGCGCGCGCGTCGTCTCGGTGTCGATCCCCATCCAGCACGTACAGGCGGTGCTGGGGGTGCTGACCTTAGAAGCCAGCGACGTCGACGAGATTATCGCCCGCGAACGGGCCGCGCTGATCCCCTTTGCGCTGATCGCCGTCAGCGTGACGCTGATCTCCTCGCTGCTGCTCAACCGACTGATCGCCCAGCCGGTGCGCAGGCTGGCGCGCGCCGCCGATAGCGTGCGGCTGTCGCGGGCCAGGGCCATCTCCCTGCCCGACCTCGCCAAGCGCGACGACGAGCTCGGCGACCTGACGCGCTCGCTGGAGGACATGACCCACGCCCTCTCCGAGCGCATGGACGCGATCGAGAGCTTCGCCGCCGACGTGGCGCACGAGATCCGCAATCCGCTGACCTCGATCCGCTCGGCGCTGGAGACCCTGGACCTGGTCACCGATCCGGCCGCGCGCGAGCGCCTGACCCGCATCCTGCATCAGGACATCCAGCGGCTGGACCGGTTGATCACCGACATCTCCAACGCCTCGCGGCTGGACGCGGAGCTGTCGCGGGAATCACCACGCCCGCTGGACGTCGGTCGGCTGCTGTCGGACGTCGCCGGCCTGTATCAAGAGACCGCCAAACCCGGCGACATCGACGTGCGCTTCGTCCCCGCCGACACGCTGGAGCCCATCCGGGTTTCGGGCCGCGAGGGTCCGGTGGGTCAGGTGTTCCGCAACCTGATCGACAATGCGCGCTCGTTCAGCAGACCAGGCGGCGAGGTGCGGGTCGGTCTGCAGGCATCGCGCGGACAGGCCGTGGTGACCATTGACGACGACGGCCCCGGCATTCCCGAAGAGAACCTGGAGACGGTGTTCCAGCGCTTTTACACCTCCAGGCCGAAGGGCGCGGCGTTCGGCGGCAACTCAGGTCTCGGCCTGTCGATCGCCCGCCAGATCACCGAGGCGCACGGCGGGATCATCCGCGCCGAAAACCGCACCGGGCCGGATGGCGAGGTCGCCGGCGCGCGCTTCGTGGTCTCGCTGCCGCAAGCCCGGTCATGATCGTCCACGGCGGCCTGATCGCGGCCAGGATCGGCGGCGCCTGGCGCGGCGCCCTGATCGAAGGCGCATCCGGCGAGGGCAAGAGCGACCTGGCCTTACGGGCGATCGACGCTGGGTTCCGGCTCTGCGCCGACGACCGGGTCGAGCTCTGGGCGTCGGGAGCCAGACTCTACGGCTGCGCGCCGCCCACCCTGCAGGGGTTGATCGAGGCGCGAGGTCTGGATGTGGTGCGCCTCGCCGCGCTGACGTTCTGCGAGGTCGCACTGGTCGTTCAGTTCGGAACGCCGGAGCGATTGCCCGAGCCGCACTGGGTGGAGCGCGAGGGCATCCAGATACCGGCGTTCCTGTTGTCGCCCTACGAGGCCTCCGCGCCGCTCCGACTCCGCCTCGCCCTGGCGCATGCACAGGCGCTGCGACCCTGATCATATGTCGCCTGAGTTGATTGCGCTGCGCGGGATGAAATTCAGGGTTGAGGGCGTTTGACTCTGTAGATCAAGGCGGCGATGGACAGGCGCAATTCCCCTTGCCTTCGTGTGGTGTTGGGGGCCTGTGGCTTTCCGGCGCGCCCCCTACCGCGTCAGTAGAGTGTTATCCATGTTGTCTCAGAGTGGGGGCGAATTCTTCGGGCTCCCCCTGTGCGACGCGATGCGGGCGGGGCGCACGCAGAGTCAGGGCCAAGACCGCATGTGGCGTCGAAAATGGCGAATGACGACTCAAGGCAGCTCTTTCCTCCGACGCCGCACTGCTCGGTCGGGGACGGCGGACGTGAGCCTCGCGGGATGATCGGCCTGGTCATCGTCACCCACGGGCGCCTGGCGGAGGAATTCATCTTCGCCATGGAGCATGTCGTGGGGCCCCAAGCCGCCGTGGAGGCGATCTGCATCGGCCCCGAGGACGACATGGAACGGCGCCGTCAGGACATTCTCGAGGCCTGCAGCCGGGTCGACGGCGGCGGCGGGGTGATCCTGCTCACCGACATGTTCGGCGGCACGCCGTCGAACCTGGCGATCTCGGTGATGGAACAGACCAAGGCGGAGGTCATCGCCGGTCTGAATCTCCCGATGCTGATAAAATTGGCCAGCGTGCGCAATCGCCAGCCGCTCGAAGATTGCGTAGCGTGTGCGCAGGAGGCCGGACGCAAGTACATCTCGGTCGCCTCGTACGTGCTCGCCGGAGAGAAATGAGCGAAAGCGTCGTCAGGGAGGTCGAGATCGTCAATGAGCGGGGGCTGCACGCCCGCGCCTCGGCGAAGTTCGTCCGCACCGCCGCCGGTTTCGACGCCGAAGTCACGGTGTCCAAAGACGGACAGGCCGCTGACGCCCGCTCGATCATGGGCCTGATGATGCTGGCCGCCGGGCCTGGCTGCTGCATCCTCATCGAGGCGCGCGGCGCCGAGGCCGACGCCGCGGTGGCGGCGCTGGCCGCCCTAGTCGCCGACCGCTTCGACGAGGACCGCTGAGGCCGCGCCCATCGGCTTCATCCCGAGATCGGCCAGCAGCGCCGCATCGGTGTCGCGGTCGGGGTTGGCCGTGGTCAGCAGCTTGCCGCCGATGAAGATCGAATTCGCTCCGGCCAGGAAGCACAGCGCCTGCAGCTCGCGGCTCATGTGTTCGCGCCCGGCCGACAGACGCACCACGGCTTTCGGGCAGACCAGGCGGGCGACCGCCACCATCCGCACGAACTCCAGGCCATCCACGGGATCGCTGCCGCCCAGCGGCGTGCCGGTGGTCGGCATCAGGTCGTTCACCGGCAGGCTGTCTGGATGCTTGGGCAGGGTCGCCAGGGCCTGCAGCAGGCCGGCGCGGTCGTGGCGCGTCTCGCCCATGCCGACGATGCCGCCGCAGCAGGTGTTGAGCCCCGCGTCGCGCACGTGCGCCAGCGTATCCAGACGGTCCTGATAGGTTCGCGTGCTGACCACGCTCGGGTAGTACTCAGGGCCGGTGTCGAGGTTGTGGTTGTAGTAGTCGAGGCCGGCGTCCTTGAGCGCCTTGGCCTGCGGGCCGGTCATCATCCCCAGCGTGGCGCAGGTCTCCAGACCCAGCGCCTTCACCCCGGAGATCATCGCGCAGACCTTCGGCAGGTCGCGATCCTTGATGTCGCGCCAAGCCGCGCCCATGCAGAAACGCTGCGCCCCGCCGGCCTTGGCCTCCATCGCCGCGGCGATCACCGCGGTCGTGTCCATCAGCTTGGTCGCCGTGAGGCCGGTATCGAAGCTCGCCGACTGGCTGCAGTAGCCGCAGTTCTCCGCGCAGCCGCCGGTCTTGATCGAGAGGAGCTGGGAAAGCTGCAGCTCCGTGGGATCGAACCAGCGCCGGTGCACCTCGGCCGCGCGGAACACGAGCTCGGTGAACGGCAGCTCGAACAGCGCCTCGATCTCGACCACGGTCCAGTCGTGGCGGGGTTCGGCGGCGTCGACCATGCGGGTGTGGGCGTTCATGACGGCTCCTTGGGCTCAAGCGCGATTACACCGGCGGAGCGCCTGCACGCAATGCGTCGCGCCGCGCGCGGGCGTCGGGCCGTCGCCGAGGACGCCTTTTTCGAGCGCAGGACGGCGTCTATCTAATCATATAAGGATTTCTTTATATGTTTCCTTGCCCATGGCAACCGGGCTGGCTATAGAGCCGGCCACCAGACATTCGCCGACAAGGACCCGTCATGACCGACTACGTCGTCAAGGACATCGCCCTGGCCGATTGGGGCCAGAAGGAAATCGCCATCGCCGAGACGGAGATGCCCGGCCTGATGGCGGTGCGCGCCGAGTTCGGCAAGGACAAGCCCCTGAAGGGGGCCCGCATCGCCGGCTCCCTGCACATGACCATCCAGACCGCAGTGCTGATCCAGACGCTGGAGGCGCTTGGCGCCGAGGTGCGCTGGGCCTCCTGCAACATCTTCTCGACCCAGGACCATGCCGCCGCCGCCATCGCCGCGGCCGGCACGCCCGTGTTCGCGATCAAGGGCGAGAACCTGATCGAGTACTGGGAGTACGCCCACAAGATCTTCGAATGGTCCGACGGCGGCTATCCGAACATGATCCTCGACGACGGCGGCGACGCGACGCTGCTGTGCGTGCTCGGCCCCAAGGCCGAGAAGGACGCGAGCCTCCTCAGCAAGCCGACCAACGAGGAGGAAGAGGCGCTCTACACGGTGATGAAGCGCTATCTGAAAGACAAGCCCGGCTTCTACAGCGGCATCCGCGACTCGATCAAAGGCGTCTCGGAAGAGACCACGACCGGCGTCCATCGCCTGTACCAGATGGCCGAGCGCGGCGAGTTGCCGTTCCCCGCGATCAACGTCAACGACAGCGTCACCAAGTCCAAGTTCGACAACCTCTACGGCTGCCGTGAGAGCCTGGTCGACGCCATCCGCCGCGGCACCGACGTGATGCTCGCCGGCAAGGTGGCGGTGGTGCTGGGCTATGGCGACGTGGGCAAGGGCTCGGCGGCGTCCCTGCGCAACGGCGGCGCTCGCGTCGTGGTCACCGAGATCGACCCGATCTGCGCCCTGCAGGCGGCCATGGAAGGTTATGAAGTCCAGACCATGGAAGACGTCGCCGACAAGGCCGACATCTTCGTCACCGCGACCGGCAACAAGGACGTGCTGACCGTCGAGCACATGCGGCGAATGAAGAACAACGCCATCGTCGCCAACATCGGCCACTTCGATTCCGAGATCCAGGTCGCCGGCCTGAAGAACTTCAAGTGGGACAAGATCAAGGATCAGGTCCACCACGTCGAATTCCCGGACGGCAAGAAGATCATCCTGCTGTCTGAAGGCCGCCTGGTGAACCTGGGCAACGCCACCGGCCACCCGAGCTTCGTGATGAGCGCCTCGTTCACCAACCAGACGCTGGCGCAGATCGAGCTGTGGGCCAACGGCAAGAACTACGAAACCAAGGTCTACACCCTGCCCAAGCACCTCGACGAGAAGGTGGCGATGCTGCACCTCGACAAGCTGGGCGCGAAGCTGACCACCCTGTCAAAGGACCAGGCCGACTACATCGGCGTGGCCCCCCAGGGCCCGTTCAAGCCGGACCACTACCGCTATTGATCCAACTCCGCTCACCCTGGCGAAAGCCCGGGTGAGCGGAAGGGATATCAACGCCCCTCGAATTTCGCCGGGCGCTTCTCGGCGAAGGCGGCGAAGGCTTCGGCGCGGTCGCGGGTCGGGAAGATCTGGGCGTGACGCTCGGTCTCCGCCAGGCTGAAGGCGCGCATGTCCATCCGCTCGGCGTCGAGGAAGTTGGCCTTCAGCGCCTTGAGCGCCAGCGGCGCGGAATTGGCGAGTTGGGCGGTGAGCTTGTCCAGCTCGGTCTCAAAAGACGCCTCGTCGAACACCCGAGTGACCATGCCCATATCCAGCGCCTCCTGGGCGCCGAACTTGCGCGGGAAGAAGTAGAGGTCGCGCGCCCGGCCCGCGCCGACGATCCGCGACAGCGTCCAGGGGCCGGCCATGTCGCCGGCCGCGCCCACCGCCAGGAACGCCGTGTTGAACGCCGCGCGCGTGTCGGCGAAACGCAGGTCGCAGCCCAAGGCCCAGCCGAAGCCCGCACCGGCGCACGCGCCGCGCACGGCGGCGATGGTCACCGGCGCCATCTCGTGCAGCAGCACCGGCAGGTGAAAGTAGGTACGGTCCTGGGCCAGGTATTGCGGTTGGCCGCTGGCTTCGGAATTGTACTGCTTGATGTCGGCCCCGGCGCAGAAGTCCGCGCCCTCGCCCCGCAGCACGACGACGCGGACGCTGGGGTCCTTGGACGCTTCTAGCGCCGCATCGTAGATCGCCGACGCAGTGCCATAGCGCAGGCTGTTGCGCGCCTGCGGGCGGTTGATGCTGATGGTCGCAACGCCGTCCTTGACCCCGTAGATCACGTCTTCCGGATGCTTGGTGAAAGCGGTCATTGGGGGAATCCTTCGCTGACGGGGGCAAATGCGGGAGGACGGCGCTCAACGAACGAGGCCCCGCCCTCGACCGCGTCAGGGTGCTTCAGGGCCGCCCGCATGATCCGCTCGCAATCCTCGGACGCGGCGACGAAGTCCATCGACAAGTGGCGGTAGACCATCGTCTTGATGGTGGCGACGGCGCGCGGCGCGACATTGGCCTTCAGCATCGCTACGTAATCGATGGCCGCCTGGACCAGGTCGGCGGCCGGAACCACGCGGTCGACGAGGCCGATGCGCAGCGCCTCCTGGGCGTCGACCTTGCGCGAGCTCCACAGCAGATCGAGGGCGCGGCTGGTTCCGATCTGGCGCGGCAGCAGCCAACTCATCGCGTGTTCGGCGATCAGGCCGCGCTTGGAGAACACAGTGATGAAGGTCGCCTCCTCCGCGGCGAAGCGCAGGTCGGACATCATCGCCAGCACGAAGCCGCCGCCGGCCGCCACGCCGTTGATTGCGCAGATCACCGGCTTGGGCGTACCCAACAGATAGCCGAACAGCGCCGGCGTGCCGTCGCCGGCCTCGAAGTGCGGGCGCGGATTGCCCGCTGCGCCCGTCGAATTCTGCAGCACGCCCATGTCCATGCCGGCGCTGAAGCCTCGGCCCTCTCCAGTGAACACCAGGGCGAACACGGCGTCGTCGGCGGTGGCTCGCTTCACCGCGGCGCGGATGCCGTCGATCATGTCCAGCGACAGCGCGTTCAGCGCCTCCGGCCGGGTCAAGGTGATCAGGGCGACGTTGTCGCGCACCTCATACTTCAGGTGGTCGGCCGTCTCGCCCATACGCGTCTGCTCCCATGATCCGGGCGCCGGCCCGTTACGCTTTGCGGCATCTTTCTTGGATGCTACGTCCAAACGCAACCGACCGATCCGATGGCGGCGACTAGGAAACGCGGATGAGTGAGTACCGGCTGCGCCAGGTGGCCCTGATGGCTGGGGACCTCGGCGAGGTTTCCCGGCAACTCGAGCAGATGTTTGGCGTGAAGGTCGGCTTCAACGACCCCAGCCTGGTCACCTGGGGACTGATCAATGCGGTGTTCCCGGTGGGCTCGGACTTCATCGAGGTCGCCCAGCCGACGGCCGACGACGCGCCGGGCCGGCGGTTCATGGACAAGCGCGGCGGCGACGCCGGCTACATGGTGATCTTCCAGGCAGAGGACGCCGAAGCCCATCGCCGGAGGCTGGAGGCGAAGGGCGTCAGGGTCATCGAGCTGTTGGAGTACGACGACCATGTGGCCGTGCAGTTCCACCCGAAGGACTTCGGCGGCACGCTGACCTCGATCGACGAGGCGCGCGGCGCGGCGGACTGGCTGAGCGCGGACTGCCACTGGCATCCTGCGGGCGACGGCTGGAAGGCGGCGCGCAACGGCGACACCCTGGGCATCGCCGCCGTCGCCGTGCAGCACCCTAACCCCGAGGCGGTCGCGGCGCGGTGGTCGGAACTGCTGGAGCTGCCGGTGATCGCGGGCCCGAACGGTCCCACGATCCAAGTGCTTGATGGACGTATCGACTTCGTGCCAGCACGCGGCGGAGCTGGCGACGGCGTAGTCGGGCTGGAAATCCGCGTCCCGAACGTGGAAGCCGCCCTGAAGCGCGCCCGCGACGCCGGCCTGCCCATCGACCACGGCGCGGCCATGATCGGCGGCGTCGCCTTCCGTCCGGTGACTTGAGCGTGGCCGACGTCGAGATCCTGGGTTTCGCCCATCCATCATTTGGCGCGGTGAAGGACGCCTTCGCCGCCAACTTCGCGGAAGGCCGCGAGCTGGGGGCCCGTTTCAGCCTGGTGCGCGAGGGCGAGACTGTGGTCGACCTGCATGCGGGCTTTGCGGATCGCGCCCGCACGCGGCCGTTCGGCGCCGACACCCTGGCGACGTTGTTCTCGACCACCAAGGCGCTGGCGGCGTTGATGATGGCGCGGTTGGTGGACCAGCGCCGCCTCGCTTACGACCAGCCCGTCGCCGAAGTCTGGCCGGAATTCGCCCAGGCGGGGAAGGCGGCGATCACCGTCGAGCAGGCGCTGTCGCATCAGGCGGGCCTGTGCGGGTTCGTCGAGCCGATGGAGCCGTCGCTGTGGTTCGACTGGCAGGCGATCTGCGACCGGCTGGCGGCCATGGCGCCGATCTGGCCGCCGGGCACGGCCAGCGGCTATCACCCGCTCACCTACGGCTATCTGGCGGGCGAGATCTTCCGCCGGGTCGACGGCCGCACCCTGGGTCGCGCACTGCACGAGGATCTCGCCGAGCCCTTCGGCCTGGATATCTGGATCGGCCTGCCCGACGCCGAGCATGACCGCGTCGCCCAGGTGCAGCGGCCGAGCGCCCTGCCCGACTTCGGCGAGATCAACGCCGCGACGCGTGCAGCTTTCCTGTCGCCCTGGTCACAGCCCGGCGGACGGCCGGAGGCGGAATGGCGGCGGATCGAGGTGCCTTCGGCCAACGGCCATGCGACCGCTCTGGCGTTGGCCCGGCTGTTCGGGGCCCTGGCCGACGACGGCTGGCTGGACGGCGAACAGATCCTGTCGCCGGCGCTGATCGGCGAACTGTCGCGCGAGCGGATCGGCGGCCAGGACCTGGTGCTGCCGTTCGAGATGAGCTGGGCGGCCGGCGTGTTCCGCAATGCGCCTTTGAAGGCCTGGGGGCCGGCGGAGCAGAGCTTCGGCCATTCTGGCTGGGGCGGCAGCTGCGTCTTCGCCGATCCGGAACGGCGGCTCGGCGGGGCCTATGTGATGAACAAGCAGTCCACCGACCTGGTCGGCGACGCGAGGCCCAAGCGGCTGATCGAGGCGGCCTACGCGGCGCTCTGAGCCGCCGCGGCGGCCAGGCGGCTGCGTCGCCACGCGCCCCACAGAAACACGCCGGCGCCAATCCAGATGAACACGAACGACACGCCGCGCAGCCAGGTGAACGGCTCGCCCTGGAGCACGCCCATGAAGAAGGTGATGGTCGGCGTGATGAATTGCAGGAACCCGATCGCCGACAGCGGGATGCGCCGCGCCGACCACGAAAACATCATCAGCGGCACGGCGGTGATGATCCCCGCGAAGACGAACGCCGCGGTCACCCCGGCGTCGCCCAGGAAGTGTCCACCGCCGGACCGTTCCAGCCAAAGGACGTAGGCGAGACCGCAGGCCCCCAGCATCAGGCACTCGATCAGCAAACCGGTCTGGGCGTCGGCCGCCACCTGCTTGCGCACCAGGCCGTAGGTGCTGAAGCTCATCGCCAGGATGATGGAGATGATCGGGAGCTGGCCGATCGCCACCGTCTGCAAGGCGATGCCGGCGGCGGCCAGGCCGATGGCGACCTTGGCCGAGCCGTCCATGCGCTCACGGAACAGCAGCGCCCCGCCGGCGATGTTGAATAGCGGCGTGATGAAGTAGCCGAGGCTGGTCTCCAGCACCCGGCCGGTGTTCACCGCAGTGATGTAGAGCGCCCAGTTGAGGCTGATCAGGCAGGCGGAGATCGCCAGCAGCCCCAGCACCTTGGGCTGGCGCACGACAGCGAGGAACTGGGATTGCTGGTTCGCCAGCACGACGAACAGCGCCGCCGGCGGGATCGCCCAGACCGTCCGCTGGGCGAGAATCTCCCAGGGGCCGCCGCCTTGTCGGGCGATGAACTGGAACAACAGGGGCATGAACCCCCAGATGACATAGCAACCGGCGCCGGCTCCGAGCGCAAGGCGCTGTTCGGAACCGGCGGCCGATTGCGCTGTCATTACGCCAGGGCCTTGGTCCGGATCAGGCCGCGTTCGTCGAGCAACTGGGCGATCTGCACGGCGTTGAGCGCCGCGCCCTTGCGCAGATTGTCGGCGACCACCCACAGGTTCAGGCCGTGCTCGACGGTCGGATCGTTGCGGATGCGGCTGATGAAGACCGGGAACTCGCCCTGGGCTTCCTTCGGTGTGATGTAGCCTTTGTCGTCGCGCTTATCGATGACGATGATCCCGGGGCTTTCGCGCAGCAGTTCGCGGGCCTCGTCCTCGTCGATCGGGTCGTGGAACTCGATGTTCACCGCTTCCGAGTGGCCGACCATGACCGGCACCCGCACGCAGGTGACCGTCAGCTTGATCGCCGGGTCGATCATCTTGTGCGTCTCGTTCCACATCTTGGCTTCTTCGTCGGTGTAGCCGTCGTCGTTGAAGGCGCCGATGAAGGGGATGACGTTGAACGCGATCTGCTTGGGGAACTTCTTCGGCTCAGACGGGCCGAGCACGAACACGCCCTTGGTCTGATCCCAGAGCTCGTCCATGCCTTCCTTGCCGGCCCCGGAGACCGACTGGTAGGTCGCCACCACCACCCGCTTGATGCGCGCGCGATCGTGCAGCGGCTTCAACGCCACCACCAGCTGGGCGGTGGAGCAGTTCGGGTTGGCGATGATGTTCTTCTTGTGCGCGAAGTCGACGTCGTCGGGATTCACTTCCGGGACAATCAGCGGCACGTCGGGATCCATGCGCCAGGCCGACGAATTGTCGATGACGATGGGGCCGGCCGCGCCGATCTTCGCCGCCCACTGCTTGGAGAAAGAGCCGCTCACGGACATCAACACCAGGTCGACGGTGGAGAAGTCGAACTGTTCGACGTCTTCACAGGCGATGTTGGAATTGCCGAAGGACACTTGCACGCCAATGGATTTCCGCGAGGCGATCGCGTGAATCTTGTCCACGGGGAAGTTCACTTCCTCGAGGATGTTCAGCATTTCGCGGCCCACGTTGCCCGTGGCGCCTACGACGGCGACCCGGTAACCCATAGACGTATCTCCTGTTTTTGAGGGAGGGTCCCGTTACTCCTCCTGAGGCCCTGGCGCAAGGCGCACCAGGCCACAGCGCGGGTGAATTGCGCGCTGCAACATCATCAAACCACCGCGACGCGATGGAGTTCGTTCAGAGTTTGGCGATCACCGCGTCGGCCATCTGGCCCGTCGACAGCGCCCCGCCGATGTCCGGCGTGCGCGCGCCGTCCTCCAGCGCTCCCATGACGGCGGCCTTCAGGCGGTCGGCGAGATCGGCGCGGCCGAGCGACCAGCGCAGCGCCATCTCGAACGACAGGATGGCCGCCAGCGGATTGGCTATGCCCTTGCCGGTGATATCGGGGGCCGAACCGTGGATCGGCTCGAACAGCCCCGGCGTCCCTGGCGCGCCCAACGACGCCGACGGCAACAGGCCCAGGCCGCCGGTCAGTTGCGCCGCCTCGTCCGACAGGATGTCGCCGAACAGGTTGTCGGTGACGATGACGTCGAACTGCTTGGGGTTCTTCACCAGCTGCATGGCGGCGTTGTCGGCCAGCATGTGCTCCAGCTGCACGTCGGGATATTCCTTGGCGTGCAGAGCGGTGACGACCTCGCGCCACAACAGCCCGGTCTCCATGACGTTGGACTTCTCGCAGGACGTCACCTTGTTGCGGCGTCCGCGAGCGAGTTCGAAGGCCACGCGACTGACGCGCCCGATCTCCGAGGTCGTGTAGACCTGGGTGTCGACGCCGCGGCGCTGGCCGTCGGCCAGGGTCTCGATGCCGCGCGGCTGGCCGAAATAGACCCCGCCCGTCAGCTCACGGACGATCATGATGTCCAGGCCCTGGACCACTTCCCGCTTCAGGGACGAGGCGTCGGCGAGCGCGTCGAAGCAGATCGCCGGGCGCAGGTTGGCGAACACCGCCATGCCGGTGCGCAGGTTCAGCAGGCCGGCCTCGGGGCGCAGATGCCGCGGGGCGTCGGCCCAGGCGGGCCCTCCCACCGCACCCATCAGCACTGCCTTTGAGGCCTTGGCCAGCGCCAGGGTCTCGTCGGTGAGCGGGGCGCCGAACTGATCGAAGCTCGACCCGCCGAACGCGCGCTCGTCAATGGCCAGGTCGTTGGCGAGCCGGGAGGCGACGCGACGGACCTGCTCGGTCACCTCCGGTCCGATGCCGTCGCCGGGCAGGAGAAGCAGGTCGGTCATGGCTGTGGCCCCGTCAGAGTGGTCGCTGCGAGGCGACCTCGTAGAGGGACAGCCGTCGCTCGGAAACCCCCAAAGCTTCACCGGCCGCGCGCCAGGCCTTCAGATGCTCGCTCTGGCCATGCGCGGACAGCGCCGCCTGGTCGCGCCACACCTCGAAGATGTGGATCAGGCCGGGATCGCCAACGTCCTCCGAAAAGACGAACGTCTCGCAGCCGTCCTCGGCGCGGTTCGAGGCCAGCACGGTCACCATGTGCGGGCGCAGGGACTCGACGTTCTCCGGGGGTACGCGAACGGTGCCGGCGATGATCAGGGTCATGCGCGCTCCAGCCAGGGTTGCGAGATGGCCTGGCGCATCTCGTAAACGTCGATGTCCTTGGCCGCCTGCAGCGTCTCGCCGATGGCGTCCAGGCCGTTCTGCATCTTGTGCTTGCGCGCCGGATCGATGTCGAAATGGAAGCGCAGGCCGCTCGGCGAGACCACCGTCTGCTCGGCCAGGTCGACGGTGACCAGGTGGTTGCCGCCCTGGGCCTCGTCCATCAGCGCCTGCACCTCCTCGGGTTTCAGCACCACCGGCAGCAGGCCGTTCTGGAAGCAGTTGTTGTAGAAGATGTCCGCGAAGCTGGTGGAGATCACGCAGCGCACGCCGAAGTCCATCAGCGCCCAGGGCGCATGCTCGCGCGACGAGCCGCAGCCGAAGTTGTCGCCGGCCACCAGCACCGAGGCGCCCTTGTACTCCGGACGGTTGAGGATGAAGTCCGGCCGCTCGCGCCCCTCGGGCGTGAAGCGCAGATCATAGAACAGGCCGGCGCCCAGGCCGACCCGGTCGACGGTCTTGAGGAACTGCTTCGGGATGATCTGGTCGGTGTCGATGTTGGCCATCGGCAGCGGCGCCATGCGCCCGTCCAGGTGGTTGAAAGCTTCCATGGTTCGCCCTGGCCCCTAGAGGAAGTCGCGCACGTCGGCGATGTGGCCGGCGATCGCCGCGGCGGCGGCCATCGGCGGGCTCATCAGGTGGGTGCGGCCGCCGCGACCCTGGCGGCCCTCGAAGTTGCGGTTCGAGGTCGAGGCGCAGCGTTCGCCGGGCTCGAGCTGGTCGGGATTCATGCCCAGGCACATCGAGCAGCCGGGCTCGCGCCAGTCGAAGCCGGCGGCCCGGAACACCTCGTCCAGGCCCTCGTCCTCGGCCTGGGCTTTCACCAGGCCGGAGCCCGGCACCACCATGGCGTTGACGTGGTCGGCGACGCGCAGGCCACGGTCCAGCGCCGTCTGCACCACCACGGCGGCGGCGCGCAGATCCTCGATGCGGCTGTTGGTGCACGAGCCGATGAACACCCGGTCGATCTTCGCCTCGCTGATCGGCTGGCCGGCGACGAGGCCCATGTATTCCAGCGAGCGGGCCGCGGAGGCGCGCTTGTCGGCGTGCGGATAGCTGGCCGGATCGGGGACGTTCCCGGTCACCGGCACCACGTCCTCGGGGCTGGTGCCCCAGGTGACCAGCGGCGCGATCTGGGCCGCGTCGATGGTGATCTCGCGGTCGAACACCGCGTCGTCGTCGGAGCGGAAGGTCTTCCAGTAGGACAGCGCCATTTCCCAGGCGCCGCCCTTGGGCGCCGCTGGGCGGCCCATCAGGTAATCGAAGGTAGTCTGGTCGGCCGCCACCAGGCCTGCGCGCGCGCCGGCCTCGATGGTCAGGTTGCACAGCGTCATGCGGCCTTCCATCGACAGGGCGCGGACCGCCTCGCCGGCGTATTCGATGACGAAGCCGGTGCCGCCGGCTGTGCCGATGGTGCTGATCACCGCGAGCGCGAAGTCCTTGGCGCCGACGCCGGGCGCGGGCGTCCCCTCGATGTTGACGCGGAAGTTCTTCGACTTCTTCTGGCGCAAGGTCTGGGTGGCCAGCACGTGCTCGACCTCGGACGTGCCGATGCCCTGCGCAAGAGCGCCGAACGCGCCGTGGGTGGAGGTGTGGCTGTCGCCGCAGACGATGGTCATGCCGGGCTGGGTGCGGCCCTGCTCGGGACCCACCACGTGGACGATGCCGTTGCGGATGTCGCCCATCGGGAAGAACTCGATGCCGAACTCCTCGACGTTGCGGCCCAGCGTCTGCAACTGCAGGCGCGCCTCTGCGTCGGCCACGGCGTCGACGCCCAGGTCCTGGCCCTCCGTGGGGATGTTGTGGTCCGCCACCGCCAGCGTGCGGTCGGGCCTGCGCACGGGGCGGTTGGCGGCGCGAAGGCCGGCGAAGGCCTGCGGCGTCGTCACCTCGTGGATCAGGTGCAGGTCGATATAGAAGACCTCTTCGTCCCCATCGGCATGGGCGACGACGTGAGCGTCCCAGATCTTGTCGTAGAGCGTCTTTCCGGCCATGGCCGGCATGTAGGCCTGCGGAGGCGTTTCCGGCAAGTCCGAGACGGGGCGCCTGAACACAGAAAAGCCCGCTCGTCCCGACGAAGGTCGGCATCCAAGCAGGCTATCCATGCGCACTCTGCAGACCGCGCCCAGGCCCCGGCTTTCGCCGGGGTGCGCGGAGACGAACTCAGCTTTCGGTGGTTTCCGCAGTCGCCGCGGCGACCGGCTTGGCGCTCATCGAACGCTCGGCGATCCGGGCCGACTTCCCGCGACGATCGCGCAGGTAATAGAGCTTGGCGCGCCGCACGACGCCGCGGCGCTTCACTTCGATGGACTCGATCATCGGCGAGAGCACCGGGAACACCCGCTCGACGCCTTCGCCGAACGAGATCTTGCGCACGGTGAAGCTCTCGTTGATGCCGGAGCCGGCGCGGGCGATGCAGACGCCTTCATAGGCCTGGACGCGCTCGCGCTCGCCTTCCTTGATCTTCACGTTGACGCGGACGGTGTCGCCCGGCTGGAATTCGGGGGTGGAGCGCTGCGCCTTCAGGCGATCTTCTTCTTCGCGCTCAAGCGTCTGGATCACGTTCATCGTCGTCGTCCTTCAGGTCTTTTGGGCTTCATCCGCCCTTTGGCTGTTGATTGGCGAGATGCGCCGCCCAGAGATCCGGCCGACGCTCCCGCGTGGTTCGTTCGCGCTGCATCCGCCGCCACGACGCCACTTGGGCGTGATGACCGCTGAGCAGCACCTCGGGGATGTCGAGCCCTTCGAACGTCCGCGGCCTGGTGTACTGCGGATGCTCGAGGAGCCCGTCCTCGAAGCTCTCTTCCTTCAAACTCTCCGGCTGGCCCAACACACCCGGCGCCAGCCGTACGCACGCCTCGATCGCCACCATCGCCGCCGCCTCGCCGCCGGCGAGCACCGCGTCGCCGACCGCGACCTCCTCGAACCCGCGGGCGTCGAGCACCCGCTGGTCCACCCCTTCGAACCGTCCGCACAGGACGATGACCCCGGGACCTGCAGCCCACTGGGCGACCCTTTCCTGCGACAGGGGCCGACCGCGTGCGCTCATGTACAAAAGCGGCCGCCCCCGCCGCTCCACGCTGTCCAGCGCGGCGGCGATGACGTCCGCTCGCAGCACCTGCCCGGGACCACCACCCGCGGGGGTGTCGTCCAGGAAGCCGCGCTTATCCTTGGAAAAACCGCGGATGTCCACCGTTTCCAGGGTCCACAGGCCCGCCTCACGCCAGGCCGTGCCGATCAGCGAAACGCCGAGCGGACCTGGAAAGGCCTCGGGGAACATGGTCAGGACGGTGGCGTCGAACGACATGGCCCCGTTCAAGCCTCGCCCGAGGCGCGCGCGTCAAGAGCAGCCGCGTCGGCTGGACGCTGCGCGCGCTTCAGACTTGACGTTTTCGGCCCGGGGCCTGATCGAACGTCGCCATGATCCTGAAAAACACCCTGCTCGAAACCTTCGCCCTCGAGCCTCTCGGCGATGACGCCTTCCGCGGCATCAGCCTGGAAGGCGGACCGGCCCGCGTCTATGGCGGCCAGGTGGTGTCTCAGGCCCTGTTGGCGGCCAACACGACGATCGACGGGTGGCTGTGCCATTCGCTTCATTGCTACTACGTGCGCGGCGGCGATCCCGCCCTGCCGCTGGATTTCACGGTGGAGCGCGTGCGCGACGGCGGCAGCTTCGCCACCCGCAGCGTCACCGGCCGGCAGAACGGCGCGGTGATCTTCACCATGATGTGCTCCTACCAGTCGCCCGAGCGCGGCCTGGAGCACCAGGATCCCATGCCCCCGGCGCCGGCGCCGGCCACGCTTCCCGACCGGGCGAAGTCGAGCGTCGGCATGCAGGGCGCGCTCGACATCCGCTTCACGGAAGGCGCCTTCGACCCACCCGGCGATGAGCCGCCGATGCTTCAGGCCTGGATGCGGGCGCGCGAGCCGATCGGCGAGGATCCCAGGCTGCACCAGGCGGCGCTCGCCTATGCGTCGGACTGGGCGGTCATGTCAGCGGCGATGCGGCTGCACGGGGTCACCTGGACGACGCCCGGCATGCAGGGCGCGAGCCTGGATCACGCCGTGTGGTTTCATCAGCCGACCGACTTCAATCAGTGGCACCTGTTCACGGTGGGAAGCCCGCGCGCCGGCGAAGGCCGCGGGTTCGCGTTCGGCGGCCTGTATCGCGAGGACGGGGTGCTGGTCGCCTCACTGGCCCAGGAAGGCCTGATCCGCATCCGCGCGCCGAAGCCGGCCTAGGCGTCGTCCTCGTCGGCTTCGACCGGCGGGACGCAAATCAGCCGACCCTCAGCGAGGCTGACCTCGGGCACGGCTTCACGGGTGAACGGGAGCCACCAGCTCGCCCCGTATGTCGGCTGGACCTCGACCAGGTCGCCGGCGCCGAAATCCTGCACCGACTTGACCAGCCCAAGCAGTTCGCCGGCCTGGGTCTCGACCCTCAGACCGACCATGTCGGCGGCGTAGAACTCGTCTTCGTCCGGCGGGGGCAACAGGTCGCGGGGCACGTAGAGCTGCAGGCCGCGCAAGGCCTCGGCCTGGTCGCGGGTGGTGACTTCCTTGGCCCGCACCACCGCGCCGCCCTTGGCGACGCGGGCGGTGGTGATCGTCAGGCCGGGCGAGCCGTCTTCGCGCCGCAGGTCGCGGTAGGCCGCGACCGACAGCGGGTCCTCGGTGAAGGTCGAAAGGCGAACCTCGCCGCGCACGCCGACGGCGCCGCCAACACGCGCAACGAGGATCAGCCGTTCAGACAAGCGGAGCCCTTAAGCCTTGGGCTCTTCTTCGGCGGCGGCTTCGGCGGCAGGCGCCTCTTCGGCCGGAGCCTCGGCGGCGGGCGCTTCCTCGGCGGCGGCCTCGACAGGCGCGGCTTCCTCGGCAGGCGCGACTTCTTCAGCAGGGGCGGCGACTTCGGCGGCGGCCTCGGCCGGGGCTGCGTCCTCAGCGGCCGCTTCGGGCGCGGCTTCCGCGGCTGCGGGCTCTTCAGCGGCCGGCTCCTCGACCACAGGTTCGGGCGCCGGGGCGGCGGCGGCCTGGGCCAGGGCCTCGGCGCGGTCGGCTTCGCGCTG
>NZ_JAUXZW010000153.1 GCF_030693805.1 Phenylobacterium sp.
CCGCGCCACGTTCCTGTCAAATTATGAGCTCGTCTCCAGTTCTGGAGACTTCGACGTCTGGAGATGCCATGGGGCGGCCTCATCAGAGCGCTAAATCAACCCCTACCCGGTCGCTCCAGCGTGCGAAGGTCAGCGATTAGCCGCCGCCTACGCGGCCACATCGTCGCCGCGTAGGCGGCGGCGCCTGCCAGCACCCTCACCGCCAGCGGTTGCCCATCGAGCAGCGCCACCGGCGCCGTCATGACGACGGCCGCTAGCACGGGATAGCCTATGAGCCGCATCAGTATGACGATGAAGCCTCCGCCCCATACCGCGTGGGCGGCGAAGCCAAGAACCACCGCCTCACCCAAGAGCGTCGCGGCCGCTGCGCCGACCGCCCCATAGGCGGGCGTCAGCGCCGCCGCAGCCGCCGCGGCGGCCAACGACGCCGCGATCACGCGCCTGAGGTCTCGGCGCTGCTGGTGTCGGGCCTGCAGCACGCCACGCGCCAAGTCTGAGATGGACATCAAGAGGAAGCCGGCCAGCAGGACCTGCAGCGCAGCGGCGGCCGTGGCGAACTTGTCCGTTAGCAACAATGAGATGAATGGCCCGGCCAGGACAATGCCGCCCAGCGCAACTGGCGCGACGACGGCCGCTAACAGGCGGAAGATCGCCGCCGTAACGCGCGCCTCCGAGTTCTCCCCAAGCGTTGCGGCGCGCGCCAACGTCGGGAATGTGGCCATCCCGAACGTACTGCTGATGATCACGATCAGGACGGCGATGCGGAGTGCGGCGCCGAACGCGCCAACGGCGGCGGCGGACCACGTGTATTCCAACAAGATCGTGGTGAACGTTAGCGGCAGCATCCGGATGACACGGGAGAGGCCCAGTGGCCAAGCTTCTCGCAGGACAGTGAATGGCTGGAACCGCGGGAGTGCGCTGTGCGGTCCGGCGCCGGCTTTTGGCGCCAGCAGGCCAAGCAGGACGACCGCGGCGAGCGTCTCCGACACGCCCTGCCAAAACGTTACTCGGGCGGCATGCTCAGGTGAGCGCACGAACAACAGGATCAGTCCTAAGCCGAGGAGGCGCTGAAGCAAGACGGTCACCGCGGGCGCCGCCGACTCCAGGCCGCGATGCGCCCAGGTCGTGTTGAGGGTGAGGCCGAGCAACGACACCGCCCCCCAGGCGAGCGCCCACTGTTGAGCGGGTCTGGCTAGCGCGATGGCCAGACCCAGAACGATGGACGCCCCTATCGCGAGGATCATCCGCAGCGCGACGATTTCGATCAAGCTGCGCCGCAGGCGCTCGGGATGGGTGCTGACTTCGCGTATGCCCCAGGCTTCGGTTCCGCCATCCACGACCATGAGCAGTGGTGCTACGAGCGAAGTCGCAAACACCCAGACGCCGAAACCTTCGACTCCGAGGGTCTGCGCGAGATAGATTCCGGTGCCGACGACAATC
>NZ_JAUXZW010000154.1 GCF_030693805.1 Phenylobacterium sp.
CCTCCAGCAAGAAAGTTTTCGGCGGCGCGAAAAATTGGATCACTCCGTTGGCGATGCCTGGCGCTTTTCTGACAGCCGCCATTATGCCGACGTTCTGCTGTTCCTCCGAGGCCGCCTTTTGGACCAAAGCGCATGCCTTGACATTCGATGTCGACGCCGCGCACTGGATTTCCCAAGCGCCATATTTTGAGATTTCCGGCTGCTGCGCTACCGCGGGACCTGCTGAGAAATTGGTGAGCTGCAGACAGGCGAGAACATTAAACAATGATCTTCTAATGGATGGCATGCGACCGCCTTGAAGGAATTTGCCGTTTCAATTTGACGGTTGGGCGGGGCGACGAAGTGCACCTGTAGCGGGACCCATCCCGCCCGAATATCCCACCCCGCTGACATATAATTCAGAATCTTTGCTGAAGAATTTCCGCAAAGTGATCCTTTCGCATCCATTCCGGCGTGCCCGAACGTCGCATTAACACTTGTCGGCCCGATACGACGGCCAATCGGGTGAACGTCTCGCGAGCCGCACGCCGAACAGACGAAGCGGCGCGACCGCGCCAGAGTGATGAACGGTATCTGCGGCGCCATCCGCATTGCGTCGAAGGTGCGACCTCGCTGTGATGGGCAAGAACTGAGCCGCCGATGCGAGGTTGCCCATCCAAAGGCTGGTCCAGATCCGGGTCTTCGGAGTTCGCATTAATCTCGATAGGTCCACGGTGTCACCCGTCAACGTCTTTGAAAATGCCTTCAACCCCACCATTCATCGGATTACGATTGCGGATCTGATCCTGTGCCCAATCAAACCATTCGGCAATTGACCGCCCACACACTATTTGGGTCAGATGGGACTCGTGGGCCTTCAGCTCTTCAAGGAAACACTGAGCTGTTGTTGCCTCTTCCCATCTGTGAGCGAGGTCTATAAAGCGGCGCCACTGATTGTGTTCCCTTTGGCGACGCTCACGCTCGATTTGGGGGCGATGCTCCGATTCAAGCCGCCTGCGTTCGGCCTCCTCGCGTTCATTGCGCAATTTTGCGAGCGCTGACGCAGCGAGGATGAGCGAACAGACGATTTCCTGGAGCAGTTTCTCAAGCGGCGCGTCGGGTGTTTCTATCCATTCACTTCGAATTGCGCTGTCACCCAAATAGCTGTCGATCTTGAAAACAAGGATTCCGGTGGGCTCGAGCACCTGCGTCCAATTGCGTTCGCCCGGCAGCGACCATCGCATCTCGCTTTTTGTTTTTGGTCTGCGAACCTGTTTCTGTTTTTCGCGGAGCTTGAACTCGATTTGATCCTGTCCCGAGCTGAAATACGTTTTGCCACGCTCGCCTGTCTCGGCTCTTAGCTCCTGTCGCATGGCCGCCTTAAAGAGGGCATCGAGAATGCGATGACGACGATGATCAGTGTCGGTCCACTCAGTGAAGATGGGGCCGAAGATATGGTGTTCGCGTTTGGCATCACGTCGCTGTCGCTCGTGTTCTGCAATCCAACCAGCAATGATAGGGTGCGGTCGTGCTAAGCGTTCCGGGACAGAAATAGGTCCATCCAGCGCGGCTCTAGCT
>NZ_JAUXZW010000171.1 GCF_030693805.1 Phenylobacterium sp.
AAAATACAGATAAATTGAGTCATATCGCTTTACTGAAAAGCGAAAACAGCTATAAATTAAATCAACAAAACCTCAAAAACCATCTCTGCATTGCTCGCCATTGCTGGCGTTTCACACCATTTTGACGCGACCCGGGCTGACCACATCGGCTAGCGAAGTGTCTTGCTGGGCCTTCTGGCCCCCTTGGGTCAGTTGCTGGCGCAAGGCAGTGGTTGAAATGCCCTGTGTGTAGGGCAGTGCGTGGCAAGCAATGCCCTGGTGCGCAAGCATGGGCATCAGGTGCTGCCAGCGCGGGGTGTTGATCCAGTCTCTGCTTACAAACACGGTGCTCACGCCCCAATCTGCCAACCACCGAGCGGCTGCATCGGTTCGGTCCAGCCCCACATCAAACACGCAGACTTCATCCACACAACGCAAACCCCGCAGTATTTCCATGCGATGGGATTCGCTGCACACAGGCGCGCGGCCTTTGCTGAGTGGCAGCAGGCGGTCAGAGCCCACACCCACTTTCAGGTGGGTGCAGTGCTGGCGGGCAGCCGCCAAAAAGCGCAGGTGCCCTACGTGGAACAGATCGAACGCACCGATGGTGCCGCCCACCAAGCCGGTCTTCCGTGGCTGGTCTGGCGGGGTGACGCTGGGTGGGTTGTAGGTGGGCGGTATCAGCATGGCAGCGGGTGGGCATAGGGTGAAGCAAAGGCGTGCACAACTGGGTCCGTTTCGTCAAGGCGCGCCAGGGTGCGCAAGCGGCGGGCGGTCAGGCTGGCATTGCCCTGCACCCACGCTTCTAGCAGGCGTAAGGCGGCCCAGGTGCAGGTGTAGTCGTTGTGGGCCACCAGGGCTGGAATTTCAACGGTGCTGTCAAATTCTGCATCGGGTGTGCGCCAGTATGAGCCATACAGTTGCGCCAGCAGGTTTTCGGGGTCACGGACTTCCCAGTGCTCGCCCCAGGGGTGTTGAGCCAGCAACAGTTCTATAGGTTTGAACTTGAGCAGGCGGCCGCGCTCCCGCGGCAACCCCACAGGCCACCAGCCACCCCACACGCAGGCGTTGGCCGCGTCAAATTCGTAGCCAAACAGGTCCAGCGTGATGGCATGTTGTGTGTGTACGTAGCTGCGAAAGTTTGTGGCCTTGACCACCGTCCAGGCGGGCTTCCAGCCCAATGCGGGCATGGCGTCGATGGCGGCGGGCAGGTGCTGCACAGGCAGCACCACGTCCAGGTCTTTGTCGTTGGGCAGCAAATGACCCTCGCGCACAAGGCCCAGCAGTGCGCCTGCGGTGGCAAAGGCTGGCAAGCCCTGCGCAGCCAAGCCGACCAGCGTGTGGCGCAGGGAAGTAAGCCCGGCTTCGGTGTTGACGGTAGTGGGGGGGTGGTCAACCGGCGCGGGCATGGGGCTTTGGGCCGCACGTTGCAGTGCTGTGCGCACCACGGCCAAACTGGCGGGTATCTGGCTGGCTGAGAACAGTGCCAGGGCGTGGCA
>NZ_JAUXZW010000172.1 GCF_030693805.1 Phenylobacterium sp.
CTGGCCTCGATCGCCTATCCCTCGTTCGCCGAATACGTGCGCAAAGGCAAACGGGATGATGGTCGCGCCTTGATCGGAGCCGCTGAAGTTGCGCAAGAAAAGTTCAGGGTCAGCAACGCCACATACGCAAACGCGACGGCATCACTTGTTGGCGCTTGCCCATCTTCTGGTACATGCACCAGCCAGGGGGGCCATTTCACCTTGGCCGTCTCCGCAACCAGTGCCACGGGTTATACCTTGACCGCCACACCCACCTACACAGACACCACGTGCACATCATTAGTGGTGGTACACAACGGTTCAAGCATCACCCGCACGCCCAGTTCGACAGCTTGCTGGCCCAAGTAAATCAGGTGCTGCCATGAACAAGCGTTACACCATGGGCATATCGATGATCGAGGTGCTGGTCACCGTCGCTGTTTTGGGCATTTTGGCAGCAGCAGCCATGCCCAGCATGCGTGACATGATCGATACGCGCAAGCTGAAAAACCAAACCGAATCGATTGCCGATGTGCTGCGTCTGTCACGATCAGAAGCCATGAAACGGGCCGCCAGCAATACCCCAAAGGTCGTCTCAGCCACCGTCAGCGCGGGGGCTCCCTCGGCTTGGTTTGTTGGCTTGTCCAACACTACGACAGCTTGCACCGATGCTTCCACCTGCGTACTGGTGCAAGGTGCGAACAGTGCACCCTACATGGTCACTGCGACCGAGTGCGGTGGATGCAGCGTGGCCACAACGGCAAACCTGTACACCTTCTCGTTCAGAGGTGTGGCCACGGTTGGCGGCGGGAGTTCGGTGACGGTGACCTCACCGATGAACAAAACTCTGCGGGTAGATGTGAGCACCACTGGTCGGGTCAGTGTCTGTTCGCCCGGCGGCACCATTGCGGGGTACGCAACATGCGTCTAACGCCCACCCTGCGCCGACAGCGCGGCGTCTCCCTGCTGGAGTTGATGATTGGCATCACAGTGGGTCTGCTGGTACTCGCCAGTTCACTGGTTATCTACTTGAGTGGGTCGCGCGGTGCCACAGATAGCCTGCGCGTCAGCCGCTTCAACCAGAATGTGCGGGAAATTGTCAACATCATGTCGGCCGACATCCGGCGCGCCGGTTACACCGCCGTCAACACTGCGGGCACGACCAATGTATTCACGGCAGCGGCCAACAATGTCGTGATATCTGGCTCCTGCATCCTGTATGCATATGACGCCACTTTCCTCGGCGGCGCTGTGGGCGTGGCC
>NZ_JAUXZW010000200.1 GCF_030693805.1 Phenylobacterium sp.
CGCCTTCGACCTCGGCGGCCATGCGGCGGATGCAGGCCAGGCCCGCCGGCGTGCGCAGGGTGACTTCCAGCACCGGCAGGCCGCCGGCCACCAGGGCGCGGCCCAGCGGCACGGCGTCGGCCTCGTCCTCGATGATCAGCACCGGAATGACCGGCGCCAGCCGCATGATCTCGTCGATGGTCATATGCGTACGCTCTCCAGCTGCGCCAGCTCGCGCGCCGCGCCGACCAGGGCCGGGTAGGGATGCAGGATCAGCGAGGTGGGAATGGCGCTGACGTAGTCCGACAGCCGCCCCTTGTCTTCGAACCGCGCCCGGAACGCGCCGGCCGCCAGTTGCTCCGGCATGCGAGGTGCGATGCCGCCGCTGATGTAGACCCCGCCGCGCGCGCCATAGGTCAGCGCCAGGTCGCCGGCCACCGACCCCATGATCGCGCAGAACCGCTCGAGCGTCGCCAGCGCCAGCCGGTCGCCGGCCTGAGCCATCTCGAACACCTTCTTCTCGTCGGTCGCCTCGCTGTTCACGCCTTCCATGTCGCGCATCGCCACATGCAGGTCGAACAGACCCTGGCCCGACAGCAACCGTTCGTTCGACACCCGGCCGTGCTTGGCCTTCAGCCTGCGCCAGACTTCGACCTCCAGGTCGTCGTAGGGGGAGAAGCCGGCGTGCCCGCCTTCGGTCGCCAGCGCAACGTCGCCTCGTGAGGAGCGCGCCAGGCCGGCGACGCCGAACCCGGTGCCGGCGCCCATCACCACCATCGGGCAACCTTCGGATCCGCGCAGCTTCGGTCCGATCACCCGCAGGTCGTCGACGCCCATCCGCGGGGCGGCGAGCGCCTGGGCGGCGAAGTCGTTGATGAGGCTGACCTCCTCGAACTCGAAGGCCGCCACCAGGTCGACCTCCGAAAGCCGCCAGTGCAGGTTGGTGAACTCGATCTCGCCGTCGACCACAGGACCGGCCACCGCGATCGCCGCGCGCGGCGGCCGCTTCCGTCCGGCGGTGGTCTCCAGGTACTCGGCGATGATGTCGGTCAGCGAGGCGTATTCCTTCGCCGGGAAGATGCGGGGAAAGCGGATGTGGCCTTCCTGGTCGACCAGGGCGAAGCGCGCATTGGTGCCGCCCACGTCGCCGACCAGGCCGCGCATCGCGCCCTTCACGCGGCGGCCTCGAACAGCACCGAGGCGCCGGCTTCCGCCGCATCGGCGCTGCGCCGCATCCAGGCGAACATCTCGCGGCCGTAGCCGGGCCCGGACGGCGGCGCTGTCGCCGCCTGTCGGGCGTGGAGCTCCGAGGCCTCCACCTTGATCTCCAGCACGCCGGCGTGGGCGTTCAGAAGGATCATGTCGCCGTCGCGCACATAGGCCAGCGCCCCGCCGTCAGCGGCCTCGGGCGTCACGTGGATCGCCGCCGGCACCTTTCCGGACGCGCCCGACATGCGCCCGTCAGTGACCAGCGCCACCTTGAATCCCTTGTCGAGGAGCACGCCCAAGACAGGCGTCAGGCTGTGCAACTCCGGCATGCCGTTGGCCTTCGGGCCCTGGAACCGCACCACGGCGACGAAGTCGCGGTTCAGCTCGCCGCGGGCGTGCGCCGCCAGCAGAGCCTCTTGATCCTCGAACACAATGGCCGGCGCTTCGATGATCAGGTGCTCGTCCTTCACCGCTGATGTCTTGATCACCGCGCGGCCCAGGCCCCCGGTCAAGAGTCGCATGCCGCCCTCGCTCTGGAACGGGTCGTCGACCGGCCGCAGCAGGTCCCTGTTCAGGCTCACGCTCGTCCCCTCACGCCAAACCAACCGCCCGTCGTCCAGGAACGGCTCGGCCTGATAGCGCCGCAGACCGTGTCCCGCCACTGTCGAGACGTCGTCGTGCGCCAAGCCCGCATCCAGAAGCTGGCGCACCACGAACGCCATCCCGCCCGCCGCATGGAAGGCGTTCACGTCCTCGCTGCCGTTCGGATAGACCTTGGCGATCAGCGGCGTCACGCGGCTGAGGTCGTCGAAGTCCTGCCAGTTGATCCGCACGCCGGCCGCCCGCGCCATCGCCACCAGGTGCAGGGTGTGGTTGGTCGACCCGCCGGTCGCCAGCAGGCCAGCCATGGCGTTGACGATGCTCTTGGCCCCCACCACCGCCGACATCGGCGTGTAGTCGTTGGTCCCGTGGGCGATCTCCACAGCCCGCCGGGGCGCCGCCGCCGTCAGGGCGTCGCGCAACGGCGTGTTCGGCGTGACGAACGCTGCGCCCGGCAGGTGCAGGCCCATCATCTCCATGATCATCTGGTTGGAGTTGGCGGTGCCGTAGAAGGTGCAGGTTCCGGGTCCGTGGTAGGACTTCATCTCGGAGTCCAGCAGCTCCTCGCGCGTCGCCTTGCCCTGGGCGTAGAGCCCGCGCACCCGCGCCTTCTCGGCGTTGGAGAGGCCTGAGGTCATCGGCCCAGCCGGGACGAAGATCACCGGCAGGTGCCCGAACGACAGCGCCCCGATGGTCAGCCCCGGCACGATCTTGTCGCAGACCCCCAACATCAGCGCCGCGTCGAACGCATCGTGGGTCAGCGCCACCGCCGTCGACATGGCGATCACGTCGCGGGAGAACAGCGACAGCTCCATCCCCGGCCGCCCCTGGGTGACGCCGTCGCACATGGCCGGCACCCCGCCGGCGAACTGCGCTGTCGCGCCCGCCTCATGCGCCGCGGCGCGGATCAGGTCGGGGTAGCGCTCGAACGGCTGATGCGCCGAGAGCATGTCGTTGTAGGCCGAGACGATCGCCACGTTCGGCGCGTTGGGATCTCGCATCCGGACCTTGTCGCTTCCGGGCGAGGCGGCGAAGGCGTGGGCCCAGTTGGCGCAGGACAGCTTGCCCCGCGCGCGTCCCTGGGCGATGGCCGCCTCCATGCGCCCCAGGTAGTCGTCGCGCAGGTCGCGGCTGCGCTCGACGATGCGGTTTGTCACCTCTTCGACGACCGGATGCATGATCACGAACCTCGCGCCTGTTTGATGTCGGCCTTCACGTCGCCGGAGCGGCGTTCTTCATGTCTCGGCGACCACAAGATCCGCACCGGCGCCCGGTCCTGAGCCAGCAGCACCGCGACCGGCAGATCGCCACCCGCCTGCGCCTGCTCGACAACCTGGCGCTTCGTCTCGCCCGCGATCAAGAGCAGGATCAGCCGCGCCTGCGACAACGCCGCCAGCGTCAGGCTGATCCGCGCCACGGGCGGTGATCCCAACCCTGCTGGAACGTCCACCACGAGCTGCTCGCTCCGCAGATCCAGAGCTTGCGCCAGCCCTGGCATGCCGGGGATCAGCGAGGCGATGTGGCCGTCCTCGCCCATGCCCAGCAGCACCGCGTCGAAGGGCGCCAACGCCCGGATCGCCGGCTCCAGCTCCGGCGGCCGGGCGTCGTCGCGCCACAGCGGCAGGAACGCCGAACGGGCCGTTGCGCCGCGCAGGAGCCGCTCGTGCAGCAAGTGCGCGTTGCTGTCTTCGGATTCCCCCGCGACGCAGCGCTCGTCCGACAAGGTCGTCACCACCCGGGCCCAGTCCAGCTTGGCGTCCTGCAGATGGTCATATACGGGCCCCGGCGCCCGGCCGCCGGTGGCCACCAGGCTGGCCCGCCCACGCTGCGCCACTCCGTCGGCCAGCCGTGTCGCGACGGCGCGCGCGGCGGCCTCACCCATGGCGTCGGCGCTGACGAAGCGTTCGATCATGCCGCAGTAACGCCCGGAACGCCCTGCGGGTCGCGTCCGCCGGCGCCGAGATCGGCGATGGCCGGCGAAACGCTCATTTCAGCGGCGCATGCGCGAACCGCAGGATGTTCGCGGCGCCGGCCGATCCCATCGGCAGGCCGGCCAGGATCAGCACCCGCTGACCCGGCTGCGCGAGCCCCGCCGCGACCGCTTGCTGCACGGCGACGCGGGCCAGCTCCTCCGGGTCGGTCAGCTCGGGCACGACCCGCGTCTCCAGCCCCCAGACGAGCGCGAGCCGCCGGGCGGTCGCCAGGTTCGGCGTCAGCGCCAGGATCGGCTGCAGCGGCCGCTCCCGCGACATCCTCAGCGCCGTCTGGCCGCTTGTGGTGAAGGTGACCAGGCAGGCGGTCGAGGCGGCTTCCGCGGCGCGCCCCGCCGCGGCGACCAGGGCGTCGGCGTCGGCGTCGTCCACCGGATATTCCGCGCGCATCAGCTCGGGCCAGCGCGCGTCGCGCTCCACGCGGGCGATCACCCGGTCCATCATCGCCACGGCTTCAAGCGGATAGGCGCCCACCGCGCTCTCCGCCGACAGCATCAGGGCGTCGGCGCCCTCATAGACCGCCCCGGCCACGTCGGAGGCCTCGGCGCGGGTCGGCGTCGACGCGGACACCATGGATTCCAGCATCTGAGTGGCGACGATCACCGGCAGGCCGCGCAGGCGGGCGGCGCGGACCAACGCCTTCTGCACCACCGGCACCTCCTCGGGCGCCAGCTCAACCCCCAGGTCGCCGCGCGCCACCATGATCGCCTGGCAAAGGTCGAGGATTTCGTCGAGCTGCTCCAGCGCCGCCGGCTTCTCGATCTTGGCCAGTACGCCCGCGCGACCGTCCACCAGCTTGCGCAGCTCGGCCATGTCCGCGGCCCGCTGCACGAACGACAGCGCCACCCAGTCGACGCCGACCCCCAGGGCGAACGCCAGGTCCGCGCGGTCCTTGTCGGTCAGCGCGGGGATCGGGATCGTCAGGCCGGGCAGGTTCACGCCCTTGTGGTCGGACAGCCGATCCCCCGCCTCGACCACGGTGTCAGCGAAGTCGGCGCCGTGCCTGTTCACCCGCAACCGCACGCGCCCGTCGTCCAGCAGCACCGATGCGCCCTTCTTCAGCGCGGCGAAGATTTCGGGATGCGGAACGCCCACGCGCTTGGCGTCGCCTGGCGCGGCGTCTAGGTCCAGGCGAAGCTTGCCGCCGACCTTGATCGCCGCCTCGCCGCCCTTGAACAGGCCCAGCCGGAGCTTCGGACCCTGCAGGTCGGCCAGCACCGCCAGCGGCCGCCCGACCTCGCCCTCGGCCCGGCGGACCTCGGCGATCGCCTCGGCATGGGCGGCGTGTGCGCCGTGACTGAAATTGACCCGGAACACGTCCGCCCCGGCCCGCGCCAGGTCGGCGACACGGCCGCTGGAGGCGGGACCGAGGGTGGCTACGATTCGGGCGCGGCGGGGTCGGATCAAGGGCGATCATCCATCTTGTGGCGAGACGCCTGGCCTGCACCTCGCACCCGCGCTGGTCCAGCCCTGCGGATCAAAGCATAGCAGAGGACGTTCACCCCATGCGGCACGGATGCGGGGGCGAAACCCATTCGACCCCTGCGAAAGGCGCTCGCGTGATCCAGAATCTCGACCTGTTTCCGATCGGAAATTGCGCGGCCAGCGCGCTGATCGACCGCGCCGGGCGATTCGTCTGGTCTTGCGCCCCCCGCGTCGATGGCGACCCCTTCTTCTGCGCGCTGCTGGACGACCGCGATCCCGAGGGATCAAGCGCCCGCGGCCTTTGGGCTGTGGACGTCGAGGATACAGCCGAGATCACTCAATCCTATCTGCGCAACACGCCGATCCTGCGCACCGAGATCACCGACGCCCGTGGCGCGAAGCTGGAGATCATCGATTTCGCGCCGCGCTATCGCCAGTTCGGCCGGGTCTATCGGCCGCTGGCCTTCATCCGCCTGATCAGGCCGTTGTCGGGCGCGCCGCGTGTGCGCATCCGCATGCGCCCCATGGCCGGCTGGGGCGCAGCGCCGGCCGAGATCACCGTGGGTTCCAACCACCTGCGCTACACCGGCGGCGAAATGACGCTGCGGCTGACCACCGACGCACCGGTCTCGCACATCGAGATGGAGCGGACATTCCGGCTCGAAGAGCCGATCACGATGTTCCTGGGCGCTGACGAGGGGTTCGACGCCGCGCTGGCGATCACCGCCGAGCGCATGCTGCAGGAGACCGCCGAGTACTGGCGCGGCTGGGTGCGCACGCTTTCCGTGCCACTTGAATGGCAGGAGGCGGTGATCCGCTCGGCGATCACCCTGAAACTCTGCGCCTACGAAGAGACCGGCGCGATCGTCGCCGCCCTGACGACCTCCATCCCCGAACACGCGGAGTCCGGACGCAACTGGGACTACCGCTACTGCTGGCTCCGCGACGCCTACTATGTGGTTCAGGCTTTGAACCGTCTGGGCGCGGCCGACATGCTG
>NZ_JAUXZW010000183.1 GCF_030693805.1 Phenylobacterium sp.
GCCGGTTCGACCCACATCTGCGTGCCGACGTCGCTCAATCAGGACGTCGGACTCGCGCTCGGCGCGCAAGCCGGCGCGAAGCGCATCGGCGAGGTCGTGCGCGAAGGCGGCTTCTCCCATTTCCGCAAGGCGGCGGCGACGCCTTTCAATATGATCCTCGAGGCGCGGCTCTAACGCGAAGCGAACGCCCTGCCGACGCCTAACGGACGGGCGGTCGTGTTCTGACTCGGCTACGGCGCCGCTGGCCGATTGATCGTGACCTCGCCGCCGGGCGGCAACTGATCGATCACCAGCAATTTGACCGGAACCGCTCCGACCGTCGCGCCGAAATGCCAGCTGTCGACGCTCTCAATCACGAATTCGCCAGCGTGATAGACGCGCGGCGCGGAATCGCCCTGCTGGACCATCAGTTCGCCTTCAAGAATATAGGCATAGCGCTGATACGGATGCTTATGTTCCGGCAATCTGACGCCGGGCGCCAGAGTGTACATCGAAGCCACGACCTCCAAGGGCCCCTGCGGAAGCGTGATCGGCTGCCCGGTGGCGGTTTTTGTCGCCCTGGCGATTTCCGTCACGACTTCGGCGGGCGCAGGCTCCTTCGCGACAGCCGCCCCGACTGTATTGATACCGACGCACAGGATCGCGACAAAACCCAGGCGAATCATCTGCTGCTCCATTCGCAATCTGCTTCTTGCAGCCGCCATATAGAACTGTTTCCGGGATCGCCGGCTCTTTTAAACCGCCATTAAACGGCCATGCCGAATATCTTGCCGACGCCCGCCGTCAGCGCCAGCGCCAATGCGCCCCAGAACGTCACCCGAATCGCGGCGCGCAGGACGCCGGCGCCGCCGGCTTTCGCGCCAATGGCGCCCAGCAGCGCGAGGCACCCTAAAGACGCGGCCGAGACGATGGGGATGATCGCGTCACGCGGCGCGATCCCGCCGATGAGCAGCGGCAGCGCGGCGCCCGCGGCAAAGGTGACGGCCGAGGTCAGCGCCGCCTGCACCGGCCGCGCGCTGGCGATGTCGGAGATGCCCAATTCGTCGCGCGCATGCGCGGTCAGCGCGTCCTTCTCCATCAGCTGCAAAGCGACTTCCCGCGCCAGCTCAAGGTCGACGCCGCGCTCGACATAGATCTGCGCAAGCTCCTCTCTTTCGAGTTCGGCGTAATCACTCAATTCTTCGCGTTCGCGCGCGAGGTCGGCCTTTTCAGTATCGGATTGGGAGCTGACCGAAACATATTCGCCCGCCGCCATCGACATCGCGCCGGCCACCAACCCCGCCGCGCCGGCGATCAGCACGTCATTGCGTGACGCTTCAGCGGCGGCGACGCCGACGATCAGACTCGCCGTCGACACGATGCCGTCATTGGCGCCGAGCACCGCCGCCCGCAGCCAGCCGATGCGCTGGACGAGATGAC
>NZ_JAUXZW010000184.1 GCF_030693805.1 Phenylobacterium sp.
TGGCTTGCAAAAGCAGGGACAAAACCAAGGAAATGAACAGTGAACGGCATCAAGCCGTTTTTTCATGCCCCTATAGCTATAGATTACTAAAACTATCTTTACCCAAAAAATCGAAGACAAAACACCACATCACTGCCGTCCTCGGATAAAGTCCAAGCCTGACAAGCACTTACATCCGCCTTCCTCGAACCGCCCCGTGCGCCCACCCGCCGTTTTCAGCAGCCGCCCTGCCCTGCCAAGGTCTTCGACCGACGTCCCTGGAGGGCCGGCGCACACCCACCCTGCCCGAACCGAAACCAGCGGTGCCCGTGGCCATCTCGGCTGCCTGACGGTCGTTGCTGAAAACTGCTTTCGGACGCATGTCCCGGGCGAGCGCACAGCCCTCTTCGGTTCGGGGAGTACACGGTGAACTCAACCGCTTCCTACGTCCGCCGTCTGGGGCCCCACCACTTCGCCCACCTGCGGGCCGTGGCCGAAGGCATCCCCGTCCTGGAGAGCGCTCGGCGCTACCTCGGCATCGAGCATGGCCACCAGGCCCACAGCGCGCACATCGAAACGATCGATGCGGTGCGGGCCATCGCGCGCCGGCGTGGCGAATCAGCCTGGCGCCTCATCGGGCTGACCATTTCGCCCAAGGGGCAGAGCACGGCTCCCAGCCTGGAGTCGTTCGTGGCGCAGCGCGACCTGGACGGCTGGAGCGAAGCCGAGGTCTTGGCGATGTACCAGGAGGCATTCCCCACCGACCTGCGCGCGGATCGGCGCATCAAATTGCGTCAGCGCCAAATCGAGCTGATTCAAACCCTGCAAGCGCAAGCGGCCGAGACGCCCTCCCCCTCCGATCTCGTGAACGGGTGGTTTGATGAAGTGACCGCCAAAAAACTCATCGGGGCGGGTATCGTGAACCTGGGCGATCTTCACGCGCGCATCCACGCGGGCGGTCGGTGGTTCGGCGCACTGGCGGGCATTGGGCAGACGAAGGCACGCCGGATCGAGCGGCACCTCAATGGCCTCTTGCCGGGCCTGCCAAGGCCCTCTTTGGCGATCTTTAGGCTGGTGGAGGGGTCAAAAATCGACCTCTCAGAACGCCCCAGGAGCGATTTTTTAGGGGTCAGCAATACCTGGGTGGCC
>NZ_JAUXZW010000186.1 GCF_030693805.1 Phenylobacterium sp.
TTTCCAATTCATAGAGGCCGAAGGTGGCAATAAGCACCAGGAACGATACAAATGCGGTTCGCCACAACAAATAGCGAGACACGATCGGCTCTTTGGGCGCGCGCGGCGAACGATCCATGACGTTCTGCTCGGCGGCCTCAAAAGCCAGCGCCAGGCCGAGCGTTACGCCGTCGACTAGATTGACCCAAAGGATCTGGATTGGAGTGATAGGCAGCGCTTCCCCGAAGGCAATCGCGGCCACGATCGTCAACGCCTGGCCACTGCTAATGGCCAGCATATACATGATACATTTTCTTAAGTTGTCGTAGACGACGCGGCCCTCATAAACGGCATGCACAATCGAGGCGAAGTTATCATCAGCCAGCACCATTTCAGCGGCTTCTTTCGCGGCCTCAGTTCCTTTCACGCCCATGGCGATACCGATATCAGCGCGTTTGAGCGCTGGCGCGTCATTGACGCCGTCGCCGGTCATCGCAACAATCTGCCCTTGATCTTGGAGGGTCTTGACGAGACGGAGCTTATGTTCTGGACTTGTGCGGGCAAAGATTGTGGTGCTCAATGCCGCATTGCTCAATTCTTGATCCGACAGCAAGTCTAAGTCTCGGCCAGTTAGCACAGCGTCCGGATTCTTGAGTCTCAACTCCCGGCCGATAGCCGCCGCCGTCGCCGCGTGATCGCCCGTTATCATCTTGATGCCGATTCCCGCCGCAACGCATTGACGCACAGCGTCACGGGTTTCTTCTCGCGGCGGGTCAATCAAACCAATCAGGCCAAGAAAGGTGAGCCCAGTCTCAACGTCGCCAAATGTAAGCTCGCAATGGCCAGCGACGGTGTGTTTCACGGCGACGCCAAGCACGCGCTGGCCTTTCGCTGCGATCGCATCTATCTGTGCGAGCCAAGAGTCGCGGTCGAGCGTTCGCTGCCCTTGATCTCGGTTGCGCTCAGAGACGCACATATCAAGTAAGCGTTCCGGCGCGCCCTTCACAAAAATAAATCCCTGTCCGAGATGGTCGTGATGAAGCGTCGCCATGAAGCAATGCTGCGATTCAAACGGTATCGCGTCTGTTCTCGAAAGCTCCTGCTGCTCCCGTCGCAGGTCCAGGCCGCCTTTCATGGCGGCGGTCAGCAAGGCGCCCTCGGTAGGGTCGCCGTCA
>NZ_JAUXZW010000187.1 GCF_030693805.1 Phenylobacterium sp.
TGACGCCCAGAGCGCCGCGGCGTCAGCGACCCAAGCCTCCCAAGCCGCCGCCGCGAGCCTTGCCCAGGCCAGCCAGGCCGCCGCGGACCAGACCGCGATCGCCGCGGATCGCGCAGCCGAAGCGACCCGCGAGGCGGCCGCCAATGCGTCCGATACCGCCAACGAAGTTTCCGACGCGGTCACCGATCCGGCTCCGAATCAATAATCTCGCTGAAGGCGCGGGCGGCGAGCGTATCGCCCGCGCCTTTTTCACGCCCGCAGTTTGCCGCCCGGCGCTGGGAGGCCTAAATCTCGTCCATGCGCCAGACCTTCGATGAAAGCACCGACCCCTCGTTCGGACCGCGCCATGTGCCGCTGATCCGTGAAGCCATGGCCCGCCAGGGCCTGGATGGCTTCCTCGTCCCGCACGAGGACGAGCATCAGAACGAATACCTGCCGGCCGCCAACGACCGCCTGGCGTGGGCCACCGGTTTCACCGGGTCGGCGGGGGCTGCCGTCATCCTGCGCGACAAGGCCGCGGTTTTCGTCGACGGACGCTACAGCTTGCAGGTCCGCGATCAGGTCGACGCCTCTACGTTCGAGATCCGCGACCTCGTCGACGGCGGCGTGCCGGCCTACATCGAGACCGCCGCCGCGCACGGCCAGTCGATCGGCTACGACCCGCGCCTGCACAGTCCCGATGCGCTGGCCCACCTGCGGCTGGCCGCCGCCAAGGCCGGCGCCGAGCTCAAGCCCGTCGAGCTCAATCCCCTGGACCAAGCCTGGGGCGCCGCACGTCCGGACCAGCCGGCGGCCCCAGTGGTGCCGCACCCGCTCGAGTACGCAGGCGAGGCCTCGGCCGCCAAGCGTAAGCGCATCGGCGAGACCCTGGCCGCGCGCGGGGCTCACGCCGCCGTGCTGACCGCGCCGGCGTCTATCGCCTGGCTGTTCAACATCCGCGGCGGCGACGTGATCCGCTCGCCCCTACCGCTCGGCCAGGCCGTGCTCAACGCCGACGGGACCGCGCACCTGTTCCTGGATCCACGCAAGGTCACCTCGGATCTCGCCGTCTGGCTGGGCAACGAGGTGACGCTGGAGGCGCCCGACAAGCTGCAAGCGGCGCTCGCCAATCTGTCCGGCCAGACCGTGCTGGTCGACCCTTCGCAGTCGTCGGCCTGGTACTTCGACGCGCTTGCGCAAGCCGGCGCCGACGTGCTCCGCGCCGAAGATCCGACCGCCCTGCCGCGCGCCTGCAAGAATGACGTCGAGATCGAGGGCGCACGCCGGGCCCACCGCCGCGACGGCGCTGCGCTCACCCGCTTCCTGCACTGGGTGGCCACCGAAGGTCAGTTGAGTCCGCCCGACGAGATCGAGATCGTCACCCGGCTGGAGGGTTTTCGGGAACAGACCGGCGCGCTCAAGGACCTGTCGTTCGATACAATCGCGGGCGCGGCCTCGAACGGCGCGGTCGTCCACTACCGCCCGACCACGCGGCTCAACAAGCGCACCGAGCCCGGATCGCTGCTGCTGGTGGATTCCGGCGCCCAGTACCTGGACGGCACCACCGACGTCACCCGCACCGTCTCCATCGGCGAGCCGTCGCGCGAGATGGCCGAGCGCTTCACCCTGGTGCTGAAGGGCAACCTCGCGCTGGCTCGCGTGCGCTTCCCGGCCGGGACCACAGGCTCCAGCCTGGACGCTCTGGCCCGCGCCGCGCTGTGGGCCCACGGCCTCGACTACGACCACGGCACCGGCCACGGCGTCGGCTCCTACCTGGGCGTCCACGAGGGCCCGCACCGGATCTCCAAGTCGCCTAGCACTGTGGCGTTGCACGCCGGCATGGTCGTCTCCAACGAGCCCGGCTACTACAAGGAAGGCGCCTACGGCATCCGTATCGAGAACCTGCAGGTGGTCACCCCGGCCGAGCCGATCGCCGGCGGCGAGCGTCCGATGCTGGGCTTCGAGACCCTGACACTGGCGCCCATCGACCGCCGGCTGGTCGCCCTGGACCTGCTGACGCCCGAGGAACGCGCACAGTTTGACGCCTACCACGCCCGCGTGCTCGCCGAGGTCGGCCCGAAAGTCCCGCCCGACGTGCGCGCGTGGCTGGCGGAGGCCTGCGCCCCGCTCTAGCGGCGCGAGGCCAACAGCGAGGCCACGCGAATCACGTTGCGGCGTTTCAACTCGCTCAGGAAACGCCCCGCCACGCCCCGCACCTCAGATGCGACTGACTACGCCGCATCTGCGCCCTTGCGTGAACGTGTTTAGCCGGCGCCCACGAGCGCCAGCCACTCGTCCTCGGTCAGCACCTGCAGGCCAAGTTCGGCCGCGGTCTTCAGCTTTGAGCCGGCCCCGGGCCCAGCCACGACGATGTCGGTCTTCTTGGACACCGACGAGGAGACCTTCGCGCCCAGCGCCTCTGCCTGGGCCTTGGCTTCGTCGCGGGTCATCCGCTCCAGCGCGCCGGTGAACACCACGGTCTTGCCGGCGACCGCCGTATCGGTCTTCGGCTGCTCGGCGTCCTGGATGGTCAGTTGCTCGGCCAGCGCCTGCACCGCGCGCCGGTTGTGGTCCTCGGCGAAATAGGCCGCCGCCGCCTCGATCACCGCGGTCCCGATTTGGTCGAACGCGTCCAATTCCTCGATCGCCTCGGGATCGCGCTCGGCGATCCTGTCCATCGCCGCCAGGAACGCCTGCGCCGTGCCGTAGCCGCGCGCCATGCCGACCGCTGTGGTCTCGCCGATGTGGCGCACGCCCAAGCCGTAGATGAACCGATCCAGCGGGATCGTGCGACGCGCCTCGATGCCCGCTCTCAGGTTGCGCACGCTGGTCTCGCCGTATCCGTCAATGGACAGCAACTCGTCCAGCTTCGACTGATCCAGGGCCAGCCGGAAGATATCGGCCGGCTCCTTCAGCCAGCCGCGCTCGTAGAACGCCGCCAACTGCTTCTCCCCCAGCCCCTCGATGTCAAAGGCCCGGCGCGACACGAAGTGGCGCAGGTGCTGCAGGCGCTGGAACGGGCACGCGAACTCGCCCGTGCAGCGCCGCACGACAGTCTCCGCGCCCGACGCCGTCGTC
>NZ_JAUXZW010000209.1 GCF_030693805.1 Phenylobacterium sp.
GCCGCCGGGCTGCGCGACGAGCTGGCGCAGATAGTCGGCGCGCCAAGGCGGACGCGCAGCGAGGCTGGCGGCCACTGGCGCCTCGCCGCCAGGCCTGGCGGCGACGTCGTTGATCAGCGCGAACAGCGACGCTGTCATCTCGGCGTCGAGCCGCATGATCGCGTCGGCGCGGACGATGGTCTGGGCGTAGTCGCCGCGCGCATGGGCGCGCTCCAGCAGCCAGGACTGCGCCAGCGGATCACGGCGGGTGCGCAGCGCGGCCTGGGCCATGAACCGCTGGGCGGCGGCCTCCTGTTTCTGCCGCACGGCCGCGAGCGCCAGGGTGCGCAGCGGCGTTGACTGCAAGGGCCCATAGCGCAGGGCGGCGCGGGCGAGCGCTGCAGCCTCGGCGACGCCGCCGTCCAGCGACTGCAGCTTCTGCTCCGACGCCGCGGCCAGGGCGCGCGCGTTGTGCCCACGCCAGTGCAGCGCGGCGGCGGGGTCGGCGTCGGCCTGCGCTTCGGCCATGGCGTGGCTCAACGACAACCAGCTGAGCGCGATCGCGCCCAGCGTCAGGGCGGCCGCGAACAGCACGCCGCCCGGCCCCATCAGGCCCGCTGAGCGCTGCGACGTCATCAGCCGCGCCTCATGTTTTCCAGCCAGCGGCCGGCGGCGGCGACCCCCAGCCTGCGTCCCGCCGGTCGCGGCGTCGCGCCGTAGTCGTAGCCATAGCCATAGCCATAGCCATAGCCGTGCGCGTGGCCATAGCCGTAGCCGGCCTTCTTCAGGTCAAACTTGGTCAGCACCGCGCCGATCAGATGCACATCGCCGCCGCGCAGGCGTCGGACCGCCGCACGGGCGGCCTCGCGACGGGTTTTGCCCGCGTGCACGATCATCATGGTCGCCGCGGCCACGTTGGCGATCAGCGGCGCGTCGGCCAGCCCCATCACCGGCGGCCCGTCGATCACCACCAGGTCGAACTCGCGCCGGGCCGCCTCGAGGAAGGTGCTCATCTTGCGCCCGCCGAGCAGCTCGGCCGGGTTGGGCGGCAGCGGCCCGCAGGCCAGGAAGAACAGGTTCTTCTGGTGGGTGGGCTGCACCGCGGGGATCAGGTCGACGCCGCCGGCCAGCAGATTGCTCAGGCCGACGCCGTTGTCGCGCGAGAGGATCTTGTGCAGCGAGGGGTCGCGCAGGTCGGCGTCGATCAGCAGCACGCGCATGCCCAGCCGCGCGAACCCGGCGGCGATCGCCAGCGAGGTGGTGGTTTTGCCCTCCGCCGCGCGGCTGCTGGTCACCAGCAGGCTGGAGGGCACGCCTTCCTGGGTCGAGAACTGCAGCGCGGTGCGGATGGAGTAGTAAGCCTCCGACAGCATCGACTTGGGATCGGACAGCGCGCGGACCGGGCTCATGTCCCTGGCCGCGATGGGCACTGTGCCCAGCAGCGGCAGGCCCAGCGCCTTCTCGACGTCCTCCGGCACCTTGATCGACACGTCGAGCTGCTCGAGCAGGAAGGCTATGGCGATGCCGAGCGCCAACCCGCCCAGGCCGAACAGCGCCAGGTTATAGAGCGGCCGAGGCGCGAACGGCGCGGTGGGCGTGTCGGCGCGGTCGACCACCGAGACGTTGTTGGAGCCGATGCCGCCGGCGACGCCGATCTCCTTGTAGCGCTGCAGCAGGCCGTCATAGAGGCTGCGGTTGGTGTCCACCTCGCGCTGGATGATATTGTACTGGATGGAGCGCGAGCGCAGGTCGAGCACCTCGCCCTTGCGCTCCTCGACGGCTGAGGCCAGCGAACGCTCCTGGCGCAGGGCAACGTCGTACTGGTTCTTCAGCGCGCCCTTCACCGACTGGGCCTGGATCGACAGCTGGCGGTCGAGCGCGTCGATGCGGGCCCGCGCCTCCACCATGGTCGGGTAGTCGGGTTTGAACAGTTGCAGGTTCTGCTGGTACTCGGCCCACAGGGTCGAACGCTGCTGCTGCAGCGACTGACTGGAGGGGTTCTGCAGCACCTCGGGCAGCGAGCCGTCGGGCGTGGACCGCGCTTCGCGCCAGCGCTGTTCGGCCTGGATGCGGTTATTGGTCGCCAGCGCGAGCGCCTGGTTCATAGAGGCGAGGTCGGTGGCCGCCAGCGACTGCTGGGGCATGGTCTGGCCGTCGGAGCCGGTCGACTCTCCGCCGATGTTGATGATCTCGCGGCTGGCCGCATAGGCGACGAGCTGGCGTTCGGACTCCTCCAGCCGCTGGCGGATCTGCGCCAGCCGGCCCTCCAGGAAGCGGCGGGCGTAGGACGAGGCCTCGTAGCGCCGCTCCAGGTTGGTGGCGATGAAGTTGTCGGCCACCGCATTGGCAATCTTCGCCGCGACCACCGGGTTCGGGCTCTCGTAGCTGACCTTGACCAGGCGCGAGCTCTGCACCGGCTCGACGCGCAGGCCTTCCATCACCAGGGCCACCGCCTGATGGCTGCGCTCGCTCCGCTCGGCGGCGGTGCGCGGCTGCGCGGCTGCGCGCGCCACCTGGGCCGCGGTCTTGTCGCCCTTCTGATTGAGGAAGGAGTCGTCGTAGGCGAGGTTCAGGGTCGCGACGATGCGCTCGGCCAGCGATCGGCTTTTCAGCAGGCCGTACTGGGTCTGGTAGAACTCCGCCGCACTGACCTGCTCGGGCGTCTGCTGGCTCTCCACCGCCACGATCTTCGCCGGCTCGCGGTCGATCTGCAGGGTGGTCGAGGCGCGGTACAGCGGCGTCGTCAGCAAAGTCGCCACGACGCCCGCGGCGAGCCCCGTCAGCAGCGCCGCCGCCAGCAGCCAGCGCCACTTCTGAGC
>NZ_JAUXZW010000231.1 GCF_030693805.1 Phenylobacterium sp.
CGCCAAACCAGCGCAGAGCGCCATCGTTGAGCCCCACCTGAACGGCGGTGCGGGCGTAACGAAGCGCAACTTGTATGTCCTGCAGGTCACGCCGCCAGTCGCGTTCGGCCTCGCGCAGCGTGTTGTTGCCGGCCGCAACCGCGTACACCGAAGCGGGCAGCACCAACTGGCTGGGCCCGGGCGTGAAGCGGGTTTGTGCGCTGGCTACACCAGGGGCCAGCAACGCCAGCGCGCCTGCAGACAGGGCACATCGCAATAGTTGAGTGGGAAATAGGAGATCGTCCGCACGCTTCAAGGCTTTCATGGGTCGCGTTATCCTGCGCAGGCGCTGATAGGGTTCGGCGCATTCTGCGTCGTTTCACGCACATTTGCTCAACTGAGGTGAATCATGAAATTTCTGCTCGCTGCGATCGCTTCCGCCTTCATGTTTGCGTCCATGCCCTCCATGGCTGGCAGCCACGGCGGTGGCAAGATGGAAGACTGCTCCAAGAAAGAAAACGCCGACAAGCCCGAGTGCAAGAAGAAGTGATTCGGCACCGGTGACACCGGCTCTGAAAGGCTCCTTCGGGAGCCTTTTTCATGGGCGCGCGCCGCGCCTCAGCGCCCGGCCCGCATCAGCGTGCTCTTGCCGAACAGCGACTCCACCAAGTCCACCGCCAGCTCGGCGGTCTTGTTGCGCAAGTCCAGCGCGGGATTGAGTTCGACGATGTCGAGCGAGGCCAGGCGGCCGCTGTCGGCGATCATCTCCATGCACAGCTGGGCCTCGCGGTAGGTGGGGCCGCCAGGCACGGTGGTGCCCACGCCAGGGGCGATCTCGGGGTCGAGGAAATCGACGTCAAAGCTCACGTGCAGGTGGGTGTTGTCGTCCAGACCGTCGAGGGCCAGCGCCATGGCGCGGCGCATGCCTTCCTCGTCGATGAAGCGCATGTCGAACACCTCCAGCCCTTGCGCATGCACCAGGCGTTTTTCGCCTTCGTCCACGCTGCGTATGCCGATCTGGCGGATCTGGTCCGGGCGCAGGGCCGGCGTGTGGCCACCGATGCCGGTCAGCTCGGTGGGCCCCAGGCCACACAGGCAGGCCACCGGCATGCCGTGCACGTTACCGCTGGGCGTGAGGATGCTGGTGTTGAAGTCGGCATGGGCGTCCAGCCACAGCACGCGCAGCTGGCGGCCCGTCTCGCGGCAGTGGCGGGCCACGGCGGCAATGCTGCCCACACCCAGGCAATGGTCGCCGCCCAGGAGAATGGGCAGGCGGCCCTGCTGCAGCGTGGCGTACACAGCATCGAACACGGTCTGGTTCCAGGCCACCACCTCGGGCAGGTGGCGGTAGCCGTTCACTGGCGCTTGCCACGGGTTGCCGGGGCCGCTGAGGTTGCCGCTGTCCAGCACCACCAGGCCGTGCGATTCGAGCGCCGACTGCAAGCCGGCCACGCGCAAGGCTTCGGGCCCCATGGACGCGCCGCGCGCGCCCGCGCCGATGTCGGTGGGGGCGCCAATCAGTTCGGCGGTGGTGACGGGTGCGTGCGTGGCGGTGTTCATGGCCAAAAGCATAGCGGGCTTTGTGTGTGGCAGGACAGGGGCCATGTCCAGGGCCGTTTCCGCGGCCGTTGCACAGCACCGCACAGCGGCCTACACTGCCAGCCCAGCCCACCGGAGACACCGACCATGAAGCTGTATTTCCATCCCGCGTCCACCACCAGCCGCGTGGTCCAGATGTTTGCGGTTGACCAGGGCGTGGCCCTGGACCACCAGGTGGTGGACCTGTTCACCGGCGAACACCTCCAGCCGCACTTTGCCGGCATCAACCCCAACTGCCTGGTGCCGCTGCTGCGC
>NZ_JAUXZW010000232.1 GCF_030693805.1 Phenylobacterium sp.
TGGGAATTAATAAAGTAAGAAGAATTAAAAATATGAAAATCACTTATGATAAAGAAATAGACGCAATGTATCTTCAGTTTCAAGAAGGGGTTTTTTCGCGCAATAAAGAAGTTGAAGAAGGTATTATTTTAGATATTGGAAAGGGAAATAAAATTCTCGGAATTGAGATATTGGACGCGAGCAAAAGGATTAAACCAAAAAATATGAATTTTTTGAATTTTCAGATTCCCATAGGAGTACCAGCATAAAATTACTTGCTTTTCCGTCGGGGGGGTATACTTTTGGTATTATAAGTTTAATTAGAAATAAAAATACTTGTCCCGTTAGAAATTCACAAAATGGGATAAGATTATAAAAATAACAAATTATCTGTTTTTATATATAATATCAATATATATACGAATAGAATAATTTCTAATGGGATGAAAAAATATATAGTATTTGCGTTAGTTTTAGGTCTTTTAGTTTTTGGTGTTTCGCAAGCTAGTGCATTAGTTAGTTCCACTTCAGTTGTCACAAAAGGAACGACAGGTGCAGAAGTGACAACAATCCAGTCGGCTTTAAATAATCAAGGGTATTCATTAGTTGCTGATGGTAATTTTGGTGCCAAAACAGAAACTGCTGTTATGGCATTCCAAGCATCAAAAGGTCTTCCTGTAACAGGGATAGTTGATAGCGCGACGAAATCCTCTATACTTTCAGCCACTACGGCAAGTCCCGTTTCTGCTTCTGCAACTTCAGTAACAGCAGTAAATCCTAATCTTCCCTGCGCATTGACAGCTCCAGTTTCAATAAAAGTTATTTCTCCAAATGGTGGACAAACTTATACAGCGGGTCAACAGGTTACAGTGAAATGGAGTAGTTGTAATATTCCAACAACGGCCAATTTGCAATTTAGTTTATTTATGTATTATCCAGCCAACAATCCAACTGCTACTGGATTTCCATTAACCCTATCAACTCTAAATGACGGACAGGAAACTTTTAATTTACCATTGGCAGGAAATGTTGTTTATGGATGGAGTACAATGCAATATGGAAACTTCTTTAAAATCTACGTCGGTTATCCGACTGCAGGGGTAGGAGATGTTTCTGATAATATGTTTACGATAATTACACCTCCACCACCAACATCAGCAACAACTTCAACAACAATTGCAAAAGGAGCGACTGGTTCTGCTGTAACAGCAATTCAGTCCGCTTTAAATAGTCAAGGATATGCGTTAACTGTTGATAGTAGCTATGGCACTAAAACTGAAACAGCCGTTAAAACATATCAAGCAATAAAAGGTCTTCCAGTGACAGGAATAGTTGACAGCGCGACAAAGGCTTCTATACTAGCATT
>NZ_JAUXZW010000236.1 GCF_030693805.1 Phenylobacterium sp.
CACCTTGCCGCCGTACTACTTCTCCAGGCCGTCGACCTAGATCACCACATTGCCCAACCTGGGGCCGGGCGGGATCTGGATGGTGGCGAAGCTCTGCTTCTCCCGCTCCTGCTGGTTGGCCATTTCCTCGTAGGCGGCCAGGCGCGCCTTCGACTTGGCCTGACGGGCCTTGGCCGAAGATCGGACCCAGTCCAGCTCGCGGGCCATGGCGCGTTGGCGGGCATCGCTCTCGCTGTTCTCCTGGCGGACGCGCTTTTCCTTCTGCTCCAGCCAGGACGAGTAGTTGCCCTCGTAGGGGATGCCCTTGCCGCGATCGAGCTCCAGAGTCCACTTGGTGACCTGGTCGAGGAAGTAGCGGTCGTGGGTCACCAGGATGACGCAGCCCGGGAAGGCCTCCAGGTGATGCTGCAGCCAGGCGACGCTCTCGGCGTCCAGGTGGTTGGTCGGTTCGTCGAGCAGCAGCATGTCAGGCTTGGCCAGCAGCAGGCGAGCCAGCGCCACTCGGCGCTTCTCACCGCCCGAGAGCTTGTCCACCGACCAGTCGTTCGGCGGACAGCGCAGGGCGTCCATGGCCATCTCGATGCGGCTGTCGATGTCCCACAGGTCGCCCGCGTCCAACTTCTCCTGAAGGGCGGTCATCTCCTCCATCAGCTCTTCGGTGTAGTCCTCGCCCAGCTTCGCCGCGACGGCGTTGAAGGCGTCGAAGATCTTCTTTTCCTCGCACCAGGCGATGGCGTTGCCCCACACGTCGAGGCTCTCGTCGAGCTGCGGCTCCTGTTGCAGGTAGCCCATCTTGACGCCGTCCGCGGCGCGGGCCTCGCCCTGGAACTCCTTGTCGAGCCCGGCCATGATCTTCAGCAGGGTCGACTTGCCGGAACCGTTGACGCCGACGACGCCGATCTTGGCGTCGGAGTAGAACGACAGCCAGATGTTCTCGAACACCTTCTTGCCGGCGGGGAAGGCCTTGGTCAGGCCCTGCATCTGGAAAATATACTGCTGCGCCATGGGGCGGGCGGTCTCTTCGAATAGAGGAATGGGGTTGGGGCGGGAGATAGACGCAGGGCGCCTCATGCGCAACGTCGGCGGGCCCGCATCGGGAACGAAAGTCCCACGCTCCGCGTAGTGATGGGGACAGGCGGCTCCCCGCGCCTGCCCCAGTCAGGAGTAGATCCCCATGCACAAGGACACCGCCAAGGGCGCCGCGAAGGACGCCGCAGGCTCCGTGAAGGAAGCCGTCGGCCGCGCCACCGGAAACGAACGCCTGGAAGCCGAAGGCGCCGGCGAAAAGGTCGCCGGCAAGGTCCAGAAGGGCGTCGGCAACCTGAAAGACGCCGCCCGCGACGTGTTGAAGAAGTAGCGCGCCGCACGTCTGGCGAAATCCGAAGGCCGCCCGGGGTGAAGCCTGCGCGGCCTTCGTCACGTCTGCGCCACGACCCCAGACGCCGTTCCGCCACAAAGCTTATCGAGCTTGGCCTTTGAGCGAACGATCCAGGTTTGGAGGCTGAAGATGTTTGGTGGTTTGACGCGGCGCGGCGGCGCCCTGGCGGCGCTTGCGTCCCTGGCGGCCATGGGGCCGGTCAGCGCGCCCCAGGCCCAACCGCGCTACGCCCCCGATCAGCCGACCCCGGACGCCTGCGCCAGGCTGGGCTACGCGCCGGGCGGAAGCGAGCGTGACGACATGCGTCGCTCGCGGGCCAGCGGCGGGCTCTCCGGCGCCTATCCCTCACCGACCTACGCGCCGCCTCCCCCGCCGCCGCCGCCCCGAGGCCGCGCGCCCGACATGCCGTCGAGCATTCCGCCCCTGCCTCTGCCGCTTGTCGAGAAGCGCATCGAGCAGAGTGCGCCGCAGGCCATGGCGGGCGGCGGCCGCTTCGCGCCGCCCAGTCAGTCGCAAGCCGGCGCCGTAGACACCGAACGCTATCCCAATGCTACCCCGAACCCGGTGAAGCGCACGGCGCAGGAGCCAGTGTCGACATTCTCGATCGACGTCGACACCGCGTCCTATTCCAACGTGCGCCGCTTCCTCAACGACGGGACACGGCCGCCGCGCGACGCCGTGCGGGTCGAGGAGATGCTGAACTACTTCGACTACGGCTACGCCCTGCCCCGCGACCGTGTGACGCCGTTCGCCAGCTTCGTCGCGGTGACGCCTTCGCCGTGGTCGCGCGACCGGCAGATCCTGCACGTCGGCCTGCAGGGCTATGAGCTCTCCGCCGCCGCCCAGCCGCCGCTGAATCTGGTGTTCCTGATCGACACGTCAGGCTCGATGAGCGGTGAGGGCCGGCTGCCGCTGGCGCGCAAGGCGATGAACCTGCTGATCGACCAACTCGGACCCCAGGACCGGGTGTCGATGGTCGCCTACGCGGGTTCCGCCGGGGCGGTCCTGGCGCCGACCTTCGGCCGCGACAAGCTGCGAATGCGCTGCGCCCTCGGCGCGCTGGAGGCCGGCGGCTCGACCGCCGGCGGCCAGGGCCTGGCGCTGGCCTACGCGATGGCGAAGCAGAACTTCAACGCCCGCGCGGTGAACCGCGTGGTGCTGATGACCGACGGCGACTTCAACGTCGGCGTCGCCGACCCCGCCAAGCTCAAGGACTTCGTCGCCGAGCAGCGGCGCGGCGGCGTCTACCTGTCGGTCTACGGCTTTGGCCGCGGCAACTACAACGACACGATGATGCAGACGCTCGCCCAGAACGGAAACGGGACCGACGGCTACATCGACACCCTGGCGGAGGCGCGCAAATCCTTCGCCCAGGATTTCTCCGGCTCGCTGTTTCCCATCGCCGACGACGTCAAGATCCAGATTGAGTTCAACCCGACGCAGGTCTCGGAATACCGGTTGATCGGCTACGAGACCCGGCTGCTGAACCGCGAGGACTTCAACAACGATCGGGTGGACGCAGGCGAGGTGGGCTCCGGCGCCGCGGTGACCGCGCTCTACGAGATCACCCCGGCGGGCGCGCGTCCGTCCGCCGATCCACTGCGTTACGGTCGCCGCCCCACGCCCGTCACCGGCCCGACCGGAGAGCTCGCGTTCCTGAAGATCCGCTACAAGCGGCCAGGCGCCCAGGCCTCGCAGCTCATCGAGCGGCCGATCACTCAGGCGTCCTACTACGCCGACGTGCGCAGCGCGCCGGAGCCGACGCGGTGGGCGCTGGCGGTGGCCGGCTTCGGCCAGAAGCTGCGCGGCGATCCCTGGGTGGACGAGCGCTTCGGGTGGCCGGAGATCGAGGCCCTGGCTCAGGGTGCGCGCGGCGGCGACCCGTTCGGTGAGCGGGCGGAATTCGTCCAGTTGGTGCGCGCCGCGGGTCAGGCGCGACCAGTCAACGAATGACGCGTGCGGGGCGAGAAACGAAGCGCCCCGCCGTTCGTTGTCGCGACAGCACAAAACCAATTCAGAGGGGGCAATCCTGGTGTTCGACGCCGCAGACTCGGAACGACTGATCCGGCTGGAGCGTGAGGTTCGACGGAGGATCGACCCTAACGGAGCCGGCGGCTTCCACCTGATCGACACCACGATGATGTATGCGCCGCGCTCGGGCGGGGTGAAGCGCTACCTCAACGCCAAGGTCTCCTGGCTCGCACGGCGTCGGCCCGACGTGCGCCATACCCTGGTCGTACCGGGGGCCGCCACCCGCGTGGAGGACAGCCATACCGTCACGGTCGCCGCCGCCCGGCTGCCGTTCGGCGACGGCTACCGGATGCCGGCGATGCAGGGCAAATGGGAGGCGGTGCTGCGCATGCTGGCGCCCGACGTGATCGAGGCCGGCGACGTCTTCGTGCCCGGTCATGCCGCGCTCGAGGTCGGCGAGACGCTGGGCGTGCCAGTGGTCGGCTTCTGCCATACCGACGCCGCCGCCCTGGCCGCGCTGCACTTCGGAGACTGGGCGCAGGCTCCGACCTTCAGCTTCTGGGCCAGCGCCTATCAGCGGTTCGATCAGGTCGTGGCGCCCAGCCAGCACATCGCGACCCGGCTGGCGGAAGCCGGCGTCGAGCGGGTGATCGTCCAGGGCCTGGGCGTCGACACCGACCTGTTCGACCCGGCCCGCGCCGACCGCGCACGGCTGCGCAAACGACTGGGCCTGGACGCCGACGCAAGGCTGCTGGTGTTCGCCGGCCGCGCCGCGCGGGAAAAGAACATCGACGCCATGGTCGCCGCGGTGGAACGGCTTGGCGATCCCTATCGCCTGTTGCTGATCGGGGCCGGCAAGGACGTGCGCTATTCGTCCCACGTGATTTGCATGAATTACGAGCGCGACCCGGCGCGGCTGGCGGGATTGCTGGCGAGCTGCGACGCGTTCCTGCACGCCAACGAAAACGAGATCTTCGGCCTGGTGGTGCTGGAGGCGCTCGCCGCCGGCCTGCCGGTGGTCGGCCAGTCCCGCGGCGGGGTCGGCGAACTGATCGACGAGAGCGTCGGCCAGCGCGCCCGTAACGCCAGCCCCGCTGCGCTCGCCGAGGCGATCGAGGCGCTGTTCGACCGCGACCTACCCGCATTGTCGGCCGCCGCCCGACGCCGCGCGGAACAGCGTCATAGCTGGGACGCCACTTTCGAGGCGCTGACCCGCCTCTACGGCCAACTGGCGCGCGGCGCGCGGCGCACGCCTCTGGCGCTCAGCGCCTGAGACGGGCGTCGCGCAACCGGGTGAATTGACTCGCCGTCAACGATTTCAAGGCACTGTGGCCTCCGAGACTCTCGAAGGGACCCCGGCATGGCCAAGGCCGTCTTTCAGCGGAACCAGAAGGTATGGGTTGAGAGCGTCGGCGCCTGGTCGGTGGTCGAGCGCATCGTACCTGTGTGGGCCCGAGGCTTCGAAGAGCCGATCCGCGTCACCTATGACGTGGGCCTGGGGCGCGAATTCCACGCCCATGAATTGCGCGCCGAACAGGACGACGTCGACGTGCTGTCCGACAGCGGCAGCCCCTGGCGGCTGCTTCGCGCGCGCAACAAATGGCAGACGCCCGAAGACTGCCCGCACCACCCCTTCCCCGGCACCTATCCCGTAGTGGTCACCGACGCCAACGACTGGGGCGGCTGGCGGGTGCCCGGCGCCGAATACGACCGTGCGCCGTCCAAGCTGGAGATGCAGGCCCGGCTGATCGTCTCGGCCCCGCGGCTGCTGGCGCTGGCCAGGCACCTCGCCGAGCTGGTGCTGGAGATGCCGGAGGACTCCCCGTCCGAAGTCCGCGTCCTGGCGGAGGAAGCGATCAAGATCGATCGCTACGTTCGCGAGATCCCGGAGCCTGACGCGCCTGTCGAAGAGGCGAAGGTGGCCTGACCGCGCTGACGCGGACGTTCTCACGCAGGCTCGCATTGGCGCCGGCGCCGCCCGGGGCTACATGCCTGGGATGCGCACAGACACCCCTCAGCCAGTCCGCCTGGTCGACTATCGTCCGCCCGCCTTCTTGATCGACGAAGTCCGCCTGGACTTCGACCTGATCCCCACAGCCACGCGGGTGAAGGCCCGGCTGTCGGTGCGCCGCGACGGCGCCGCCGGCGAGCCCCTGGTGCTGAACGGCGAACGTCTGAAGCTGATCTCGGTCGCCGTCGACGGCCGCGTCCTGGCGACGTCGGACTACGAGGTCGACGCCGAGTTCCTGCGCATCCCTAACGTCCCCGATGCCTTCGTCCTTGAGACCGAGGTCGAGATCAACCCACAGGCCAACACCGCGCTCGAAGGCCTGTACATGTCCGGCGGCCGCTTCTGCACCCAGTGCGAGGCCGAGGGCTTCCGCAAGATTACTTACTGGCCCGACAGGCCCGACGTGCTGTCGCGCTTCACCGTACGCCTCGAGGCCGACAAGGCGTTCCACCGGCTGCTGTCGAACGGCAATCTGATGGAGGCCGGCGAAATGCCGGGCGGGCGCCACTACGCCGTGTGGAACGACCCGTTCCCCAAGCCCTGCTACCTGTTCGCGCTGGTGGCCGGCGAGCTGGACGTGCTGGAGGACAGCCTGGTCACCATGAGCGGCCGCACAGTCGACCTGCGCATCTATGTGGATCCCGGGATGGCGCCGCGCGCCGCCTACGCGATGGACTCGCTGAAGCGTTCAATGAAGTGGGACGAACAGGCATTCGGCCGCGAGTACGACCTGGACCTGTTCATGATCGTCGCCGTGCGCGACTTCAACTTCGGGGCGATGGAGAACAAGGGCCTCAACATCTTCAACGCCTCGCTGCTGCTGGCCGACGAAGCGACCGCCACGGATCTCGACTATGAGCGCATCGAGGGCGTGGTGGCCCACGAGTACTTCCACAACTGGACCGGCGACCGCATCACCTGCCGCGACTGGTTCCAGCTCTGCCTGAAGGAAGGCCTTACGGTGTTCCGGGATCAGAGCTTCTCCGGCGACATGCGCGGCCACGCCGTGCAGCGCATCAAGGACGTGAAGGCCCTGCGCGCACGCCAGTTTCCCGAGGACCAGGGGCCGATGGCCCACCCGGTGCGGCCGAACAGCTTCCTGAAGATCGACAACTTCTACACCGCGACGATCTACGAGAAGGGCTCCGAGGTCATCCGGATGCTCAAGACCCTGATCGGCGCGGAAGACTTCCGGCGCGGCATGGACCTCTATTTCGAACGCTGGGACGGCCATGCGACGACGGTCGAAGCGTTCATCGAATGCTTCGCCGAGGTGACCGGCCGCGACCTGTCGAACTTCTTCGCCTGGTACGAACAGGCGGGCACGCCCCGGGTGACCATCGCCAGCCGCTATGACGCGGACAAGCGCACCCTGGAGTTGGACCTCTCGCAGTCCACCCCGCCGACGCCGGGCCAGCCGTCGAAGCGGCCGCTGCCGATCCCCGTAGCGCTGGGCCTGCTGGACTCCGACGGCCGTACGATGGCGTTCGACTACGAGGGCGCGGCGACCGACCAGGCGGTGATCGTGCTGGATGAAGCGCGCAAGCGGGTGGTGTTGAGCGGCGTCGACAGCGATCCGGTGCTCTCGGCCCTACGTGGTTTCTCGGCCCCTGTGGTGATGACCACCGATGCGCCGCCAAAGGACCGCTATGTCGCGCTGGCCGCCGACCCCGACCTGTTCAATCGCTGGGAAGCCGGCCAGGATCTCGCCCGCGACCTGATCCTGGCGCGCGCCGCCGGCAAGCCCGACGAGATCGCCGAGGAGCGCTACGCCGAGGCGGTCGGCCGGGCGTTGTCCGACCAGGCGTCCGACGAGGCGTTCAAGGCGCTGATCCTGGCGCTGCCTTCGGAGAGCGACCTGGCCCTGGCCATGCGCCCCGCCGATCCGCAGGCGATCCACGCCGCGCGCGACGCCCTGCGCCTGCGCATGGCGCTACACCTCGACGATATGCTGAAGCGGCTGCACATCGGCCTCCAGGAAAGCGGCGAGTTCAGCGCCGACGCCGCGGCCGCTGGACGCCGCGCGCTGCGCAACGCGGCTCTCGAGCTGATGGCGATCAACCCGCGCGGCGACGTCGTCGAACGCGCCGCGGGCCATTACCAGGCCTCCGGCAACATGACCGACGCCATGGGCGGGATGCAGGCGCTGATGCTGGCCGGCGGCGAGCCGTTCGCCGAAGCGCTCAGCGACTTCTATGCGCGCTGGAAGGCCGAGCCTCTGGTGATCGACAAGTGGTTCGCCCTGCAGGCCCGCGACCAGGGCGAAGGCGCCCTGGGCCGGGTGATGGGTTTGACCACCCACCCCGCCTTCGACGCGAAGAACCCCAATCGCCTGCGCGCCCTGGTGGCGACGTTCGGCGCCGGCAACCCCGCGGCGTTCCACGATCCCAGCGGCGCCGGCTATCGCTTCCTCGCCGACCAGATCCTGATGGTCGACGGATTCAACCCGATGATCGCCGCGCGCCTGGTGGATCCCCTGGCGGGGTGGCGGCGCTACCTGCCGGAGCTGGGGGCGCTGATGCGCGCCGAATTGGTTCGCATCGCCGGTCACGAAGGCCTGTCGAAAAACGTCTACGAACTGGTCACCCGCGCGCTCGCCGAGAGCGCGTGAAGAACCGACCGAGTCTTCCGAATCACACTTTGCGGAATTCTCGCCTGGCAGGCGATCTTGGCCTTACGAACCGGTGACGCGGACGAACCTGACGCGTAGACTCTGCTTTGAGTTGGGGTGACTCGGGTTCAGCGCGGAGGCAGGGCGGCGTTGTCCGGACGCGCGGGGGGAGATGCGGCGGCGCAAAAGCCGGACCGCAAAGGCGTAGGGCTTGCGCCTAACGCCAGGCCCGCGTCGACGCAGTCGTTCGCGCGCATCGCCATTCTGTCGACCCTGCTGCTGCTGGCCGTCTACACCGCTGTTGCGGTGGCGCGGGTCCAGCGCGAGCCCCAGGCTTCAAGCATAGCCAACGCCGGGCTTGGCGGTCGCGCCGAGGCGCTGGCCGCGCGGGTCGACGCCGAAGCCGCCGCCCTGCGCGGC
>NZ_JAUXZW010000239.1 GCF_030693805.1 Phenylobacterium sp.
CTTCAGCTTGCCGATCCGCTCGGCCAGCAGCCGGCGGTCGGTTTCGATCTGGGTTTCGCCGGGGCCGCCCATGACCCCGAAGCCGCCGCGCTGCCGCTCCAGGTGGGTCCAGGTGCGCACCAGGCGCGAGCGTTCGTAGGAGAGCCTGGCGAGCTCCACCTGCAGGCGCCCTTCGCGGGTGCGGGCGCGCCGCGCGAAGATCTCCAGGATCAGGCCGGTGCGGTCGATCACCTTGACCCGCCAGGCCTTCTCCAGGTTGCGTTGCTGCACAGGCGTCAGCGCGTCGTCGATCACCGCCACGTCGACCTCGAGGTCTTCGCAGAGATGGCCGATCTCCTCGACCTTGCCCTTGCCGAACAAGGTCGCCGGCGTGCGCTTGCGCAGCGGCGCTATGAGCGTGTCGGCGACCACGAGATCGAGGGCGGCGGCCAGGCCGCTCGCCTCCTCCAGCCGCGCCTGCGGGCTGCGCGCGCTGGAGCGCTCTTCACGATCGGGATAAAGGACGAGCGCGCGTTGCGGCGGCGCCTCGCGGTCAACGGATTTGGATGAACTCAATCGTTCTCGTCTTCTGAGGGCTCATAGAGCTGCACCGGTTGGGCCGGCATGATGGTCGAGATGGCGTGCTTGTAGACCAGTTGCGACTGGCCGTCCCGTCGCAGCAGGACGCAGAAGTTGTCGAACCAGCTCACCACGCCTTGCAGCTTCACGCCATTGACCAGGAAGATCGTCAGCGGCGTCTTCGATTTGCGCACGCTGTTGAGGAAAGTATCCTGCAGATTCTGCTTCTTATCGCTCACGGCTTATCGCCTTTTGCTTTTGATCGAGAGGCCAAAGCGCCTCCCACACACGAGTCCAGCTAGACAGGCTTTCAACACCGACGCAATCGCAGCGATGCGATCAGACGGCCAGAGCCTTTGCGCGCTCGATATAGAGGCTGCGCAAGCGCATCGCCACCGGACCGGGCTTTCCGTCGCCCACTGGCTTGCCGTCAACGGCGATCACCGGCGTGACCAGCGTGCTGGCGCCGGTGATGAAAGCTTCGCGCGCCTCCAGCGCCTCCTGGGGGGTGAACGGTCGTTGCTCGACCTTCAGACCTTCGGTCTCCATTAGCTCCAGAAGGGTGCCGCGGGTGACGCCGCGCAGGATGTTGGCGTTGGTGCCGCGGGTCCGCAGCACGCCATCGCGGTCGATGATCCAGGCGTTGGTCGCGGCCCCCTCGGTGACCAGTCCCATGTCGTCGACGTACCACGCCTCGTAGGCGCCGGCTTCCGCCGCCGCCTGGCGGGCGAGCGCGTTGGGCAGCAATCCGATGGTCTTGATGTCGCAGCGGCCCCATCGGTTCTCCGGCTGAGTGATCACCTTGACGCCTTTGGCCGCCTTGGCGTGGCCGGCGGCGGGATCCATCGCCTTCACCGTCACCACGACGGCCGGCAGGACTTGGTCCTTCGGGAAGACGTGGTCGCGCGGCGCGACGCCCCGGCTGATCTGCAGGTAGACGATGCCGTCGCGGACGCGGTTGCGACGCACGGCCTCCTTCAGCACCACAGTGAGCGCGCGTCGGCTCATCGGCTCCGGAATACGTAGCTCTTCCAGGCTGCGCTTCAGACGCACGAAATGGCCTTCGGCGTCAGCCAGCTTGCCGTCGGTCAGCGCCCAGACCTCGTAGACCGCATCGGCGAACTGATAGCCGCGATCCTCGATATGCACCGCGGCCTGCCCGTGGGGGAGGAAGCGTCCGTTCACATAGGCGACGCGGCCCATCAGTCGACCTCCTCTTCCACGGCGCGGGCCCCCGAAAGCCCCAGCGACTTGAGCTTGCGGTGCAGAGCCGAGCGTTCCATGCCGATGAAGGCCGCGGTGCGCGAGATATTGCCGGAGAAGCGCAGCATCTGGGCGTTCAGATATTCGCGCTCGAACACCTCACGCGCCTCACGCAAGGGGAGTGAGATGATCCGTTCTGCGCCCATCGAGCCCGCCTGATCGCTGACCGTGGCCTCGGCCGGCAGCATTTCGGCGGTTATCGCCTCGGCAGGATCGCCGGAGGCCAAGATCAGCATCCGTTCGATGTTGTTGCGCAACTGGCGCAGATTGCCCGGCCAGCCTCGCACCTGAAGCGCCGCCAGCGCGTCCTGCGACAGGATCCGCCTCGGCATCCCCGTTGCGTCGGAGATGCGGGTGATGAAGTCCTCGATGAGCTCGGGGATGTCCTCGCGCCGCTCCGACAGGCCCGGAACATTCACCGGCACGACGTTCAGCCGATGGAACAGGTCCTCGCGGAAGGCCCCGGCTGCAATCGCCTCGCGCAGATCGCGTGAGGTCGACGAGACGACACGCACGTCCACCTGAACGTCGCTGTCGCCGTCGACGCGGCGGAATCGCTGCTCGACCAGCACGCGGAGGATACGGCTCTGGGTTTCGCGCGGCATGTCGGCGACTTCGTCGAGGTACAGCGTGCCCCCGTGAGCGCGCTCGAACACGCCGATCTTCGCCGTGCGCCCGCCCTCGCCCTCTTGGCCGAACAGCTCGACGTCCATGCGCTCGGGCGTCATGCCGGCGGCGCTGATCGCCACGAATTCGTTCTTGGAGCGCGGGCTGGCGATGTGGATCAAGCGGGCCACCGTCTCCTTGCCCGACCCCGGCGGACCGGAGATCAGCACCCGGCTGTTGGCGCCGGCGAGCTTGGCGACCAGCTGGCGCAGCTGCTGGGCCGCCGTGGACCGGCCGATCAGGCCCTCCGGCGTGATCGCCTGGGTCCTCAGGCGACGGTTCTCGCGGCGCAGGCTGGTGGCTTCCAGCGCGCGCTCCACCAGCAGCAGCAGGCGGTCAGACTTGAACGGCTTCTCGAGGAATTCGTAGGCGCCGCGCTTGATGGCGCTGACCGCGGTCTCGATGTTGCCGTGGCCCGAGATCATGATCACTGGCAGGTCTGCGTCGAGGCCTTTGACCAGGTCGAGCAGTTCCAGCCCGTCCATCCCGCCGCCCTGCATCCAGATGTCCAGGATCAGCAACGCGGGCTTGCGCGCGCGCACCGCCGCCAGGGCGGATTCGGAATCGTTGGCCGTGCGCACCGCATAGCCTTCATCCGACAGGATGCCCGCCACCAGGTCGCGGATGTCAGCCTCGTCGTCCACAACCAGAACATCAGCCGCCATGGGAACACCTCACCGATCTCATGCTGTCGCCGCCTCGGCCCGACCCACGGCCTTGATGCGCGTCGATGCGGGAATGCGAAGCGTGACCATCGCCCCCTGCCCCTTCGGCGCATCGCCCAGCAGCAGGTCGCCGCCGTGGTCCTCGAGGATCCGCTTGACGATGGCCAGGCCAAGGCCCGTGCCCTTCTCGCGGGTCGTCACATAGGGTTCGGTCAGGCGGTCGCGATCGCGCACCGGCAAGCCGACGCCGTTGTCCACCACCTCGAACGCCACGCCGTCGTCATCGATGACCAGGCGCGCCGTGACCCGGCCCTTGGTCCGCGGCGCCGCGTCTCGCCTGGCGTTGACCGCTTCGGCGGCGTTCTTCAGCACGTTGGTGAGGGCCTGCGACAGCATGCGGCCGTCGCACAGCAGCGGAGTCTCCGGCGCGGGCTCCTGCAGTTCGACCTTGATGTCGGGGCTCGCCACCCGCTGGGCGAACACCGCGGCGCGCAGCAGTTCGGCCGCGTCATGTTCGGCGAACTTCGGCGCCGGCATCCGCGCGAACGCGGAGAATTCGTCGACCATGCGGCCGATGTCGCCCACCTGGCGCACGATGGTGTCGGTGCAGCGGTCGAAGGTCTCGAGGTCGTCCACCGGCACGGACTTGCGGAACTTCTTCTGCAGCCGCTCGGCCGAAAGCTGGATCGGCGTGAGCGGGTTCTTGATCTCGTGGGCGATGCGGCGGGCGACGTCCTTCCAGGCGGCGTTTCGCTGAGCGGCGACCAGGCGGGTGATGTCGTCGAACGTCAGCACCAGCCCGCCCTCGCTGAGGCTGGCCCGCACCCGCAGTCGGTGGGTTTCACGCCCGCGCAACACGTCCACCTCGCCCTCGGCCTCGCCGCCGACGGCCGCGAGCTCCAGGATCGCCGCCACCTCGGGCGCCACTTCGGCAAGCTTGCGCCCGCGTCCGCGGTCTCCGGAGAGATCCAGCAACAGCACGGCGCGCCGGTTGGCGGCGGAGATGCGGCCCTCAGTGTCGAGGCCGACGACGCCGGCGCTCACTTCGGACAGCACGGTCTCGATGAACTCACTGCGCTTCTGCGCCTCGACGCTGGCCTGGCGTAGCGCGGCCTGCTGGGCCTGCAGGTCGTGGGTCATGCTGTTGAAGGCGCGGCTCAGCACAGCGATCTCCTCCGGATCGCGGTCGTCGTCGACCCGCGCGGTGAGGTCCCCGGCAGCGACCCGGCCCGCGGCCTGCACCAGCCGTCCGATCGGGCCCGAAATGGCGCTGGCGGCGTACATGCCGAGCCAGATGGCGCCGACCAGCACCAGCAGCGCGGTCTCCATGTAACTCAGGGCGAAAACCGCCTGGATGCGCTGGCGGTTGGCGGCGGCCTCCCGATAGGAGACCAAAGAGCTTTCAGCGTCTCGAAGGTGGCTGACGATGTCGCGCTGGACCGGGCGCACGACGTAGAGGTAGGCGTCCGGATAGGCCTTCAGCCGATAGACCGCTCGGGTCAGGTCCGACGACAGCGAGATGTCGCCCTCGTCGGCCGCCTTGAAGCTGGATTGCGGGGGCACCAGCAAGGGCTGGGCTTCCGCGGTCTCAGCGCGGGCCAGCACCCGGCCTTCCCGGTCGATCAGATAGGCGGAGGGGAAGGCGTGGTACGAGGCCTGGTCGGCTAGGAAGCGGCTGAAGGTGACCGGGCTCGCCTGTAGCGCAGGCGCCGCGTGGTTCAGGTCGGCCGCCATCAACGTCACATGGTCGCCGATATAGCGCTGCTGATCCTCAACGTAGGAGCGCGCGACGGTGGCGGAGTTCTCCACCACGGTCTGGACCCGTTCGCTGAACCAGTTGTCGACGCCGCGGGTGACCAGCACGCCGTAGAACAACGCAACAACGACCGCCGGCGCGACGGCGGCGAGCGCGAACAGCATCACGAACCGCAGGTGGAGCCGCGCGCCGGCGTCGTCAGCAGGCGCATTGCGCAGGATCAGAACCCGAAGGCCGACCAGCGCGGCCAGGGCCAGGATCAGCACGAGATTGAAGCCAAGCACGGTCATCACGACGGCGCTGACGGGCCCTAGGGGTCCAGTCTCTGGCGGCGACGAGGCGAGCAGGATCGCCAGGCCCGTGAGCGCGGCGGCGATCGCGTAGCCGCCACCCAACACATACCGGGACTGCAAGACCCGCCAGGCCCTAGCTCCAGGTCCTGTCAGGCTCCGATTCTGATTCAGCAGCAGCGCCATCGCGCCGCGGAGCCTAGGCGATAGTGTGCCTAAAACTCAACAACCATGTGGCTCAGAAGCGTCAGCGTCGGCCGCGACTCATTTCCACACCAAGATCCTGGATCTTCTTGCGCAGCGTGTTGCGGTTGAGGCCCAGGATTTCAGCAGCCCGGACCTGGTTGCCTCGGGTCGCCGATAGCGTGAGCTGGATCAGCGGACGCTCGATCTCTTCCAGCACGCGATCGTAGAGGCCGGCGGGCGGCACGCCGTCAGGCTGCTCGGCGAAATAGCCGCCGAGATGGCGTTCGACAAGCTGCGACAGAGACAACGGGCCATCCTGCCCCGGCGTCGGCGCCTGATGCTCGGCGAGCTCGCGCTCGACGATCCGCGCGCTGATCAACTCCTCGGCATAAAGGGCGCAGATCCGCCGGACCAGGTTCTCCAACTCGCGAACATTGCCAGGCCAGGCGTGCAGTTTCAGCCGCTCCAGCGCACTGGCGTCGATGGTCTTTGACGGCAGGCCTTCGCGACTGGCCCGCAGCAGGAAGGCGCGGGCGAGATCAGGGATGTCCTCGACCCGGTCACGCAGCGGAGGCAGGCGGATCGGCGCGACGTTCAGGCGGAAGAACAGGTCCTCGCGGAACAGCCCCTGCTGGATCAGCGCGCGCAGATCGCGATTGGTCGCCGCGATCAGGCGCACGTTGGGCCGGCGACCCGTCTTTGGATTCAGCGCCGGCTCCGAGCCGTCGCTCACCCGCAGCCGGCGGGTCTGGGCGTCCAGCGGCATGTCGCCGATCTCGTCGAGGAACAGCGTGCCGCCGTCGGCCTCCCGCAACTTGCCGAAGTCACCTTCCTCGCGGCCGAACAGCTCGGCCTCGACCCGCTCGCGCGGCACCGCGGCCAGGTTGATGACGACGAACTTGCCGTCGCGACGACGCCCCATGTCATGAAGGGCGCGGGCGACCAGTTCCTTGCCGGTGCCGGATTCGCCCAGGATCAGCACTGTCAGGTCGGCGCCGACCAGGCGTGCGATCGTCCGATAGACGTCCTGCATGGGCCCGGAGCGGCCGATCAGCGGCAGCCGCTCATCGCGCACCGCGCGCGCCTGGGCCTTGGCGGCCTCGGGGTCCGCCGGACGCGCGAGCGCCCGACGCGCTGCAGAGGTCATGTCATCGAGGTCGAACGGCTTGGGCACATAGTCGAACGCGCCGATCTCGGCCGCGCTGACCGCGGTCAGCAGCGTGTTCTGCGCGCTCATCACGATGACCGGCAGCTTGGGCCGTTCCTTGCGGATGCGCGGCAGGACGTCGAATACGTTCTCGTCCGGCATCACCACGTCGGTGACCACCAGATCGCCTTCGCCGTCGAACACCCACTTCAGCAGGGTCGTGGCGTTGCCCGTGGCGCGGACCTGGTAGCCCAGGCGGGTGAAGGCTTGGCTCAGCACGAGCCGGATCGAGGAATCGTCGTCCGCGATCAGGATCTTCTTGCTGGCGTTGGCCGCGTTTGCTGCGGTGTTCATGCCTGGACGTCCTCTTGCGAAGCGATGGGCAGGAGCACGCGGAACATCGTGCGCCCTGGCTCGGACTCGAAATCGATCAGTCCGCCGTGGGCCGCGACCAGCTTGGCGCAGAGCGCGAGGCCGAGGCCCGCGCCATGCGTCTTGGTGGTCACGAACGGCTGGAACAGGCTTTCGCGAAGATGCGGCGGGACGCCGGGGCCGTTATCGATGACCCGCACCTCCAGAGGAGCGCCGCGCAGGGCCTGACCCTTGGCCGCACGCACCCGCACGCCGTGGCGATAGGCGGTGTGGATGGAGATCTCGCCTCGGCCGTCGCCACGCGAATGCGCAGCCTCCGCGGCGTTCTTCACCAGGTTGAGGAACACCTGGATCAGTTGATCCTCGTCGCCGAGCGTCGGCGGCAGGGAGGGATCGTAGGCTTCGCGCAGACCCAGGCCGTCGGCGACGCCGTTGGCGGCCAAAGCCCGCACGCGATCCAGCACTTCGTGGATGTTGACGGCGCTGCGCTGCGGCGGCGCGTCGTCGGAGAACGCCTCCATCCGATCGACCAGACGGCGGACGCGATCGGTCTCGTCGACGATCAACTGGGCGAGTGGCGCATCGTCCGCCTTGGCGCCAGCCTTGAGCAGCTGGGCGGCGCCCCGGATGCCGGCCAGCGGGTTCTTGATCTCATGCGCCAGCATTCGTCCGAGGCCGACGATGGAGCGCAAACCCGCGACTTCGACGCCGCCACGCTCGGCGCCCAGGCCGCCAGCCTTCACATGCAGCGTGAGCAGCACCGCGCCGTCGCCTAGGGGCGCGGCCGCGCCGTCCGCCTCGAAGCGCGGAAGGCCGAACAAATTGATCTCCAGCCCCCGCTCGCGAACCTTGCCGCCTTCCTCGATGGCGCGGTTGAGCAGGGAGACCAGCGCCGAACCCGGCGGGAGCGCGGCTCGGAAGCGCCCGCGCGCCAACAGGCCCAGCCCCTGGCCGAACAAGGCCTCGGCCGCCTCATTCACCGCGACCAGCGCCCCCTCCCCGTCGACCACCAGGGCCGGTTCCGGGCTAAGGTCGAAGGCGGCGGACTTCAGGACCTCCAGATCCAGCGCCGAAGAGCGGATATTTGACCGGCCGTTCATGCCGCCAACCTCGTTTGCGGGTCGCGCCAGAGCGCGACCAGGTTGCGTTCGACCTCTCCGGGATCCTCCATGCGGCAAAGCGCGGAGCGAGCGCTTCGACGGGCCTCGGCCTCGTTGGGCCAGGGCGCATTATCGATGTATGCGGCCAGGTGCTTGCGGAAGATCCGCACCCCCAGCCGATCACCATAGAACGTGACGCTATCACGGAAATGGTCGAGCGCGATCCCGAGCCGCGACTCGGCGTTCGGCGTCTCGAAGGCTTCGCCGTTCAGTTCCGTTTCGATCTGGGCGGCGATCCACGGCTGGCCGTAGACGCCACGGCCAATCATCACCGCATCCGCACCACTGGCGGCGAGCGCCGCGCGAGCGCTGGCTGCATCGGTCACGTCGCCGTTGATGATCACCGGGATCGAAACTTCCGCCTTCACCGCGCGGACCGCGGCCCAATCGGCGCGACCCTTGTAGAATTGGTTGCGGGTGCGTCCGTGCACCGTCACCGCACGCGCGCCGCGCCGTTCCGCGCGCTGGGCGAACTCCGGGGCGTTCCTGGACGCATCGTCCCAGCCCAGGCGCATCTTCACCGTCACCGGCACGTCCACCGCGTCGACAGCCGCGGCGACGAGGGTCTCAGCGGCGTCGAGATCGCGCATCAGGGCCGAACCGCAGGAGGCGCCGGTGACTTCCTTGGCTGGGCAGCCGAAATTGAGATCGATGATCTGCGCCCCGGCGGCGGCGGCCATTCGCGCGCCCTCGGCGATGTGTTGCGGGTCAGCGCCGACCAACTGGACCACCATCAGCGGCAGCCCCGCTCCGACGGCGGCGCGGCGGACCACGTCGGGCCGGCCCCGGGAAAGTTCGGCGCAGGCGACCATTTCGGTCGCGACGTAGGCCGCCCCCAGTCGGCTCGCGGCCAAGCGAAATGGCAGGTCGGATACGCCGGTCATCGGCGCGATCCAAGCGCGGCCGGGAACGACCGCATCTCCCACCACAAGAACATTGCTCACTTTATAATCATCCCCATCGCTATCTTTTTAGGCAGATCGTGTGGCTGCGTAAAGCCTAGACAAGCGAACGGCTAAGCCTAAACACGCGCCATGTCGTTCAGCGCCGTAATTGTCGCCGCCGGTTCTGGCCTGCGCGCCGGGCCCGGATCGCCCAAGGCCTGGCGTGATCTCGCCGGGCGGCCGGTCCTGCGATGGTCGCTGGAGGCCCTGCTTGGCGCCGGAGCGCGCGAGGTCGTTGTGGTCGTCGCCGGAGATCGCCTTGAAACAGCCCGCGAGGCTCTGGTCGACCTGCCACGGTGGCGCGCCGTCCCCGGCGGCGCGGCGCGGGCCGGTTCCGTGCGCGCCGGCCTTGACGCCCTGGACGGGCCTGACGACGAAGTGGTGCTGATCCATGACGCGGCTCGACCATTCCTCACGCGCGGGCATGTCGATCGCCTCCTCGCGGGGTTGGTGGACGTCGACGGCGCCATTCTGGCCCTGCCCGTCGCCGACACCCTGAAGCGTGGCTCCAGCGTCGTGGATGCGACAGTCAGTCGCGAAGGCCTTTGGCGCGCACAGACGCCCCAGGCCTTCCGACTGGGCGCATTGCGGGCCGCGTACGCGGCATGGCCGCGGGATGAAGAGCCCACCGACGACGCCGCCGTGGTTGAACGCGTCGGCGGCAAGGTCGCCTTGACGCCGGGCGACCCGATGCTGCTCAAACTGACCTATCCGGAGGATTTCGAGATGGCCGAGCGGCTGGCGGGCGCCGCGCGCGTTACCAGGGTCGGCCAGGGCGTCGACGCCCACCGATGGGGGCCCGGCGAGTCGGTGTGGCTTTGCGGCGTCGAGATCGCGCACGACCGGACGCTGGTCGGCCACTCCGACGCCGACGCTGGCCTGCACGCGCTCACCGACGCGGTGCTGGGCGCGATCGCAGACGGCGATATCGGCGACCACTTCCCGCCCTCCGACCCGCGGTGGCGCGGCGTTTCTTCGGACCGTTTCCTGGCGCACGCCGTGTCGCGAGTGGCGGCGATCGGCGGGCGGGTGGTGCATGCGGACGTCACCCTGATCTGCGAGCAACCTCGGATCGGACCTCATCGCCAGGCGATGCGCGCGCGCGTCGCGCAGATCATGGGCCTCGCGCTAGACCGGGTCAGCGTCAAGGCCACCACCACGGAAGGCATGGGCTACACCGGACGCGGCGAGGGCCTGCTGGCCCAGGCCGTGGTGACGGTCGAGACGCCGGCCTGAGCGGTCAGGGCAGCCAGGTCCAGGTCACCTTGAGCTGGCGATAGAGCGCGCCCGGCAGGTTGATGTAGTCGTCCGTCCACGGTCGCACGAGGTTCGGCTGACTGGCTTCCCATCGCGGGTCGGCGGCGAACCCGGCCAGCGCCTCGGCCGTGTGGCCGATGATCAGCGCGTCCTCCGACGACTGCCACATCGGCGGAGAGTTCTGCGGCGCGCGATGCTGTTGCAGCAAAGCCTGACCGCCGGCGGCCGCAGCCACCGCCATCGCCGGCCCGGTCAGCTCCAGATTGCGGTTCGACAGGTGCAGGATCAGCACGCCGTCCGGCTTCACCAGCTTCAGATATCCCCGCACCGCTTCGACGGTCAGCAGGTGGGCCGGCACCGAGTCCGACGAGAAGGCGTCGATCAGCAGGATGTCGAACGTCGCCGGCGGCTGATGGGCCAGCGTCAGCCGGGCGTCGCCGACCACGAAGTCCACCGGACCCTTGGCGCACTCGCTCGTGTAGCTGAAGTGCTTGGGGTCAGTGGAGATACGGATCACCAGCGGATCGATTTCGAAGAAGGTCAGGTGGTCGGCGGGCCGCACATAGGCCGACACCGCACCGGTGCCCAGACCCACGGCGCCGATCCGCGCGGCGGGCTTTCGGGCCTGCACCGCGGTGAACACCTGGCCGATAGGCGTCTCTGGGGCGTAGTAGACGAGCGGGAGGCAGCGCCAGCGGGGGTCGATCGCCTGGGCGCCATGCAGGGTCGAGCCGTGGGCGAGCATCTTCACCTCGCCGCCCAGCGCCGGCACCGGCATGCGGGATTCCCGCACGACGCCGAAGAAGCTGCGCCAGTTCTCGCGCACGTCGACGCGGCCGCCGACAGCGGTGGCGCAGATGATCAGCACCGAAATCGCGCCGAAGAACAGGAACGCCCGGCGTCGCACGATGAACGCCCCAACCATCGCCGCAGCCAGCGCCGACTGCACGCCAAGGCCGATGCCGTAAAAAGTCGTGATAACCGGCGCCCCAACGGCGGCTGCGACCGACACGACGAACGTGGCCCAGTTCCAGATCGTGAACCGCCCCTCACCCCACGGCCTGGCCAAGCACGAAAGGGCCAACACCAGCGGATACTCCCAGAGGCTGTTGAAGATCACCGGCGCCAGGAAGGCGTTGAACCCGCCGCCGACCACGCCGCCGATCGACATCCACAGGTAGAATTCGGTGAGCTTCGCCGGCGCCGGCCTACGGGAGACAAGCGCCTGATGGCAGATGAGAGCGGTGAAGAAGAAGCAGATCAGGTGGACGGCCAGTTGCAGGACGAAGTCGCTGGCCTTGAACGGCAGCATCATCGCGCAGGCCGCGATGGCGGCGGCCTGGAACAGCAGCGCCAGTCCCGGCGGGATCGCCGGCCTCGTCTGGAAGGCGATGATGAAGGTCAGTAGATAAAGGGCGAGCGGCGCGACCCACAGGAACGGCGCGGAGGCGACGTCCGTGGTGATGTGGCCGGTGACCCCTAGCATCAGGCTCGACGGAATCGCGGCCAGCGCCATCCAGGTCAGCCGCTCGCGCCAACCGATGCGCGTCTCGGCGCCGTCCAGGGTGACGGCGGCGGGCGGGGCCATCGGCCGCCGCGACAGGTAGAGGCCGAGCCCCACCATGATGGCGACGAAGCCGCCGTATCCGAGGCTCCACCACAGCGACTGCTGGTGCAGGCTGGCGAGCGGTTCGACCAGGATCGGATAGGCGAGCAGCGCCAGCAGACTGCCGAGATTGCTGGCGGCGTAGAGGGCGTATGGCTCCTTGCCCTCACCCGAGGCGAAGGCGCGCGCATGCCAGGCCTGGACCAGGGGCGCGGTGGCGGAGAGCGCCGCGAACGGCGGACCCAACGACACCGCAAGCACGCCGATCAGCCACAGCGCCGGATGGTCGGACGACGGCGGCCCGAACAGGTCGCTGACGCCCAGCGGCAGGACCAGACCGGCGGCGATCAGGACCGCGCAGTGAACGGCCACCTGCGCGCGAACCGACGAGATGCGTTGCAGCAGGTGCGCATAGCCGTAGCCGACCAACAGCGCAGCCTGGAAGAACGCCAGGCTGGTGTTCCAGATGGACGGCCCGCCGCCGAGCAACGGCAGAACCAGCTTGACCACCATCGGCTCGACCAGAAATACGAGCGCGGCGCCGCAGAAAACGGTGACGGCGAACAGAGCGGCGGAGGCTGGAATGGCCTTGCCGCCGCGGGCCTCGAGCGTGGTCATCTGTGCGAATCGCCTTGTGTCGTCAGCGGCGGCGATGTTGTGGTCTGCGCCCGCCCTTGCCTAGAGAATCCGCCGGAGACAGCCACCATGTTCAACCTCGAGATCCAGACCCTGGCCAGGCTGCTGGTCGACGAGGCGCGTAACCGGTCGCTGCGTATCGTCACCGCCGAAAGCTGCACCGGCGGGCTGGTCGCCGGCGCGATCTGCATGGTGCCGGGCGCCTCCGACGTGCTGGAGCGCGGCTTCATCTGCTACTCGAACCGCGCCAAGCAGGAGTTGCTGGGGGTGCCCGGCGACCTGATCGCCGATCTCGGCGCGGTGTCGGAGCCGGTCGCCCGGATGATGGCCGAAGGCGCGCTGGAGAATTCCAACGCCCACCTTGCGGTGTCGATCACGGGCGTCGCCGGCCCCGGGGGCGGCACGAAGATGAAGCCGGTCGGCACCGTGCACATCGCCACCGCACGCACCAACCACGGCCTGATGCACACCGAGGAATTCTTCGAGGAAGACACCCGCGAAGGCGTGCAACTGGCCGCGGTGCAGGCGGCCTTGCAGGCGCTGCGCGACCGGATCGGCTAGGCGCGCCTGTTCAGCCGTACAACGCCCTTGCTCTCGCCTCGAAACAGGCCATGACGCGCTCGATCGCGTGGGCCTGATGGGACGCCAGCAGGCCTTCCAGCAGACGCGACTTGAAAGTGAAATCGATCTCGAAGTCGACGCGGGTCCCATCGGGATCCTCGTGGAATTTCCATCGGTTGTGGAGCTTCCTGAACGGCCCTGAGATCAATCCGACGTCGATGGTGCGTTGGTCCGCGTCGCGCACCACCCGTGTGGAGAACCGCTCCTTCAGGAAGGCGAATCCGACGGCGGCCTCAGCATCCACCGCGTCGACGCCTGGCGTCAGCGTGCGCGCGTTCCAGGTGCGGATCGCGGTGATCCAGGGCAAGAACTGCGGATAGGCCTCCACGTCGCCGACCAGGTTGAAGAGCTGGTCGGGCGAATAGGGCAGAACCTTGGATGCCTGTTGTCGCAATCCGTGGCGTCAGGATGCGCCGCGGGCGATGCGGGCCGCCTGAAGCCTGGCGAAATCCTCGCCGGCGTGATGCGAAGACCGCGTCAACGGACTGGCCGACACCATCAGGAAGCCCTTGGCGCGGGCGATCTCCTCGTAAGCGTGGAATTCTTCGGGCGTCACGAAGCGGTCGATGGCGGCGTGCTTGCGGGTCGGCTGCAGGTATTGGCCGATGGTGATGAAGTCGACGCCGGCCGAACGCATGTCGTCCATCACCTGCATGACCTCCTCCTTGGATTCACCCAGACCGACCATCACGCCGGACTTGGTGAACTGCACGGGGTCGCGCTCCTTCACCCGCTCCAGCAGGCGCAGCGAGTTGTAGTAGCGCGCGCCAGGGCGGATCGAGAGGTAGAGTCGGGGCACCGTCTCCAGGTTGTGGTTGAACACGTCGGGCTTGGAATCGATGACCACCTCGGCCGCGCCGTCCTTGCGCAGGAAGTCGGGTGTGAGGATTTCGATAGTGGTGGCCGGCGCCGCCTCACGGATCGCGCGGACCACTGCGGCGAAGTGTTCCGCCCCGCCGTCGGCGAGGTCGTCGCGGTCCACCGAGGTGATCACCACGTGCTTCAGGCCCATCTTGGCCACGGCGTCGCCGACCCGTTCCGGCTCCGTCGGGTCCAGAGGGTCGGGCTTGCCGGTGGCGACGTTACAGAAGGCGCAGGCCCGCGTGCAGATGCCGCCCATGATCATCATGGTGGCGTGGCTCTTGTCCCAGCACTCGCCGATGTTCGGACAGGCGGCCTCTTCGCACACTGTTGTCAGGCCGTGAGCGCGGACGATGTCGCGGGTTGCGGCGTATCCGGGCGAGCCCGGCGCGCGGACGCGCAGCCACTCGGGCTTGCGCAGCATCGGCGTGTCGGGACGCGCCTGCTTTTCGGGGTGACGCGGGCGACGGGCGCCCAGGGTGTCGATGACCACGGCCATGGTCCCTAGATCGTCCGCCTTGGTCGCCGGCGCAAGGCGCCAAAGCGTCGCCTTGCGCCTAGCCGCGCGGAAAGCAACAAACCTGGCCATGTCCCGCGCGCCGATCGCCGTCGCCCTCGCCCTCCTGCTCGCGGCTTGCGGCGGGCGCGAGGCGCGCGATCCATTCGTCGACAGCCGCACGCCGCCCGGCCTGGCGGCGCGCTTCATGCCGCCGGAGGGCTGGGCCTGGGGACTGGTGCAGACGGGACGAGAACCGCCCCAGCGATACGGGGTCGCCAGCCCCCCGGTCGCGCCGCGCGGACAGGTGCTGATCGTCACCGGCCTTGGCGAGAGCGCCGAGGGCTGGTTCGAGACCGTCTCCGACCTGAACGCCCGTGGCCTCACGGTATGGGTGCTGGAACGCGCCGGCCAGGGCGGCTCAGGCCGAAAAGTCGCCCGCGGGGGCGTGATCCATGCCGGCAGTTTCGAACCCGACGTGGACGCCGTGCGCGCGATGCTGAGCGTGGTGATCCATCGACAGCCTCCCGCACCGATCGTCGTGCTGGCCCATGCCGACGCGGCGGTTCCTGCCCTGCTGGCGCTCGAGCGCCACGCGGACGCTGACGGGCTGGTCCTCGCGGCCCCAAAGCTCGCCCCATCTAAGCCGCTGGGAGCCTTCCCGACGCTGGCGGTGCGGCTGGGTCTGGGTTGGCCGGCGCCAGACGCGCGACGATGGACCCGCGCAGCGCCCGACGAGGCCGGCGGCTCGCGCGACGCTTGGCGCGGTCGCGTGCAGCACACCTGGGAAATCGCCAATCCGGACCTGCGGATGACCGGACCCTCCTGGGGGTGGCGCGCGGCCTACGCGAGAGCCGGCGAGCAGGCGCGCACAGGCGCCGCACGGGTCGAGGCGCCCGTGCTGATCCTGGGCCCGCGCGCGCCAGCACGGCTGTGCCGCGCGATCCCATCCTGCACAGAACAGGATCTCGGCGGCGGCGCGTCGCCCTACCTCCAGCCGGACGCTGTCCGAGGTCCCTGGCTGGAAGCCATCGCCCGCTTCGTCGCCACCCGCAGCGGAGCCACACCGTAACCTTTCTTTGCAAGCCGTGAGGCGGCCTGTACCGTCGGACGCTTCACGTTGCGGGAGAGGTGACGGAACTTGGCGACCTTCGATCCGCGAGACAGCCGCAAGGCCCTGTTCGACGCCCTCCTGGATGCACGGTCCAAGTACGGCGCAGGCAAGCTGATCCTGGAGGACCAGGAACGCAAACCTATGAGCTACACCGATCTGGTCCGCGCGGCGTTCGCACTGGGCCGGCGGCTGGCGGCGTTCACCGACAAGGGTGAACGGGTCGGCGTCATGCTGCCTGCCGGCGCCGGCGTGGTGGTGACCTTCTTCGCTCTGCATGCGTTCGGACGCGTGCCGACGATGTTGAACTTCACCGCTGGCATCCGCAACCTGAAGGCCGCGTGCGAGTTGGCCGGGGTCAAGCACGTGCTGACCGCCCACCGGTTCATCGAACAGGCCAAGCTGCACGACCTCACCGACGCCCTCGAGACCCAGACGCAGATCGTCTACCTGGAAGACGTGCGCCGTACGATCGGGCTGAAGGACAAGCTGTTCGCCGCCGCGGCCGGCGCCTTTCCCCGCCAGTTCCGCAGCCATGCAGAACCGGACGATCCGGGCGTAATCCTGTTCACATCAGGAAGCTTCGGGACGCCGCGCGGCGTGATGCTGACCCAGTCGAACCTGGTCTCCAACGTCGCCCAGATCGCCGCCCATATTCCGCTGGATCCGGCGTGGGTGATGTTCAACCCGCTGCCGACCTTCCATTGCTTCGGACTGACCGGCGGCGTGCTGCTCCCGCTGCTCACCGGCATGAAGGCGTTCGAATACCCCTCCCCGCTGCACGCCAAGCAGATCCCGCCACTGGTCAAGGAGGTGGGAGCCTCAATCCTGTTGGCCACGGACACCTTCGTGAATCAGTACGCTCGCTCGGCCGAACCGGATGAGCTGGCCGGCCTGAAGTTTATCGTCTGCGGCGCCGAGAAGGTGCGCGAGGAGACCCACAACCTGATCACCGAGCGGTTCGGGCCTATTCCCGTCCTGGAGGGCTACGGCGCGACCGAGGCCGCGCCGGTGATCGCGGTCAACAAGCCCACCGACAATCGTCGCGGCACCGTCGGCGGCTTGCTGCCCGGCATGGAGACGCGGATCGACCCCGTCGAAGGTATTGCGCTGGGCGGGCGGCTCTATGTGCGCGGGCCCAACATCATGGCCGGCTACCTGAGCGCCAGCGGCGTCGAGCCCCTTGTCGACGGGTGGCATGACACAGGCGACGTGGTGGACGTGAGCGACGACCGCTGGGTGAAGATTCTGGGTCGGGTGAAGCGCTTCGCCAAGGTCGGCGGCGAAATGATCTCGCTGACCGCAGCCGAGGACCTGGCCGCCGCGGTGTGGCCCAGCGCGCGCCACGCCGTGGTG
>NZ_JAUXZW010000240.1 GCF_030693805.1 Phenylobacterium sp.
CGAGGCCAATGCTCTGGCGATCGACAGCGCGATCGCCACCGGTGCGCGCCGCCTGATCGTCAGCGCCATCGAACACGCCACGGTCCTGGAGACGGCTAAGGCTGCGGCCCTCGCGGTCGAGATCGTGCCCGTAGACGCTCAATGCGTCGCCGACCTGGGCTGGTTGGCCGAGCGCCTGTCGCGCTGGGACGCCGCCGACGCCGCGCCCTTCGTCGCCCTGATGCTGGCTCACAATGAGACCGGTGTGATCCAGCCGGTCGCACAAGCCGCCGCCCTGGTGCGCGAGGCCGACGGCTGGCTGCATGTCGACGCGGTGCAAGCCGCGGGCAAGGTCGCAATCGATTTTCGTGAGCTCGGGGCCGACACGCTGTCGTTGTCTGCGCACAAGCTGGGCGGTCCGCAGGGTGTGGGCGCGTTGGTCGCCGGGACGCGATCGACGATTTCCCGGCGCCTGCACGGCGGCGGCCAGGAGCGCGGACGCCGCGCGGGCACCCAGAACGTGCCCGGCATCGCCGGCTTCGGCGCAGCGGCGTCCGAAGCCATGCAAGATCTCCAGGCGATCGCCGAGCATTCCACCTGGCGCGACGCTGCGGAACTCGCGCTGCGCGAAGCCGGCGCCGTGGTGTTTGGCGAACGCGTCGACCGGCTGGCCAACACCCTGTGCTTCGCTGCGCCGGGCTACGACGCGAACCTCCAGGTGATGTCGCTGGACCTGGCCGGCGTCATGGTCAGCGCCGGCGCCGCCTGTTCGTCGGGCAAGGTCACGCCGAGCCACGTGCTCGCCGCCATGGGCGCGGGCGATCTGGCCGGCTGCGCCATCCGCGCCAGCGGTGGATGGGCGACGTGCGAACAGGACTGGAGCAGGCTCGCGGAAGCCTGGATCGAAGCCAATGACCGCCGAACCGCGCGCCGCCGCGCGTCGGCGGCTTAAGGAACAGCCGGATGGCCGCCGTCAAACAGACCGTCGAGCACGTGGAGGCCCTGGAGGCCTACAAGCACGGGTTCGTCACCGACATCGATCAGGAACTGGCGCCCAAGGGGCTGAACGCCGACACCGTTCGCTTCATCTCCGCCAAGAAGGGCGAGCCGCAGTGGATGCTGGACTGGCGGCTGGAGGCGTTCGAGCGCTGGCTCGTGCTGGAGGAGCCCGAGTGGGCGCGGGTCAATTTCCCGAAGATCGACTATCAGGACTCCCACTACTACGCGGCGCCCAAGGAGAAGACCGGTCCAAAGAGCCTCGATGAGGTGGATCCGGAACTGCTGGAGGTCTACGCGAAGCTCGGCATCCCGCTGCGCGAGCAGGAAGTGTTGGCCGGTGTGGAAGGCGCGCCGCGCTATGCGGTGGATGCGGTGTTCGACAGCGTCTCCGTCGTCACCACCTTCAAGAAGGAGCTGGCCCAGGCCGGCGTCATCTTCTGCTCGATGAGCGAGGCGATCCGCGACCACGGTGAGCTGGTGCGCCAGTACCTGGGCAGCGTCGTTCCGGTCTCCGACAACTACTTCGCCTGCCTGAACAGCGCGGTCTTCTCAGACGGCAGCTTTGTCTATGTCCCGCCGGGCGTGCGCTGCCCGATGGAGCTGTCGACCTATTTCCGCATCAACGCCGCCAGCAGCGGGCAGTTCGAGCGCACCCTGATCATCGCCGACGCCGGCGCCTACGTGTCCTACCTTGAGGGCTGCACCGCGCCGATGCGCGATGAGAACCAGCTCCATGCCGCGGTCGTCGAGCTGGTCGTGCTGGACGACGCCGAGATCAAATATTCGACGGTGCAGAACTGGTACCCGGGCGATCCGAAGACCGGCCTGGGCGGCATCTACAATTTCGTCACCAAGCGGGCCGACTGCCGCGGCGCGCGCTCCAAGGTCTCGTGGACCCAAGTCGAGACCGGCTCGGCGATCACCTGGAAGTATCCATCCTGCGTGCTGCGCGGCGAGGGGAGTTCGGGAGAGTTCTACTCGATCGCGGTGACCAACGGCTTCCAGCAGGCCGACACCGGCACCAAGATGATCCACCTGGGCGCCAACACCCGCTCCCGGATTATCTCCAAGGGCATCTCGGCGGGGCGCTCGTCCAACACCTACCGCGGCCTGGTCTCCGCCCACCCGAAGGCCACGGGCGCGCGCAATTTCACCCAGTGCGACAGCCTGCTGATCGGCAAGGACTGCGCAGCCCACACCACGCCTTACGTCGAGGCGCGTAACGGCCATTGCGTGTTCGAGCACGAAGCCACGACCACCCGGCTATCCGACGATCAGTTGTTCTACGCCATGCAGCGCGGCCTTTCCCAGGAGGAGGCCGTGCAACTACTGGTCAACGGCTTCGTCAAGGAGGTCCTTCAGGAACTCCCCATGGAGTTCGCCGTCGAGGCCCAGAAGCTGGTGGCGATCTCCCTGGAAGGCTCCGTCGGATGACGGGCGCGCACCGCCAGCATGTCGCCCGGCGCATCGTCGCTGAGATGGCGCCACCCCCATCCCCAACCCTTCCCCCCTCCAGGGGGAAGGGAGTTGAGA
>NZ_JAUXZW010000244.1 GCF_030693805.1 Phenylobacterium sp.
CCGGCGATGAAGCCGTCGACGAGAACGGGCCGACGCGACGCGGCCGCCCCGAGGATCGCGCCCGCCATCATGGCGATCTCGCAGCCGCCGAACTGCGCCAGCGCGTCGCGGGGATCAGTGGAGGCCGGTGCGCGCGCGGCCGCCCGCTCCAGCAGCGCCGCCTTGCGGGAAAGCCCAGCGGCGTCCTGTCCCGCCCCCGCCCCGATGCAGTCGGCGAGCGGCGCCGGGCCCAGGCGATGCAGCAGGAGGGCGGCGGCGGCGCTGTTGCCGATGCCCATCTCGCCGATCGCTAGAAGGTCGTAGCCTTCCGCCGTGGCCTCGCGAGCGATCCGCGCGCCGCTGGCCAGGGCGGCGTCGACCTCGACGGCGGTCAAGGCCGGCTCGCGCGAGGCGTCGCGCGTGCCTTTGCGCACCTTGGCCTCGATCAGCAGCGGATGCGGCGCCAGATCGGCAGCGACGCCGGCGTCGACCACCCGCAACTCGGAGCCGACCGCGCGGGCGAAGGCGTTGGCCGTGGCGCCGCCGGCCAGCAGCAGGCGCACCATGGCCTCGGTCACCTGCGGCGGATAACTCGACGCGCCGGCGGCTGCGAACCCGTGGTCGCCGGCGAACACCAGCAGCAGCGCCCGATCGGCGCGCGGCCGGGCGTGGCCAGCGATCAACCCGAGTTGGATGGCCAGCGACTCGATGCGGCCCAACGATCCGGGCGGCTTGGCGCGCCCGTCCACCAGCGCGCGCAGCTCGGGCTCAAGCGCCCGGTCGACCCACGCGACGTGCGGAAGAGCGCTCATTGCGCCCGCAGCCCGGCGAGGGCGGCCAAGTCCAAGATATCCAGATGGCGTTCCAGCAGACTCGCGACCGCGTCCAGCGCCGCATCGATTCGCGCCGCCTGATCGACCGCCTCGCTGACCGCGCCAAGCTGGCCCAACAGCGCCGCGCGCGCTTCGGCCTTGTCGAACAGGCCGTGGACGTATCCGCCCTCCACCCGCCCGTCCGCCGACACCGCCCCGCAATCACCGCCGTCTTCGCGGATCAGGAACGGGCGCGTCAGCCCCGGTCCGCTCGTGCGGCCGACGTGGATCTCATAACCCTCGAACGGCGCGCCGCCGCCCACCAACCGCCCAGCCGCCGGGCGCACCACCTTGTCGGCTTCGAGCACGGTCTCGACGTCCAGCAGGCCCAGTCCCGCCGCCTCCCCCGGCGCGCCTTCCACGCCAGCGGGATCGCGCAGCAGGCGGCCCAGCATCTGATACCCGCCGCAGACGCCTAGCACCCGCCCGCCGCGGCGCACATGGGCGGCGATGTCCACGTCCCAGCCCTGGGCGCGGAGGAATGCAAGATCGGCCAAGGTCGCCTTGGTGCCCGGAATGATCACCAGATCGGCGTCGCCAGGCAGAGCAGTCCCGGGTGGCACGAAGGCGAAGTCCACCGCCGGTTCGGCGCGCAGGGCGTCGAAGTCGTCGAAGTTGGCGATCCGCGACAGCATCGGGACGACGATCCGCACCTTTCCCGTCGTTCGCGACCGGGCGGCGTCGAGCACCACGGCGTCCTCGGCCGGCAGGCTGCGCGCGGCGGCCAACCACGGAACCATGCCGTAGTCGCGCCAGCCGGTGCGCCGCACGATCTCGGCTCGACCGTCGTCGAACAGCGCCGGGTCGCCGCGGAACTTGTTGATCAGGAAACCGCGCACCATAGCCGCATCGCCAGCCTCCAGCACCGCATGCGCGCCGACCAGGGCGGCGATCACGTGGCCGCGGTCGATGTCGCCGACCAGAACCACGGGCACCTCGGCGGCGCGGGCGAATCCCATGTTGGCGATGTCGCCGGCCCGCAGGTTGATCTCCGCCGGGCTGCCCGCCCCCTCGACCATCACCAGGTCGCTTTCGGCGGCGAGCGTTCGATAGCTCTCCAGTACGGTCTCCAGCAGCTCGCCCTTGCGCGCCTGGTAGGGGCCGGCGCGCAGGGTCCCGACGGAGCGGCCGCGCACCACCACCTGGGCGCCCGTGTCGCTCTGCGGTTTCAGCAGCACCGGGTTCATGTGCACGGACGGGGCGACGCGGCAGGCCAGCGCCTGCAATGCTTGCGCCCGCCCGATTTCGCCGCCGTCGGCGGTGACGGCGGCGTTGTTCGACATGTTCTGCGGCTTGAACGGGCGCACCGTCAGGCCGCGGTTGGCGAACAGGCGGCAAAGACCGGCGGTCAGCACCGACTTGCCGACATTGGAGCCGCAGCCCTGGATCATCAGCGCGGCCATGCCACCCCTCCGAACGCCAGCGCCGCGACGAGGATCGCGCAGGCGCGCAGATAAAGGCCAAGGCCCCGCGCGAGGTCCAGCGGCGCGGGCGCCGGGCCCTCGCCCAACGTCGGGCGCAGATGCGGAACACCGTCGTAGGACGCCGTACCGCCCAGGCGGACGCCCAGGGCGCCGGCCATCGCCGCCTCGGGCCAGCCGGCGTTGGGCGAAGCGTGCTTGCCGGCGTCGCGAAGCATAATCCGCCAGCCCCGCCCCGCGACCATGGCGATCGCCCCGCCGGCCAGCCGCGCCGGGAGCAGGTTCATCAGATCGTCGGTGCGCGCCGCCGCCCAGCCGAAGTGGGTGAACGGCGCCTCGCGGTGGCCGATCAGGCTGTCCGCCGTGTTCACCGCCTTGTAGGCGAACAGGCCCGGCAGCCCGCCGACGAGGAACCAGAACAGCGGCGCAGCGACCGCGTCGTTGAAGCTTTCGGCCAGGCTCTCGAGCGCCGCGCCGGCGAGGCCGCTGGCGTCCAGCCGCTCGACATCGCGCCCGACGATGCGCTCGGTCGCCGCGCGCGCGGCCTCCAGGTCGCCGGCGCTCAGCGGCCGATGGACAGCGGCGACGTGGGCGTAGAGGTTGCGCCCCGCCAGCCCCAGCGAGCCAGCGGCGATGAGCGCCAGCGGCGCGAACGCCCAGGGCGCGGACAACCGCTCGATCGCCAGACCCAAACCTGCCGACAGTCCAACGACCAGCAAGAGGGTGACAATCCCAGCGGCGCGGCGCGCCACAGGCGATCCCCGATTGAGCGTGCGCTCCGCCGCGCTGATCAGCCCGCCCGCCCAGGCGACAGGATGAGGCGCGCGGCGATGCAGGGCCTGCGGATAGCCGGTGACGCCTTCAAGAAGGCCCGCGCCCAGGACAATCCACGGATCAGCGGCCACGGCCGACGATCTCGATCAGCGGACCGGCGTCGCCTTGCGTGAACCGAGCCTCGACGCCGTAGGCCTGAGCGAGCACGGCGGGGGCCAGGGCCTCGCGCGGCGGACCGTCGGCGAGCAGCGCGCCGTCGGCCAGGACCAGGATGCGATCGGCCATCCGCGCGGCCATCGAAAGGTCATGCAGCGTCACCACCACCCCGCGGCCCGAGCCTACGGCGAGGTCGCGGAACAGGGCCGCGACATCGAGCTGGTGACCGGGATCCAGCCCGGCCAGCGGTTCGTCGGCCAACAGCCACTCCGGTTCGCCGGCCAGGGCGCGCGCGATCAGCACCCTGCCCCGCTCGCCGCCGGACAGCGTGGTGACGTCGCGCTCCGCGAGTTCGGCGACCCCGGCCGCATCCATCGCCCGCGCCACCGCCGCCACGTCCTCCGACGTGAGCCCACGCGATCCGTTGTAGGGAATGCGGCCCAGGCCGACGACCGTGCGCGCGCTCACGGGCCAGGCGACCTCGGGCGTCTGAGGCAGCAACCCGATGCGGCGGGCGCGCACGCGTGGCGCCAGGGCGCGCACCGCAGCGCCGTCCAGTCGGACGGACCCCGCATCGGGTCGGCGCAGGCCGGCCAGGCAGGCCAGCAGCGTCGACTTGCCGGCGCCGTTAGGTCCCAGGATGGCGGTCACCTGCCCCGGCGCGAAGTCGGCCTCGACTCCGTTCAGCACGTCGCGCGCGCCCAACCGCACGTGCAGGCCCTTCGCCGACAGGACGCTCACGTCATCCTCCGGCGCATGGCCAAAAGAAGACCCAGGAAGAACGGCCCGCCCAATGCGGCCATCGCGACACCCAGTTTCACCTCTGCGGCGGAGGGCGTCAGGCGCACCAGGATATCGGCGGCGAGCACGATCGCCGCCCCCGCCAGGGCGCTGGGGACCAGCAGCTTGCCAGGCTGTGCGCCGACCAGCGGGCGCATCAGATGCGGCGTCACGAGGCCTACGAAGCTGACGACCCCGGTGGCGGCGACGCTGGCCCCGGCCGCCAAGCCGACGCCCAGCGCCAACGCCCAGCGCATGCGGCCCATGTCGACACCCAGCGATCGCGCGCCGGTCTCCCCGAGAGTGAGGGCGTCCAGCGCCCGTCCCGTGGTCAGCAGCAGGGCGCAGCCGGCGGCGATCAGCGGCGCGGCCATCGTCAACTCGTCGAAGCTGCGATCGGCCAGGGAGCCCATCAGCCAGTTGACGATTTCGTTCACCGCCCAGGGGCTGGGCGCGAGGTTCAGCGCCAGGGCGACGCCGGCGCTGGCCACGGTGTTGAGG
>NZ_JAUXZW010000246.1 GCF_030693805.1 Phenylobacterium sp.
CACCTTCGCCGTTCTGGCGTTAGTCGCAGGACTTCTGGGCTTCGGCGGCCTGGCGGGCATGGCGGCGACGATCGCCAAGGTGCTCTTTGTGGTCTTCCTCGTGCTGCTGGTCGCCAGCTTCGTGGTGCGAGCGATCCGCGGTCAGTCCGTACTCTGACGTGAAACCTAGCGCTGAAACGAAAACGGCGGCCGATGAGGCCGCCGTTTCTTCATGCCCTAAGGTCTTATCGTCCGCCGTTCTGGGTCGGCGGCGCCGGCGGCGGCGCGTCGAACGCCTTGGCGTCGACGGGCTGGCGCGCATTGTTGGGCTCAGTGTTGGCGAGGTCGCCGGAACGCCACGTCCAGGCGCCGAACAGCGCCAGGGCCGCGAGCACGGTCGAGATCAGCAGCACCCAGAACACATGCCGGCCGAACCGGCCTTGCCTCGCACGCGTGGCGCCCAGGACGGGGCGCGCAGTGGACGTCGGCTCGGTCGCCATGGACAAATCTCCTCACTCGGACAGGAAGTAACTGGGGCTTGCGGCGGTGACCGCGTCGTGTGGCTTGGAGGCGAGACCGACCGCGGCGCTGGCCACGGCCAGGACCGCGACACCCACGACCACATAACGCCGCCGTCGCGCCAGCTTCTGCCGACGAGTCGGAAGCTGGAACAGCGTGAGCACCGGATGCGTGGAATTGAGGTCGTTGATCACACTACGCCCTCCCTGTCGCCGACGGTCACAGCTCCGCCTTGCAGGGGTAACGTGCAGTCACGTCGGAGCGTTCCGTCGCCCTGCAACCTTCGCTAGGCGAGCAACCGAAAAAATTCGCCTAGGCCGGGAACATCATCGCAGCGCGTGTGTTTATCGAGTGCGGAGGCGGCGACGCCCCCCCCGACTTGAGGCTGGCGACAGCCAGTCTGCCGTCTCCGCACCCCTATTCTCGATGATGCTCACTAAAAGGCGGGTCCCACTTGGACCCGCCTTTTTCTTGCGCGTGGTCACGACGTTACGATGGGTCAGGGCAGGGCGCGCAGGCGCAGCACGACATTGACCCGGCGGCGCAGCGGTTGGGCGTCACCGGAGGCTGTGACGGCTCCATCCTGGCCTGCGGCGGCGAGTGCGAATTCAGCCGCAGGGAGGCCGGCGTCGGCCAAAGCCGCCGTCACCGACTGGGCTCGTCGCTTGGAAAGGTCGAGATTGGCCTCCGGCGCGCCGACCGAGTCGGCGAGGCCCAGCACCTCGACCTTGTCGACGGCGCATCCTGCGGCGACCGTCGCGGCCTGTGAGACGATCGCCTTGCCTTCGGGCGTCACCTCCGCCGAATCCGGTTCGAAATAGATCTCCAGGGTCTGATCGACGCAGCGCGGTGTCTGTTTCACCAGCCGCACTTCCTTGGTCGCACAGCCCGCGAGGCCGATCGCCAACGCTAGGGTCGCCGCGCCCGTCCAATGCACTTGGCTCATCCGTTCCGGCTCCCGATCCGATCGATCCCGATTACGCATGACAAAAGGCGGCCGGGCTGGCCCGGCCGCCGTTCGTCCCGTCAGGTTCGCAATCCTCAGCGCGGGCTGCCGTCTTCCCAATAGTAACGGCCGCTGCCCGAGTCGTAATAATAATAACGGCCCGCGCGCTCGTCGTAATATTGCCGGCGATTGGGCGCGGTCGCACCGCAGCCGCCGTCTTCGCGACAGCCCTTCACGGCGCCCGCGGCGCCGCCCACGGCGGCCCCGATCGCGGCGCCCGTGCCGGCGTCGCCGCCACCCACGTTGTTGCCGATCACCGCGCCGGCGATGGCGCCGATCGCGGCGCCGCCTGCGGCGTTGCGCTCGACGTTGCCGGTGGACGTGCACGCGCTCATCAGCATCGCGGCTCCGGCCAGGGCTATCCAGGTCTTAGACATAGGTCGGCGCTCCTTGAAACATGCGTCCCTGCGCGGCCTAACGTGGCCGAGCCTTGTGAGGTTCCGCCGCCACCGTGGCGACAGCGTGGCTGGAACCGGCCCCTTCGCCCGCCGTTGAGCTTAAGCACCATCCCTGTTGAGGAGACGCTTCCATGCTTTCGCGACGTACCGACCATGAACTGGTCGGCGAGGCCTTTGGCGCCGGACCGGAAGCCGAGGACGTTCGCGCGGCCTACGAGCGTGGGCGACGGGACGAACGCGCCGGACGTCGCCGTCATCCGGTGATGATGGCGCTGACGATCATCGCGGCCCTGGTGGGGGCGGGCGTGCTTTTCGTTGCCGCCAAGGAGGGCAGTTTCGCGCGCGGCGGCGTGGTGGTCGACCAGAACCTGTCGGACGCCGCCGATCGTGCCGAGCCGGTCGTGCGGGACGCCGCGGGCGACGCGGGACGCGCCCTCAAAGGCGCAGGCGAGACCGTGCGCGAGAAAGCCGCCGACGCCGTCAAGTGATCGACGAACGCGCTCGCCGCTTGACCGGCGCTCCGGCGCACGGGAAGCCATGGGCGTGACGCTTCGCCTGGCCCATCTCTCCGACATCCACTTCGGCGGCGAGAATAAGCCCGCCGTCGCCGCCGCCGGCGAGATGCTGCGCGGCGGCGGCTTCAACCTCATCGTCGTGACCGGCGACCTGACGCAGTTCGCTGAGGCGCCTGAGTTGGAGGCTGCGGCGCATTGGCTGGCGACGCTGCCGGAGCCGCGCTTGGTGACGCCCGGCAATCACGACGCGCCCTATTTGAATTGGCTGGAGCGGATCTTCCGTCCCTTCGCCCGCTACGAGCGGCTGATCGGACCCGCGCGCACCCAGCAACATCTGTCGCCGGGCCTCGCCGTGTTCGGCGTCAACACCGCGCGCGGCGCCCAACCGCGCTTGAACTGGTCGAAGGGGCAGATATCCCGTAGCCAGGTCGAGGAGGCCGCCGCGTGGCTGCAGACGACGGACGGCGACGCCGTGCGCATCCTCGCCTGTCACCACCCGCTGACCGAGATGATCGGAGGCCCGATGACGGCGCGCGTGTGGGGCGGCGACAAGGCGGCGGAAGCCTTCACCGAGGCGAAGGTCGACTTGGTGTTGTCGGGCCACATCCATGCGCCCTTCGCCTGGCCCTACGCCTTCGGCGACAAGAAGACCTACGCGGTGGGAGCCGGCACCCTGTCGGTGCGAGAGCGGGGGGTGCCGCCCGGCTTCAACGTCATCGAAATCGAGGATGAGGCCATTCGCGTCATCGCCCAGGGCTGGACGGGATCGCATTTCGAGCCGCAGCGGACCTGGTCGCTGGACCGGCGCGCCTGAGCCGCCGGACGCCCGAGCGCCCGGCGGACATCAGTCCGACTATCTTAGGCCGCGACCTCGCACTAGGTGCATGACGGCCGAGACCAGGAACAGCACGATGAAGACATAGAATAGTATCTGGGCCACACCCATCGCGCTGCCAGCGATCGAAGTGAAGCCAAGCAGACCGGCGATCAAGGCGACCACCAGAAACGTCAGCGCCCAACCAAGCATCGGGGTTCTCCTGTGCGTACGTGAGCCGGTGCACGGCCACGCTTGATACAGAGTCAACGCTGCTTAACGAGCCGCGTTCCTCGATCAACGCACAGAAAGATTCAGGACTTCGGGGCCGACTTGCCGGCCAGGAAGGCGGTGACGGCGGCGGTAACCAGCTTGGGATTGCGGAACGCCACCAGACCCACCGCGAGCGCGGCGCCGATGGCGATCACCGGGCGTGCGCGCGCGAAATCGATCGCCCGGGCGCTGAGGCCGTCGCTCTCCTTGAGCGGCGATGGCGCAGGCTTGTGCAACATCAGCAAGGCGCCCAGCAACGCCAGCAGGGCGGCGAGCGCAGCGACGATCGCCGCCGCGCCCGCCGGGACCAGGTAAGTCGCCAGCAGCGCATACAACGCGAACGCCGCGGCGATCACGGCGACTCCCGCAGCGGCGGCGATCGCTGACGCCGCCGCGAGGGTCGATAGCGCTCTCTTGAGGATCAACGGTTGCGGCCGGCCGCGAGCAACAGGCCAACCAGGACGCCGATGCCGAGCGCCGCGCCGGTGGCGGCGAGCGGGCGTTCCTTCACGCGCTCGACGACGTAGCGTTGGGCTTCATCGAGTTGCTGGCCGGCGGTGTCGGCATAGGCGCGGGACTGGGCGCGCAGTTGCTCGACGCCTTCCTGGACGACGCGCTCGAAGCGTTTGCTGGCCTCGGCGATGCTGCGTTGCGCATCGGCGGCAAGCGCGCTGGCGGTGTCCGACGCATTGCGGGCGGCGGCTTTGGCGTCCTCGGCGAAATCGACGGGGCTCGCGGACATGGCTGTTCTCCAAGCAGAAGGACGCCCCGCGCCAGGAAGGTGGGAGCGCACCCAGAACGTAGGATATCTAAGCGGGTTCCGCATCCCATGGCAAAGGTTGGGGCCAAAGTTTGCGACTCGGCCCATTGCACGGTTCCTGTCGCCTGAGCAGGCCGCTCAGCCTATGTTCGCGCCATGGACAGCAGCGTTGATCCCTTTAGCTGGAACCGACAGCGCCTGGAGCAGGCGCTGCAGGCCGCTGGCCTGGGCGCGTTCGAGTGGGATATCGCCGGCGACCGGCTGATCATCAGCCCGCGGATGGGCGACATCACCGGCCTCGCGCCCGGCGAGGGGCCGGCGCTGGGCGGCGCGGCGCTGCTGCAGGGCGCGCATCTCGAGGACCGTGAGGGTGTCGAAGCCGCGACCCAGGCCCAACTCCTGCTGGGCGCCCGTTACGAGGTCGACTTCCGCACTCCGCCTGATCCGTCCGGCCAGATCGCCTGGGTCCGGCTGGTGGGCGACCTCGCTCGGGGGCCGGACGGCGCGCCCGCCAGTCTGGTCGGCGTCGGCCAGGACGTCACCCGCGAGAAGCGCGAGGAGGAACAGCGGCTGATCCTGATGGCCGAGCTCGACCATCGGGTGAAGAACGTGCTGGCCGCCGTCCAGGCGCTGGCGCAGCAGACCGCCAAAGGCACCACGTCGCTCGACAGCTTCCTGCAGACCTTCTCCGGACGGTTGAAGGCGATGGGTTCGGCCAATGAACTGCTCACCGCAGCCCGCTGGCGCGGCGCGGCCATCGATCATCTGGCGGCGGCGGAGCTCGGGCCGCTCGCGCCCTCGCAGACGCGCTGGGAAGGCCCAGAGCTGTTCCTGACGCCGCGCGCCGCCAACGCCCTGTCGCTGGCGCTGCACGAACTCGCCGCCAATGCGGTGAAGTTCGGCGCACTCTCCACCGACATCGGCAGAGTGGACCTGCGCTGGAGCAAGGCCCGCGACGGCGGCTTCGAGCTGACCTGGACCGAGACCGGCGGCCCACGCGTGTCAGCGCCCACCCACCGCGGTTTCGGCTCGACCCTGCTGAGCCAAGTCACCGGCCGTGAGCTGAACGGCGACACCACCGTCGAATATCGCCCGTCCGGCGTCACCGCGCGGCTGCGCGCCGGGCCGGCGGCGATCGTCGATCGACCGGACACCGTTCCCGACGCGCCCGCGTCCCGGCCGCTGGAATCCGACCACGGCGGCGGCGCGGTCGACCTGCGCGGCGCCCGCGTGCTGATCGTCGAGGACGCCGTTCTGCTGGCGCTCGAGTTGGAAACGGGCCTGGCCGAGGCTGGGGCGACGATCGTCGGACCCGCCTACGAGCTCGAGGAGGCTCTGGCCCTGCTGGACCAGCCGATCGACGTCGCGGTCCTGGACGCCAATCTGAATGGTCGATCGGTCACCCCGGTGGCCGAGGCCCTGGTGGCGCGCGGCACGCCGTTCGTGTTCGCCACCGGCTATGGCGACACCGGCGGCGGCCCACAGGGTTTCGACGCACCGATCATCCGCAAGCCGTACGACGTGACCCAGGTCGCCGCTGCGGTCGCGGAGCTGCTCCGCAAGTCCTGAGCCTTTGCGCCGAGGCGCACGCCGCGTTACCCCTTGGGGATGGACGCCTACATCTTTCCGCCGCCGCCGATCACCGCCGTGCCGGTGCTGGGCGAATCCTCGACCTTTCCCGTCCGCCGGGTGATCTGCGTCGGGCGCAACTACGCCGCCCATGTGCGCGAGATGGGGGCCGACGAACGCGACCCGCCGTTCTTCTTCGCCAAGCCGGCGGACGCGGTGGTGTCCGCCGATGCGGTGGCCTATCCGCAGGCGACCTCGGACCTGCATCACGAGATCGAGCTGGTCGCGGCGCTGTCGGGCGGCGGGGTCGACCTGACGCCCGGCCAGGCGCTGGACCTGGTCTACGGCTACGCGGTCGGCGTCGATCTCACCCGCCGCGACCTGCAGAACGAGGCCAAGGCCCAGGCGAGGCCGTGGGACAGCTCCAAGGGCTTTGACGCTTCGGGGCCGATCTCGTGGATCCGGCCCTGGATGGGGCCGCCGCCGCAGGGGCGCATCAGCCTTTCCGTGAACGGCGAGGTGCGCCAGGACGGTCGGGTCGCCGACATGATCTGGAATGTCGCCGAAGTGATCGCCGAGGCCTCGCGCCTGTGGCGGCTGGAACCCGGCGACCTGATCTTCACCGGCACGCCGGAAGGCGTCGGCCCCGTCTCGCGCGGCGACCGGGTGTCGGGCGAGGTCGAAGGCGTCGGCGCGCTGGCGTTCACCTTGATCTGACTGCTGCACTGCAGCAACGGGGTTGCGGCGCGCGCCGGCTGGACGTATGGCGCGGGACGATGCTCAAGCACCTCCTCGAAAACAACCGCGCCTGGTCGCAGCGCAAGATCGCCGGCGACCCCAGCTATTTCGCCCGCCTGGTCGGCCAGCAGGCGCCCGAGTACCTGTGGATCGGCTGCTCCGACAGCCGCGTGCCAGCCAACGAGATCGTCGACCTGGATCCGGGCGAGCTGTTCGTCCACCGCAACGTCGCCAATCTCGCGCCGCCACAGGACGCCAACTACCTGTCGGTGCTGCAGTTCGCCGTCGACGTCATCAAGGTGAAGCACATCATGGTCGTCGGCCACTACGGCTGCGGCGGCGTGGCGGCGGCCGTCGACGGCCAGCGCCGCGGCCTGGTCGATCACTGGCTGCACCCGATCCGCGAGGTGCACCACGAACACCGCCACGAGCTGGAGGCGATCGGCGACGACACCGAACGGCTGAACCGGCTGTGCGAGCTGAACGTCATCCGCCAAGTGCGCAACGTCGCCTCCGACGTGTTCGTCCAAGACGCCTGGGCGCGAGGCCAGGAGCTGACCGTCCATGGCTGGGTCTATTCGCTGAGCACCGGACTGGTGAACGATCTCGACGTCAGCGTCGCCGACCCCGCGGAACTGTCGCGGCTGGAGTAAGGCCTCAGCCCTTGATCCGCACCCGCGCGCGGGCCTCGCGTCCGTCGGGATCGACCACCATCAGCCGATAGAACCCCGGCCCGGCCGGACGCCACAGCACGCGCCCGCTGGTCGGGTCGGACGACAGCGGACGGCCGTCCACGAACCAGGCGAGGTCCGATCCGCTGGCCGCCAGCGCGAGACCACGCGAACCGGGCCCGAACCCCGCCACCTGCACCGTCGCGCCGTCAGGCGGGAAGATCAGCTTCGGCCCCTGCGCCGGCTCCTCCAGGCGCGCCAGCGACGTTGGGGCCGAGGGGGGCGCGATCGGCCGAGGCGCGGCGGGCGGCGCATCGATCAGGTCCGCGGCCTCGAACAGCATCGGCAGGGCGGCGTCGCGCCCGGTGAGCCCGCCGCGTGCGCCGCCATCGGCGCGCCCCGTCCAGACCACCACCGCGTAGCGGCCGATTACACCGGCCGCCAGGGCGTCGCGGAATCCGTACGAGGTGCCGGTCTTGAACGCCATCAGCGGTCGCCCCCGGGCCAGCGCCGTGGGGCTGGCTCCGGCCGGCGGCGGGGTCTCGCGCAGGATGTCCAGCACCTGGGCGGCGGCCTCGGCGCGCACCAGCCTGCGGCCGCCTTCGTGACGGCGGCGGTCGGCGTCGACCTGCGTCCACGCCAACGGCTTGGCGAGCCCGCCGTCGCCCAAGGCCGCATAGAGCACCGCGAGATCGCGCAAGCTGACGCCCACGCCGCCCAGCGCCAGCGCCAGGCCAGCGTCGCGGGTCGCCAGCTTCGGACGCACCAGCTTGACGCCGGCGGCGGTCATCCGCCCTTCGAACGCGGCGGGCCCCAGCCGTTCCAGCGTCTCCACCGCCGGCATGTTCAACGAGTGGGTCAGCGCCTCGCGCACCGTCACCTTGTCGTGGAAGACGCGGTCGAAGTTCTCCGGCTGATAGTCGGCGAAGCGCCGCGGCGCATCGTCCATGCGGGTGTCGGGCGCGGCCAGGCCGTCGTCGAAGGCGAAGGCGTAGATGAACGGCTTCAGCGCCGAGCCGGGCGACCGATAGGCCCGCGTAATGTCGATCCAGCCGCCGGGGCGGTCCAGCCCGCCGGAACCGACCGCGGCGCGCACCGCGCGGCCGTCGATCTCCACCACGAGGATGGCCGCGGTCGCCTCCGGACCCTGGGCGCGCGCGGTGGAGGCGGCCAGCGTCTCCAGCCGCGCCTGCAACGCCGGGTCGATGGTCGAGACCACAGAGGCCTGAGACGCGCGGGCCTGGCGCGCCAGTTCGCCGGCGGCGTGCCAGGCCAGCGCCGGAAACGGGCTGCGCCTGGGCAGGTGCTCGTCCTGCGCCTCGGCCGCGGCGCTCTCGGTGATGCGGCGCGCACGGATCATCTTGTCGAGCACCCGGCCGCGGGCGGCGCGGGCGGCGTCGGGGCGGCGGTCCGGACGCCGCGCCTCCGGCGCCTGGGGCAGGGCGATCAGCAGCGCCTGCTCCCCGTCGGTGAGGGTCTCGGGCTCGTGGCCGAAATAGGCCAGGCTGGCGGCGCGCACGCCCTCCAGATTGCCGCCGTAGGGCGCCAGCGTCAGGTAGAGGCTGAGGATCTGCTTCTTCGAAAAGTGCGCCTCGAGTTGAACCGCGCGCCACATCTCGATGAATTTGGCCAGCGGCGTGCGTGGCCTGGGCTCCAGCAGGCGCGCCGTCTGCATGGTCAGCGTCGAGGCGCCTGACACCACGCGCCCGTGGGCGGCGCTGGACGCCGCGGCGCGGACCACGGCGATCGGGTCGACGCCCGGGTGAAGCCAGAAGCGGGCGTCCTCCACGGCGATCAATCGAGCGAGGAAACTCGGATCGGTGCGCGCCAGATCGGCGCGGATGCGCCAGCGGCCGTTCTCCACCGGCAGGGCGCGCAGCCAGCCGCCGTGCCGGTCAAGCACCACGGGCGACGAGCGTTCGCCGCGCGCCAGGCTCGGCGGGAACGCCGTGTCGGCGGCGAACAGCAGGCCCTGCGCCGCCATCACGCCGAGCAGGCCTCGCGTCAGTGCGCGCGCTCCGCGCATGCGCCTAGAGCCCCGGCGCGATCGCCGTGCGGCCGGCTTCGGTGCGCGCGTTGAAGCTCGGACGATACATGTCACGGGCCTGGGCGCCCGGCAGCAGGAAGTCGCCCGGCGTCACCGCCCGCGCCACATAGGCGAAGGCGAAGCTGGATTTGCCCGCCAGGTCCATGGCCGCCACATACCGGTCGTCCCGCGATTCCTGCACGTCGGCCCCTGACAGCTCGCCCAGGAACTTGAAAGGCCCGCTCTGCGCGTCGTCGGCGCCGAGGACGGTCTCGATCTCGAAGCCGGCGGGCAGGGGATCGTCGACCACCAGGGCGGAGGAGCGCGCCTGGGTCGAGCGGCCGGCGATCAGCACGATCACCCGCTCACCCTGGCGCAGCGACGCCGGATCGGCGGGCGAGCCGTCGAGGCGCAGCAGGCGCTTGGACAGCGACAGGCCGTTGGCCTCGGCTGCAGGTGGCGCGATCGGCGTGCCGGCGACGGTCACCGTACGCCAAAGGGCGCCGGCGCCGGCGTTGACGAACCGCGCGTCGGCCAGCTTGCCCACCGACCAGCGTGGCGCGCCGCCCGCGGCGCTGAGCGGATTGGCGCCCTGGGCCTCGATGCGGATGCGTCCGGCCGCCTTGAGCATGGCGTTCGCGGCCTGCAGCAGGCGGGCCTGTTCCTGGGTGTTCAGCGCGTCAGGGTCCTTCACCGCGCCGTCGAGGCGACCCTGGAGGCTGCGGGCGAGTTCCGGCTCGCCGGCTTCGTAGGAGAGGCTGATCACCGCGGCCAGGTCGCGCAGGGGGCTCTGGTACCAGTCGCTGTCCTCGCGGTAGCCGAGGGAACGGGCCGCCTGGCGCAGGGCCGAACGGGCCCGCGCCTTGTCGCCCATCATGGCGAGACCCGCACCCACCTGCGCCTTGGCGATCGGTGAATCCTCGGTCTTCATCTGCACGTCGTGCCACCAGCGCAACCGCGCGAGGTCGCCGCGTCCCGCCTTGGCCAGCACGTAGAGGGCGTAGGCCGAGGCGCGGGAGCGCATCGCCGCCGTCGCCTTGCGCGAGGCCTCGGGCGATCCGGCCCACCACTCCGGATACTCCAGGCGGTAGGAGACGGACGAGAAGCCCTCCGGGCGCGAGATCTGGCGCATGGCGGCGAGCGCGCGATCGAGGGCGGCCTGCGGCACCGGCGCGCCGGCGCGTTTCGCCTCGACCAGGAAGTCGGTGGCGTAGGCTCCGAGCCAACCGTCCGCCTCGCCGTCGCCGACCCGCCACAGACCGAAGGCGCCGTCGAGGGTTTGGCGGTCGAGCAGCTTGCCCACCGCGGCGTTCAGGCCGTTCGAAGCGCGCAGCACCTTCGGATCGTTGGCCGTCTGACCCGCGTAGAGCAGCGGGTAGGCGCCCGACACGAGCTGTTCGGTGCAACCATATGGATAGCGGTTCAGCGCATTGGCTAGCGGCGCGGGGTCGAAACCGCGGAACGGCGAGTAGCTGACCTGTAGCGTCGCATCGCCCGCCGCGAGGCCCGCCAGCAGCGCCGAGGCCGGGGTGAACGCCTCGCCGGGTTTCTGCAGGGCGTAGGTGATGCGGGTGACCGGACTCCAGCCCAGTCGGGTCTGGATCGGGTAGTCGCGCGCCGAACTGAAGCCCGGACCCGTGACCTTGAAGCCGACCTCGCCGATCCCGGCCCGGTTGGGCGCGTTGAACGGGATCCGCTCGGCGATCCGCTGGCCGAGCGCCAGCTGGAAGGCCTTGCGGAACGGAGCGAGGACGCCGCCCTTCGAGGTCATCTCGGCGACATAGGCGCCGACACGGCCTTCGAGGTTGTGCAGCTCCAGGGTCGCGAAGGCGCGGTCCCCGGGCGCAAGGAAGCGCGGCAGGGCGAGGTCGCTGACCACGGCCTCACGCACGGTCAGCGGTTTGGAGGCGCCGCCGACGGCCTCGTCGGTCCAGGCCACCGCCATCAGCCGCAGCTCGCCGTTGAAGTCGGCCGCCGGCAGGCGGATCACCGCCTTGCCGTCGCGGCCGGTCTCCACCAGCCCCGACCACATGGCCACGGTGCGGATCGGGGTGACGGTCAGGCCCTCGCCGCCGATCTCGTCGGCCCCGAAGTTCACGTTGGCGGGCGCGCCCAGGTTGGGGTCCAGCAGCCGGCCGTAGTCGTCACGGGAGTCGAGCGTCAGCGCCCGCTTGCCGAAGTACCATTTGACCGGATCAGGGCTCTCGAAGCGGGTGAGCGCGAGGATCCCCTCGTCGACGGCGGCGAGCGTCACTCGGGCGCGGCCGGCGAAGCCTGCGCCCTTGATGGTGATCGGCACCTCCAGGGCCTGTTTGGCGTCGATCTTGGCCGGCGTCCCCAGCTCCACTGTCAGCTTGCGGTTTTTCGGGTCGAGCGGCACGTAGACCAGCCCCAACGCCCGCTTCGGCTTGGGCGAGGCGACCGGATCGCGCGGCTGGATGACGCTGACCAGCACATAGGCGCCGCCGCCCCAGGCGGCGTTGGTCTTCAGGCGCACGGTCGCGCCGTCGGCTCCCACCGTCACGGTCTTGAAGTCGATCAGTTGGTCGGTGGCGACCGCCACCTGGGCCTCACCGGCATAGGGCGGCTTCAGGGTGATCTCGACGGTGTCGCCTTGCGCATAGGTCTTCACGCCGGCGCTGACGCGCACGAAGTCTGGCGCTTCGACGTCCTTGGCGGGCGCGCCCCAGCCGGAGGCGAAGCGCACGATGCTCTTGGCGCCCTGCGCGCTGGTCAGCTCCAGCCGGTAATCGCCCCAGCCAAGGCGCCGCGAGACGCGCGCCGGCTGGGCGGCGCCGACGTTCAGGGTTCCGCGCTGGATCACCACGTCGCGGCTGGTGCGCCGCCACTGCCAACGGCCGTCCTGCTGGAACCAGTCGTAGTCCCAGTTCTCGGCGACCAGCGAATAGGCCACGCCCGACTGGGCGATGCGCCGGCCTGTGCGGTCGGCGGCGATGACGTCGAAACTGACGGTGGGATCGCCGCGGCCCGTGACCTCTCCCTGGTCGACCTTGACGCCCAGATAGACTGGTTGCGTGCGGACCTTCAGCGAGACAGCCTCGCGCACCGGCCGGCCGCCGGGCTCGAACACCGAGGCGGTGAAAGCGGCGATCAGCGGCTGGGTGGTGTCGCTGGCCTCTTCAGAGGACAGGTTCAGCACCGCGCGGCCCTCGGCGTCGGTGACCGTCTCGCCGAGCTCGATGAACTTCTCGGCGAACGGCTCGCGCTGGTCGCCCCACTGGTAGTCCACGAAATGCGGGAACGGGTCGGTGTCGACCTTCAGGCGCGCTTCGCCCTGGGTCTGCAGACCGGCGCCGGGGGCGCCGTAGAGGAAGCGTGCGGCGACCTCGACGGCGCGGATTTCGCCTGCGCCGATCGGCACGGCGTCCTGGCCGGTGACGGTGACGCCAAGGCGTTGGGGGGCGAAGTCCTCGACCGCGAAGGCGAAGCTGCCGACCGGGTTTTCCAGCCCGTCGATCTCCACGCTGACATTCCAGCGGCCGCGCGGCGCGGCCTTGGGCAGGGCGATGTCGGCGGCGGCCGCGCCCAACGGCGTGCGTTCGAAGCGGAAGCGCCTGTACTCCACGCCAGAGGGTCGCTTGACGATGATCGCGCCGGCGCGGTCCTTGACCGCACGCGCCTCGCGGTCGCGCAGCAGGGCGTTCAGGTGGACGGTTTCGCCTGGGCGATAGATGCCGCGGTCGGTGTAGACGAAGCCGTCGACGGCGGTGGCCGCCGCGCGGCCCGGCTCGGCGTCGGTGCGTCCGCCGATTCCCTGTTTCGACAGGTCCACGGGCGCGCGTTCCAGGTCCAACACGGCCAGGTCGCCCTGGGCGCCGTAGGCCATCACCATCTTGGCGTCGCCCGCGCCCTCGCCCTCCAGCAGGGGACGGTCGAAGCGCACACGGCCGACGGAATCGGTCTTGGCCTCGGCGAGGGTCTCGCCGTTGCGCGCCACCAGCGCGACCTTAAGGCCCGGCAGGATCTTCGCGGTCTGCAGGGAGCGGACGACCACGTCCAGCCCTTCGGAGCCGTCGTAGGCGGACAACGCCATGTCGGTGAAGATCACCCAGCGGCGGGCCTGGGCCGGCGGATTGGGATCGTAGCCGTCATCCTCGTCGCCCTCGCCGGCCTTCAGCGAGCGACCGCCCGAGGCGTCGCGCGCCTTGATCACATAGCCGCCGGGCTGCATTTCCTTGAGCACCGCGCCCAGGGGGAAGACGGTGGTGGCGCGCTGACCCGCCTGGCTGGCGACGTCGATCTCGCCCTTCCAGACGCGCCGGCCTTCGCCGTCGGGGCTGTCGTCGCCGTAGTCGCCGGCGTAGTCGCCTTCGCTGGTGGGGTCGGGGGCGCTGATCGACTTGCGCACCAGGTTGCGGTCGGCGACGCGCCAGACTTCGATCGCCAGGCGGCTGACGTTGACGGTCTCGATGCCGATACCGTCCGACTGTTCGCGGGGCAGGATCACGCCTTCGCCGGCGAAGCCCACGAACGGCGGCTTCTCGCCGAAGGTGAAATCGACGTCGGCGTTGGCGGCCAGGGTCTCGCCGCCGCGGCCGGGCAGACCCTTGAGCAGGGTGATGCGGCGATCGGTGAAACCGAGGCCGGCGACGCACAGCTCCGCGCCCTTCACCGAGACCGCCGGCTGGGCGCCCAGGTCGGGAGAGACCAGCACGAAGTCGGCGTAGGGCTTGGCGGGGTCCAGCGGACGGGTGAGTTCGACGCAGGCCAGCGGCTGGGCCTGGGCGGTGTCGATGCGCGAGCGCCACACCGCAAAGCCTTCGGGCTTGGGCACGCCGCGACGGGCGGCCTTGGCGCCGCGGGGCTTGCCGAACAGCGACCAGCCGGAGACGCCGGCCTCGGCGCCTGCGGGCGCTTTGGCGAACAGGTCGCCGTCGGCGACCTTGGCGGTGAGGAATCCGCCGCCGAACGCCGCCAACACCACGCCGGCGGCGGCCAGGCCGGCGCCGCGCGCGCCCAGCC
>NZ_JAUXZW010000249.1 GCF_030693805.1 Phenylobacterium sp.
CAACCGCCTGCTGGGCAACGGTCTGCACTCGGCATCACCCTGGTTGGCGCTGGGTGCGGGCGGACTGCTGAGCCTGCTGCTGGCCACGCTGGCGCCGCGTGTGCACCCATGGCTGGTGGCGGTCAGCACCGGCGCGGCGGCCATCGCCGCCGTGGGCCTGTCGTATGCCTCGTTCTCGCACGGCGGGTTGTGGTGGTCACCCACCCCCTTGTTGGCCATGCTGCTTGCTGCCTATGGGGTGAGCGCGGTGTGGGGTTTTGTGGCCGCGCGCCAGCGTGCCCGCCACATCCGCCAGATGTTTGCGCAGTACGTGCCGCCCGACGTGGTGGGCCAGCTGGTGGCCCACCCCGAGCTGATGCGCCTGGGTGGCGAGACCCGCGAACTCACGGTGATGTTCACCGATCTGGCCAACTTCACCGGCATGTCCGAACGGCTGGACCCACAACACACCGTGGCCGTGCTCACCGAGTACTTCAACACCATGACCGCCATCGTGCACCGCCACCACGGCACGGTGGACAAGTTCATTGGCGACGCGGTGATGGCCTTCTGGGGTGCGCCCCTGCCCGTGCCCGACCACGCCCACCACGCGGTGGCCGCTGCCATCGAAATGCAGGCAGCGATGGCCGCCCTGGTGACGCGCCTGCAAGCCCAGGGCCTGCCGCAGATCGGCATGCGCATCGGCATCCACAGCGGCCCGGCCGTGGTGGGCAACATCGGCTCCGAGACGCGCTTCTCTTACACCGCCATCGGCGACACGGTCAACCTCGCTGCCCGCCTGGAGGGCGCCAACAAGGCCTTTGGCACGGGCATCCTGCTGTCGGCCAGCACAGCCGCCTTGCTGGGCGAAGGCGCCCCGCTGCTCAGGCCGCTGGCCGACGTGGTGGTCAAGGGCAAGACAGAAGCGGTGCGCGTCTACACCCCCTGCGACGATGCCGAGCTGGTGGCATCCAGCACACGGCAACTGGACGGCGCGGGCCAGCCAGCGCGGGCCCTGGACAAGCTGTAAGCAGCCAGCCTTCAGCGTTTGTTGAAGGTC
>NZ_JAUXZW010000257.1 GCF_030693805.1 Phenylobacterium sp.
CGCATGTCGGCGGGAAACAGGCTGTCGGCGGGCCAGGGGCCGGTGGCGTCGACGCCCAGGTCGCGCAGCGCCCGCACGGCGGGTTCGACGATCTCGATCTCCTCGCGCCCTAGCGAGCCGCTCTCGCCGGCGTGCGGATTGAGCCCGGCGACGGCCAGTCTCGGGGCTTCCACGCCGAAATCCCGACGCAGGGACTGGGCGGTGACCAGGCCGGCGTTGACGATCTTCTGCACCGAGAGCTGGGCCGGCACGTTGGCCAGCGCCTCGTGCACAGTGACCAGGCTGACCCGCAAGTCGCCGGCGATCAGCATCATGACCGGACCGCGTGCGCCGTCGTAGCTGGCCGCCGCGGTGAGCTCGCCGAGGAATTCGGTGTGGCCGGGGAAGCGGAACCCCGCCGCATAGAGCGGCGCCTTGGAGATCGGCGCGGTGACCAGGGCGCGCACGGCGTTGGACAGCGCCAGGCCCACAGCGGTCTCGATCCAGCGGATCACCGCGGGGCCGGCGGCGGCCGACGGCTGCCCCGCCACCACCGGCGCGCGCAGCGGCAGATCGATGACCGGCAGATAGTCCGGGAACAGCTTCGAGACCGACTCAGATGCGGTCACACGGCGCACGATCGACGCGCCATGGGCCGAAGCCGCGGCCAGGGATTGATAGTCGCCGACGACCACGAAGTCCGGTCCGGTGCGCCGCAGTTCACTCCACGCCTTCACGACGATCTCTGGGCCGATGCCCGCGGGATCTCCCAGTGTAAGGGCAATGGGTCCGTTCTTCACCGCGTCTCTATCGCCGCCGAATTCCGAAGGTCTCGCATGTAACGCCTGGAGATCATGCTTAGCTGCTGACCGAACAGACGATTTTCGATTTGCGCGCGATCAGCTTCTTCCACACCACTCGCCCGTTTTCCGCAGACCACAACCAGGTGCAACCCTGCATTGGTACGGATCGGCTGGGACAACTGGCCGGTCGGCAGGGTCTGGGCCGCGTCGCGGAACTGCGGCGCGAGGTCGGCGACCTCGGCTTCGCCCAGATCGCCGGCCACCACGCCGGGGACCTTGGCGGCCGCCGCCTCCAGATCGGCGCAACTGGTGGCCGCGGAGCGGACTCTCTCGAGCTTGACGCGAGCGGCTTCGAGATCGCCGGCGCTCGCCTGTGCGCCCAGGGCCACGGCGGCCTGCTTCATGTTGACAAGCGTGCCGCCGGAGCCGGCGCGCTTGTCGCGCAGGAAGACGAGGTAGACCCCGTCACGCACCGGGATCGGCTGCGACAGTTGGCCCGGACGCATCTGATCGAGGGCGGCCTGCACCTCGGGCGCAAGCTCGCCCTGCGAGACCCAGCCGGCGTCGCCGCCCGCCGCCGCAGACGGTGCGGCGGAGAACTGGCGGGCGACCGCAGGGAAGGGCGCGCCCTTCTGCAGTTCGGAAACAAGCTGGGCGCCGCCGCTCATCGCAGCGTCCATGCCGCCGACGCGGGAAGCGTCGATGAGCACTTCGCTGATCTGGTATTGCGGCTTGCTGGCGGCGGCGACGATCCGCTGCTGCGCCGCTTTGATCTGGTCGTCGCCGATCCGCAGGCGGGTGCCGTAACGGCCGCGGATCCAGCGCTGCCAGCTCACCTGCGCGCGGAGTTGTCCGCGCAGCGTTTCGGCGCTGACACCGCGCGCGGCCAAGGCGGCCAGGAATTGCTCCTTGCTGGTGTTGTTCTGCTTGGCCAGGTCGGCGAGCTCCAGCTCCAGCTCTTCGTCGGTGGCGATCAGGGAGATTTTCTGGTCGCGCTCGACGCGGCGAAGTTCCTGAAGCTGAAGATGCTGGTCGACCAGCGACACCAGCGCTTCCTGCTGCAGTTGCGGCAGGGATTCGGCCGTCGGCTGCACGCCGCTGGAGACGATCAGCAGGCGCATGCGCTGGCCTAGATCATAGGTCGAGATGATGTCGTCGTTGACGACGGCGGCCACCGACTCCGATAGCGCCGACGGCGCGGGCGCAGGAGCCTTCGCCGCCGCCGCCTGGGCGACGACGACGCCGGGCGCGGCGCTTGCCAACAAGGCTGCAGCCAGGGTCCAGCCGCGCATCGCGCGACCGCCGACAATACGCACGCGCGTCATGGGTATGGAGAATCCTCGGGAGCGGCTGCGCGAGCCGGTGCGGTTAACGGGCATCTATAGGTCCGCCCAATGTGGCGAGCGTTAGGCGTATGCCGACGGAGTCCGAAGGTCCCAGGCGGCCGATGACGGTGTCTTCGCGACGATAGATGACTTCGAAGCGTGTGCAGTCGTCGCGGTAGACTATCCCGAGGTCACGAACCACCCAGGCGTTCTGCACAAGGTCGCGGTTGCCGGACACCGACACCCCCCAATGCTTGGTCAGGAAGACTTCGCCGCCGAGATCGAGGTTCTCGCGCTTGGCGCCATTGATGTCGCGATCGTCGCGCAGATAGCGGACATAGCCGTAGCCATACTTCGAACTCAGGTTCGCGCCGGCCTCGGCGCGGCGCACGTCGAGGGTGTCGCTGTCGAAACGAGCGCGGGCGAACAACGCCAGGCCCTGGATCGGTTGGGCGTCGCCGGCGACGATCCAGTCCGACGACTTGGTCTGCAGGCCCGTGCGCGAGGAGAACACTTCGCTGTCCTCGTCACGGAAGCTGCGGCCGATCAGCAGGCTGGCGCGACGTCCATCGTCCCACAGCACCGAAGCGCGGGCGCCGGCGTTCAGCCGCACGCCGTCCTCATAGAGGTCGAAGCCCGGAAACTTGTTGGCGCGGAACAGGTTCGATTCGTCGAACTCGAAGGCCAGGCTGTCCTCGTCCAAGTCGATCGGCGCACCCGCCGCCGTGCGGCCGACGATGATCCGGCGCGCGGATGGCGACAGGGCGATCTGGGCGATCGGCTCCAGCACCACGGTGGCGTCCGACAGCCGGCGGACGAACGGCCAGGTGATGTCGGCGCCGGCCACCGCCAGGCCGCGCGACACCGAAGACGACGAAGTCCTGACGCCGGACGGCAAGTCGCCCAGGCTGTAACCGTCGAGGCGGACGTTGGCGAACGGCTCGACCCGCAGGCCGCCCGAACTCGTGAAGCTTGAGCGCCAGTCGGCCGCCGCTGTGACGCGACGGCTGTCGACCCCGGCGGTGCGCGCCGGGAAGGCGTCGAGCGGTGACTGCTCGCGGGTCAGCACCGCGGCCCCGCCGCTCAGCCGCAGCCTGCCGCCGGCGACCGGGCCTGCAGGTTCCCAGCGCGCCTCGATCAGCGGCGCCACGGTGGGGAAGGTGCGTTCGTTGTCGCCAGGGCGCAGGCCCTGGATGCTCATCACCGCGCCCGACGCGTAGGAGCGTTCGTCCTGACGCACCGCGTAGACCTGGGAGATCAGCCGGCGATCGTCGGCGATGTAGGGGCCGCGGGTCTCGTAGACGTCGCCCACCTCGTACTTGTCGAAGATCAGGTCCTCGGACGCACGCTCCGCCGTGAAGCCCCAGCGCCACTTCTCGTCGATGCGGAAGGCGCCGCGGGCCAGTACGTAGCTGCGCGAGGTCTCGTCGCCGAAGCGGTTGGCGGCGCCGTCGAAATCCGCCTCGTGCGTGTAGCCGAACCGCGCGTCGATCTCGCCGGAATAGAACCGCTTGCGGGCGCGCAGGTTGAGGAATGGATTGACCTTGGTGTTGATCTGCGGACTGAGCGTCACGTCCGAATAAGGCGAGATGACCAGCAGATAGGGTTGCTCGTACGACAGGCCGCGTCGGTCGGACGCGCCGATGCGCGGCGCCAGGAAGCCTGACTTGCGCTTAGCCTGCGGGTCGGCGTGCCAGAACACCGGCAGATAAAGCACCGGCGCGCCGAACACCTTGATCACCGCGTTGCGGTAGTAGACGAGCTGCCGGCCCTTATCCTGGACCACCTTCTCAGCCTGGATCGACCAGGTCGGCGTGCGCGGCGAGCCGTCCTCGGCGCAGATCTCGCACGGCGTATAGATTGCGCGGTTCAGTTCCTGGATCTGATCGGAGCGGCGAACCGCCGTGGCCCCGGCCAACTTGATGTTCTGGCCCAGCCGCGCGGAGAATCCGATGGCGACGCCGGCGCGCATCTGATCGTCGAGCACCAGTTCGTCGGCGAACTCGCTGGTGCCGTCCGGATTGAGCACCTGGACGTTGCCCCGCGCAGTGATGGCGCTGCGGCCTTCCTCATAGAACAGTTCGTCGGCGCGCAGCGTGCGCCCGCCGTAGCGGACCTCGACGCCGCCGCGCGCGGTGACCGTCTTGGCCGCGCCGTCGCGCACCACCAGGTCG
>NZ_JAUXZW010000259.1 GCF_030693805.1 Phenylobacterium sp.
GCCGGGCCGCCCCAAGACGAAACAGCCCCCTTGGGGGGCAGCGACCCGCGCAGCGGTGGAGCGTGGGGGCATGTTCTTACTCGATGTTCTGGACCTGCTCGCGCATCTGCTCGATCAGCACCTTCATGTCCACCGAGATGCGGGTCAGGTCCAGCGCGGCCGATTTGGAGCCCAGGGTGTTGGCTTCACGGTGCAGTTCCTGGATCAGGAAGTCCAGGCGCTTGCCGACTTCGCCGCCCGCCGCCAGCAGCCGCTCGATCTCGTCCAGGTGCGAGCGCAGCCGGGTCAGCTCCTCGGCGACGTCGATGCGTATCGCGTAGGACGCGGCTTCGTTCAGCGCGCGCTCCTGCAGCGCCTGCGCTGGGATCGGCGTTGTCGTGGCAGTGTTTGCGCTTGCGATCGCCTCGTTCCAGCGTTCGAGGAATCGTTCCTGCTGGCGCTTCACGACAGCCGGCACCAGCGGCTCGGCCTGGTCGGCCAGTGCGCGCAGCGTCTTCAGCCGGTCGGTCAGCATGGCCACCAGGCGGGCGCCTTCGCGCGCCCGCGCTTCGCGCAGGCCTTCGATGCAGCGTTTGGCGGCGCCCAACGCCGCCTCGTCCAGCCGCACCGCCGGCGCGCTGCCGCGGCACCATTGCAGGATCTCGTTGACCGACAGACCGCGTGCCTCGGGCAGCCAGCCGCGGACCGTGTCGTCGAGCCGCAGCAACTGGTTGATCTGTTCCGGACTCGGCTCGGGCCAGGCGTTGTCGGTGTCACGCTGCGTGCTCAGGCGCAACTCGATCTTGCCGCGCCGGAAGTTCGCGCTCAGCAACTCGCGCAGTGCCGGCTCGAGCCCGCGCAGCTCGTCGGGCAGGCGAAAACCCAGGTCGAGAAAGCGCCCGTTGACCGAGCGCAACTCGATGCTGACCGCACCTGCCGCGATCTCCCCATCGCCCGGCGCCGACGCCGCGCCGGCATAACCCGTCATGCTATAAACCGACATTGCACCGCGCCTCAGAGAACCCGTTCGATTATGTCAAAGCCCAAGCCAGCCCCGCTGCCTTCAGGCACCGTGGTCGGGGGCTACCAGATCGTCAAGAAGCTGGCCGCGGGGGGCTTCGGCGTTGTCTACCTGGCCGAAGCCGAAGGCGAGCAGTTCGTTGCGATCAAGGAGTATCTGCCTTCTTCGCTGGCCGAACGCTCACCAGGTGAGTTGACGCCGCGCGTCAAGCCTGACAAACAGCCGCTGTACCGGCTCGGGCTGAAGAGCTTCTTCGAAGAAGGTCGGTCGCTGGCGCAGATCAGCCACCCGAGCGTGGTCTCGGTGCTGAATTTCTTCCGCGAGAACGAAACCGTCTACATGGTGATGAACTACCTG
>NZ_JAUXZW010000263.1 GCF_030693805.1 Phenylobacterium sp.
GACCTGGCCCGAGATCCGCGAGGCGGTGCGCAAGCTCTGCGCCGGCTTCCCCGGCGACTACTGGCGCGCCCTCGACCGCGAGCGAGCCTATCCGACCGCATTCGTGCAGGCGCTGACCCAGGCAGGTTTCCTGTCGGTGCTGATCCCGGAGGAATTCGGCGGCTCGGGCCTCGGTCTGGCGGCGGCCACTGCGGTGCTGGAGGAGATCCATCGCTCCGGCTGCAACGGCGGAGCCTGCCACGCCCAGATGTACACCATGGGCACGATCCTGCGGCACGGCAGCCCGGCGCAGAAGCAGGCCTATCTGCCGGCCATCGCCTCCGGCGCGCTCAGGCTGCAGGCGTTCGGCGTCACCGAGCCCGGCGCCGGCACCGACACGACCCGTATCTCCACCTTCGCCCGGCGTGACGGCGACGACTATGTGGTCAACGGCCAGAAGATCTGGATCAGCCGCGCCGAGCACTCCGACCTGATGGTCCTGCTCTGCCGCACCACCCCGCGCGACGAGGCGGCCAAGCCGTCCGACGGCATGAGCGTGCTGATCGTCGACCTGCGCGATGCGGTCGGCAAAGGCCTGACCATCCGCCCGGTGCGCACCATGTTGAACCACGCGACCACTGAGCTGTTCTTCGACGACTTGCGGGTGCCGGCGGCGAACCTGATCGGCGAAGAGGGGCGGGGTTTCCGCTACATCCTGGACGGGATGAACGCCGAGCGCATCCTGATCGCCGCGGAGTGCATCGGCGACGGACGGTTCTTCATCGACAGGTCCAGCGCCTATGCGAACGCCCGCGAGGTGTTCGGCCGTCAGATCGGCGAGAACCAGGGCGTGCAGTTCCCGATCGCGCGCAACTACGTCCAGCTCTCGGCCGCGGCGCTGATGGTCGACAAGGCCGCCGGCATGTTCGACGCCGGGGAGGCCTGCGGCACCGAAGCCAACATGGCCAAGATGCTGGCCTCGGAGGCGTCCTGGGCGGCGGCCGACACCTGCATCCAGACCCATGGCGGCTTCGGCTTCGCCGAGGAGTACGACATCGAGCGCAAGTTCCGCGAGACGCGGCTGTATCAGGTGGCGCCAATCTCCACGAACCTGATCCTCAGCCACGTGGCGACCCACGTGCTGGGCATGCCCAAGTCGTTCTGAGCTAGGGCCGCGCGTCCGGCGCGAGCACCAGGAAGCCGGACGGGCGGCGCACCACGCGGAAGTCGCGTCCAGGCTCGCCTGCGACCGCCACCATCGCGGCGAGTTGGGCGTCGTTCAGGGGCTTGAGCAGCAACCAGTCCACATGTTCGGCCCACCCCAGCACCGGGCAGGGCGCGGGTGGGGGGATGGTCGGCGGCGTTCCCGCGACGACCCTGCGGAAGGTGGCGCTCGGAAGCCCCGCCGCGGTCGGATAGAGCTCGATGAACGGACTGCCGAACGGCGGACGGACATTGATGGAGCCGGCGGGGCAGGCCTGGGCTAGGCGCGCCACGGTGGGCCCCGCCCAGACCATCTCGTCCAACAGCACCTTGCGTGCGGCGAAGGGGCCGGCGGCGGCTCCGACAGCCCAGGCGGCGAGCGCCAACAGGGTCGCGACATTCCGCAAGCGGTCAGGCTTAGGTTGGATCCACAGGTCGCGGATCAGGAACGCCGCCAGCACGCCGATCACTGGCGCGCCCACCATCCAGTAGCGGCCGACGATCACCGGTACGACGAATGAGATTGCGATCGGCGCGACGACGAACAGCACAATCGCCGCACCGAACACGGCGATCAGGTCGAGGCCTCGGCGAGCGGCGACACAGGCCGCCAGGAAGCCCGCGAACAGCAACACGCCCAACAGGGGGCCGAACTGCAGATCGCTGACGAACTTCAGCGCCTCGACAACAGAGGGTACGTCGAAGATCACCCAGGACATCTCGCCGGTGTGGCTCGCGGCCATCGCGGCGAAGGCGGCCAGCACCAGGCCGGAGGAGAAACAGAGCGCGACGGCCGGCGCCCAGAGGTCGCGGCGGCGGCCGGCGAGGGCGTACAACGCGAACCCGACCCCCAGGCTGCCGGTCATGAAGCCGGCGAAGACGTGCGTCCCCGATGCCAGCAGGCCCGCGAGCGCCAGCGCGCCGACGCCCGTGCGCGTCACCCCGGCGCGCAGCATCCAGGCCGACAGCCAGGCGGCGGCGAACACCACCGCCATGGGTAGCGCGTAGTGGCGACCTTCCAGGGTGTAGGCGACCACGGGACCGCTGAGCAGGAAGGCGCCGCACGACAGCAGGCCCAGCCGCGGCGCCCGGCGCCACGATGTCGCCAGCACCACGGCGACCCCCGCGACGAGACTGGCGACGTTGAGCGCCACAAGGGCAGTACGCGGTTCATGGAAGAGGCGGCGGAAAACCTGCAGCGCCATGGCGTACAGTGGCGGGTTGGGGTCGGCGAGGATGCGCCAGCGCAGATTGCCGAGGAAACCGCCCTGCGGGTTCGTCGCCCACAGCGACCAAAGCTCGTCGGCCCACAGGCCCTTGATCGGCCACAGCCACGCCTCGACGGCGATTAACAGGCTGACGGCGGCGGCGAACCCTGCCGCGGAGAGGCCCAGGCTGGCTTTCGGTCCCATCGGCGATCTCACTCCGAGCGTCGCGGCTTGAGCAGCCGCGAGATCAGGTGCGCTGCGGGCGGCCGGGCCGCGGTCCGCGACGCCGGGACGCCGTCCTGCGGTGAGAACCCAAGAGCCTCGCGCGCCGTCTCCAGGCTCCAGCGCGAGCCGGCGTTCGCGGACGTCAGGTTCGCGATCAGCACGCCCTCGACGGCTGTGTTGATCGCCAGTTCCAGCCCCTGGCAACCGTCGCGCACGCTGAGCCAGCAGCCATAACCCCAGACATCGGTCGCGTCGGCATCGTCACGCATTCCGCCGATCCGTAAGACGACGGTGGGGACGCCATGGCCGCGCCACATCGCGTGAGCGACGCGTTCGGCGAACAGCTTGCTGGCGCCGTAGGCGTTTGCGCCGGGATCGGGCTCCGCCGCCTCGATCGGCCCGGCGTCAGCCAAGCGTGCCGCCATCGCCCAGATGCTGCTGGCCAGGACCACGCGCCCAACCTTGTGATGGGCGGCGGCCAGGTAGACGTTCAGCACGGCGTCAACATTGGGAGCGATCAGCGCGTCCCACGTGGCGTTCGGCTGCGGGTTGGCGGCCAGGTGGACCACGGCGTCAGCGCCCTCGAACTGAGCGATCCAGCGGTCGTCCATGAGGCTGAGGTCGGCCTGGATGATGTGCGGGTCGCCGCGCGGGTCGATGTCCAGCAGCCTCAGCTCATAAACACCGCGGGCGTCCAGGTGTGCACGCAGTTGCGTTCCGATTCCGCCAGCAGCGCCGGTGATGACGACCACCCTGGCCATCCTCAGGCGCCCGACGCCTGTGCGGCGCGGCGGCGATCGAGCATCTTCTTGGCGGCGCGCAGCACGTGAAGTTCGATCATCGATTTGCCGCGGGTCATGTTGTCTTCGTGCCGCCGGACGATCAGGCTGATCTGTTCGAGGCGGCCGACGGAGAGGCCGAGCTCACGCGCGCGATTGTGCCAGTCGGTGTCCTCGGCGAAGCGCATCTCCTCGTCGAACAACCCGTTGCGGGTGAAGGCGTCGCGCCGATAGAGCGCCGCCCCGATGTAATCCGGGAATGACTCTCCGGGGTTGCCAATGTAGCGAATGCCGCCTTCGGCCTCTGCGTCGACCTGGGCGAGCTGGGCGCGGCCCATGACCAGGTCCGCCTTCCCATCGGCCAGGGCGTCGACCAGGCTGGACAGATTGTCCGCCGGCCACAGGTCATCGACGTCCAGGAAAGCCAAATACTCGCCGGATGCGTCGCGGATT
>NZ_JAUXZW010000266.1 GCF_030693805.1 Phenylobacterium sp.
CGTCGAGCGCGCCAGGGGCGAGCCGGGGATGATGGCGATCGGGGCCAATCAGGTGATCCCGCCCGCGCCAGGCGAACCGGTGCGCACAAGGTTCGGCCTGTTCTCCGATGAAGTCATTCCCTCGATGCGCAAGCTGGTGGATGCGGTGCACCAGTACGACACCAAATTCGGCATTCAGCTATGGAACGGCGGCGGCTCGGAAGGCACTGGGGGCGGGACCTTGTTGTCGCCGTCCGGCCTGCCGTCGAACGTGCGCGTGGTGCAGGGCGACAAGACCGGCCGCTACCGGAGCCAACCCAATCGGGCGCTGGAAGCCGACGAGATCCCGGGGATCATCCAGTATTACGCCGACGCCGCCGTGCGGGTCGCCGAGTGCGGCTTCGATTTCGTCGAGATCCACGCGGGCCACGGCTATCTGATCTCCAACTTCATGACGCCGCTGTTCAACCGCCGGACGGATGAATGGGGCGGCTCCTTCGAGAACCGCACCCGATTCATCCTGGGCATCGTGGCGGCGGTGAAGAAGGCGGTCGGTCACCGCATCGGCGTCGGCCTGAAATACAACGGCGACGACTTCCTGGGCGAAGAGGGCTGGACGCTGGCCGACAGCTGCCGGCTTGCGCCGCTGGCCGAGGCCGCGGGCGCCGACTACATCACCGTCACCGCAGGGCTGGTGGGCTCGCCGAAGCTGACCATCCCGCCGATGTACGAGCCGCAGGGCTGCTACGCCTTCCTGGCGGAAGCCGTGAAGCCGACCGTGAGCATCCCGGTGGGCACCATCGGGCGGATCAAGGATCCGATCATGGCCCGCGACCTGGTGGTCGAGGGCAAGGCCGACTTCGTCTGCATGGGCCGCCCGTCGATCGCCGACAGCGACATTTTCGGCAAGACCAAGCGCGGCGAGTTGGACGAGATCCGTCCCTGCCTGGCCGACTGCCGCGGCTGCGCCGACGAGCATGTGGTGCGCGGGCGCGCGGCGAGCTGCGTGGTCAACCCGCGCATGGGCCGCGAGCTGGACCTGATCGACATCGAAGGAACCGCCAAGGACAACCCCAAGCGGGTGCTGGTGGTCGGCGGCGGACTGGCCGGCATGGAGGCGGCCAGACGCAGCGCCTTCTCCGGCCACAAGGTCACGCTCTGCGAGAGCCGCGCGGCGCTGGGCGGCCAGTTGGTGTTCGCCCGGATGATCCCGGGCCGCACCGAGATCGGCGACGTGCTGCCCTGGTATGGCCGTCAGCTCGCCAAGCTGGGGGTCGAGGTGCGGCTGAACACCACCGTGGACGAGGCGCTGATGAAGGAGTTGGCGCCGGAGGTGGTGTTCGTCGCCACCGGCAGTTCTCCTGAGGTGCCGCAGAACCTGATGAGCATCGTCATGAAGGCCGCCAACATCGAGATCATGATGCTGGACGACCTGCTGGAGCAGCAGCTTCCGGTGGGCCAGAACATCCTGGTGATCGGCGGCGACCAGAACGGCATGCTGGCCGCCGACTACCTGTCGGAGGGCGGTCGTACCGTCACCGTGGCCGAGGCGCATGACCACTTTGGCGAGAAGCTGGCGGCGCACGACCGCTGGTACCTGCTGAACCGCCAGAACGCCAAGAAGGTGCGACGGGTGAAGAACGTCCACGACATCGAGGTTGGCGGCAACGACGATGTCTGGCTGGTCACCGACGCCGGCCGCGAGATGTTGCCGGACGTGGACACCATCGTGTTCGCCAGCGACCGCCGCTCCAACCGCGGCGTGGGAGAGCTGGCCGAGGCGGTCGGCGCCGAGACGATCTTCGTCGGCGACGCCAAGGACGTCACCGCCTCCGAGATCGCCGGAACCATCTTCGCCAACATCGCCGGAGCCTACGACGCGGCCAGGCGGATCTAGGCCGAGGCGGAAGCCTAGGTTCTGTTGACGAAGTGCCGGACCCACAGACGGGTTGAGGCGACGAGGACGAAGCAGATGTAGCTGTCGGCGGTCTTGTCGTATCGAGTGGCCAGTCTGCTGTGCTTGAGCTTTGAGGAGCATCGCTCGACCAGATTTCGCAGGGCGTAGAGGTGGCCGTCGATGGTGGGCTGGACCTTGCGGTTGCGTTTGGGCGGGATGACAGCGGCGATCCCTCGCGCCTCCAGGTCGGCGATCCGTGCCCCCTTCATGTGGAGAGTCGAAGGGAATTAACAAATATCGAGAGCGCGTAATGTATTCTCGTAGCGGAAATCTTGAAATCCGATAGTAAATACGGAACAATTATTTGCCAAGGCCCGGTTCGGTTTGGGATGACAGAGCCCGTCCAATCGCTTGCCACGTATCGCGCGCAGGGCTTCGACGGCACTCCTATGAACGCCCAGATGCCTGAGATGAACGGCCTTGATGCCGCCCGCGTGGTCCGCACCCTGGACGCTGACGGGAAATCGCCGCCGACGCCAATCATTGTGCTGACAGCAAATGTGACAAGCCATCAGACGCAGCAGACGCCACGCCATTCCGCGAGGCGCGCGCGCCAAGTCGGCAGCAACTGCAACTGGTCTAGGTCAGCACTAGGTCCGTCCAATCCGGCATAAGGGGGACGAAGTGGCCTTCCTCTGAGATCGAGAGGATAGCGATCGTGTTGCGCTCGGCGCGACGCCACCAGGAGCGCTTCGGCGGCGGTCAGTCGACCACCAGCTTGCCGATCCGATCAGCCTCGTCCGGTGCGTTGGGTTCGATGGTCGACGGCGGCCGCTTGCGCCAGGGTCATCCAGTCGCGGGCCAGGCGTTCGAACCTCAGCATTAGATCGTAGCTGAACGAGAGGTCAGCCATCCTCAGGGCTTCGTCGGCGCGCGTTCGGTAATCCTCAGCTGGGTGCTGTCAGTCCAACGAGAACTTGTCTCCAGTTTGCGCGGTGGGGGCAGGGGCGTCGCGGCTTAGGTCGCGAGGGTTTGCACTCGGCCAGGGCGGCCGAGCGTCGCTCTCGATAGATCTCCCGGCTGACGAGGTTGCGCTCCTGGTTGAAGTGGTTGTGGAAGGCGGCGTGGGTTGAGACGAACTGTTGCAGCGTCTTCATCCGCCTGAAGCGGAGCATGACCCGCTCTCGTCGTCGGAACGGCTGATGCGAATTCTCAGCCCGGTTGTTGGCCCATCGCCCGACCTCCTGGCGATCGGCGACGTTGAGCTCCTTCATGGCAGCCTTGTAGGATCGCAAGCCGTCGGTCGTGATAGCCTTTGCGCAGCCATGTCGCTTCATGAGCTTCTTCATGAATTTCAGTGCTGCGGCCTTGTCACGCGTCTTGGTGACGAAGGACTCCAGCACTTCGCCCTCGTGATCGACGGCCCGCCAGAGATAGCGCATCTCACCCTGTACGCGGACGTAGACCTCGTCGAGATGCCATCGCCAGTGCGTGTGCTGGCGCATCGCATGAACGCGTCGTTTGCGGATCTTCGCGGCAAACATCGGTCCTAGCCGGTTCACCCATTTCCTCACCGTCTCGTGGCAGACGTCGATGCCGCGCTCGAAAGCGAGGTCCTCCACATTCCGCAGCGACAGCGGGTAGCGGACGTAGAGCATCACCACGAGCTGGATCACCGCAGGCGAGGAGTCAAACCAGCGAAAGGGGTTCTCGGACTTAGCCATAAGCCTGCCCGTAGGGTGCATTGCTGGCTCCGGCAAGTTTGCGCTGACAGAGCCCTCGACACCCTTGAACAGCACAGTCTTGGGGCCAGCCACCGTGCAGGTGATCGTTGGATCTTTGGTGAAGGTGAGCACCGTTCCAGGTTTCAGACCAAGTCGCTCGAGGCTGAGCCGCTCGGTTTTAGCCCTCTCCGTCGCCTCGATGGCGTCGCGCTGCTCTGGTGAGATGTCCTGTTCAGCGTCCGACAGCGGCTGCTCCTGAATGGCCACGAGCTCGATGATCGCCTTCACCAAATCCGGGTCGGCGGTGAAGAACTCCCGGTTCAGGCGCGTGCGCTTTTCGCCGAAGACGAAGTGCAGTGTGCGCTCAAGTCTGGCGCAGTCGGGAACGCGGGCGGCGAAGTAGCACTCGAAGGGCAGGGGGCGTGGAGGTGTTGTCGAGCTGCCGGATCCGGTCCGTCACCTCGTCACGCTGCGTCAGACCGATCTTGATGTAGCCGGGCATGGCGGCGTTGGTGAGTACGTAAACGAAGCCTTCGGTCATGCCGCCGACCGTGCGGCATGGTTCAGTCCAGCAGCCGCCCGGGACCCAAGCCCAGCGCGATGGCGATCTTCTCCAGTACGGTGACGGTCGGATTGCGCACGCCGCGCTCGACGCCGGAGATGTAGGTCCGATGCAGTTCGGCTTGATGCGCCAACTCTTCCTGCGACCAGCCTTTTTCCTGGCGCGCGAGCTTCACGTTCATGCCGACGCGCCGACGGATCTCCATCGGCGAAAGGAGCGATCATGCAGCCAATGAGGCTACAGCCGATGAGTATCATCTGAATACGAAGTCCGATCCGGTCGCGCATGTCGGTCCACTTTGGGCGAGACTCTTAAACTACATGCGGAAGTCGCGATGTGCATCGCGAATGTGCTGGACTGCTGCGCGGCCGCGAGCATTTGTCATCCTACTTCAGGGCCTCCGCTGAGGGGGTTTGAGACGCCAGCCGGCGGAGCCGCGTCTCCGCTGGCCTTCGGCTCGTGGGAGCGGCTGGCGCTCCCGCGGAGAAGATCCCATGACCAAAAACTCAGCGCGCTTGGCGGATGAACCGCGCCCTGATGGCGACCGACCCACCGGCGGCAAACTTGGATTGATTATCGCGCTGCTTCGCCGCCCTGAGGGCGCAGACCTGTCCGCCATGATGACGGCGACGGGCTGGCAGCAGCATTCGGTGCGGGGGGCATTGGCGGGCGCCTTGAAGAAAGCCCGAGGACTGAACATCGTCTCCGAGAAAGGCGAGGGGCCGAGGATCTACCGCATCGTTGATCCAACGGCGGATGTCACGTCGGAGCCCGAACCAGCGAAGCGCGCCACCCGTCGCCGCGCTGCAGGCGTCGCCTCGGTTGCTGCAGAGGTTGACCATGGTTGATCACACGCTAGCGCGGGACGCCACGGCGCTGCTGTCCGTCGCCATCGCCGAGATCTTCTCTGGAGTGAAGCCGGTGATCATCGCCGGGCTTTGCGACAGTGACTACGCCGGGCAGACCCAGGAGATCGAGAGGATCGGGGGCGACATCGCCATCCTAGGCGCCGCGATAGGGGTGTTGGCGCGCCGCTCCGGACCCACGGTGCAGCGATGAGCTCAACCTCCGAACGTCAGTTGGAGCTGGTGCGGTCGCTGTCCCGCATGGGGCTTGTCGAGCTGCGCGCGGTCTGGGCGGAGCGTTACGGCGATCCACCCCCGCTGAGATCGGTGGATCTTCTGCGCCGTATGCTGGCCTGGAAGATCCAGTTGGCCGCCATGGGCGGCGCGGACGGGCAGCTGCAGCGCGCGCTTCGTCAATCGGAGCCCACCCGGCCCGCGCTGCAATCGGGGACCAAGGCGGCCCGAGAATGGCGCGGCGTGCGCCACGAGATCGAGGTGGTGGAAAAGGGCGTGCTCTACGAGGGCCGGGTCTACGAGAGCCTGTCGGCCGTTGCGCGCCAGATCACCGGCGTGCGCTGGAACGGACCGCGGTTCTTCGGCCTGCGGCAGGCGGCCTGATGGGCCAGCGTCCAGACAAGCTCCGCTGCGCGATCTACACGCGCAAGAGCTCTGAAGAAGGGCTTGAGCAGGGGTTCAACAGCCTCCACGCCCAGCGCGAAGCCTGCGAGGCCTACATCAGCTCGCAGGTCGGCGAGGGGTGGACCCTGGTCCGCGGTGAATACGACGACGGCGGCTTCTCGGGGGGCAACATCGAGCGGCCCGCCTTGCGCCGGCTGCTTGATGACGTGGAGCGCGGCCTGGTTGATACGGTGGTGGTCTACAAGGTCGATCGGCTTACGCGCTCGCTGAGCGACTTCGCCAAGATCGTCGACGTGCTGGACCGTGCCGGGTGCGCCTTCGTCTCGATCACCCAAGCCTTCAACACCACCACCTCGATGGGTCGATTGACGCTCAATGTGCTGCTGTCGTTTGCGCAGTTCGAGCGAGAGGTCACCGGCGAGCGGATCCGCGATAAGATCGCTCAGTCCAAGGCCAAGGGGCTCTGGATGGGCGGTGTTCTGCCGCTGGGCTACGACGCCAAAGACCACGTCCTCATCGTCAATCCGGCTGAAGCCGAGATCGTGCGGATGATCTTCCGCCGCTATCTCGAACTTCGTTCGGTCTACGCCCTGGCCACCGAACTCCGCGCCCAGGGCGTCCGATCCAAGGCCTGGACGACGCGCGCCGGAAAGCAGGTTGGCGGGGCGGTGTTCGAGCGAGGAGCCCTCTACTACCTCCTGCAGAACCGCCATTATCGCGGTGAGATCATGCACAAGGACCAGGCTCACCCGGGACTACATCCCGCGATCGTCGACGAAGAGCTGTTCGCGGCGGTGCAGGCGCAGATCGCGGAAAACCGAACGGACCGGAGCACGCGCGCCGATGCCAAGGGCGGGACGCTGCGCGGGCTAATCTTCGACGCTAGCGGCTCGCCATACACGCCAACGTTCAGCCGCGGGCGCGGCGGTCGAACCTATCGCTACTACCTTCGATCAGTCGGGGCTTCAGGCACGCCGATTAGGATCGCTGCTGAGCCACTAGAGAGCTTCGTGCTGGCTGAGGTCGGTCGCATCGCCGATCGCCCTGTCCCTGAGCGCGATCTGGCCCCTTGGCTGCACAGGGTCGAGGTCAGGCCCGAAGGGGTGCACATCGTGCTGTCGGTGCGTCGGCTATTTGGGCGCGATCATCCTGAGCTGGCGGTGGATGCGCTGCAGGCGCGCCTCAGTGCTGGTGAGCGCGCCGTTCTGGATCCCGACGGCGAGGGCGTAAGGGTCAGCTTGCCGATGCAATTGAGGTTTAGGGGTGGGCGCACTTGGCTCTCGAAGGGGGAGGCGGCGCGTCATGCATCCAAACCCAACGTGGCGTTGATCCGAGGCTTGCGCGAGGCTCATCGGGTTTTGGAACGGCTTCATGCGGGGCCGTTTGGCCGGAGCACTCAGCTGACGATCGCGCCGACGACGACCTACGAAACGCGTCTCCTACGCCTGGCCTACCTCGCGCCGGATATCCAGCATGACATCCTAGCTGGACGGGTGTCGGCCGGCGTCACCCTGAAACAGATGCTAGACGGTGATGTTCCTCTAGACTGGCCAGCTCAGCGGAGATGGCTGCAAAGTCTGTGACCGGTTCGCTTTGTCGCCTCGCGCGTTGGGATGAATGCAGTAGGCGCTGGGCTTGGCGGCTAGCGAAACGATCATCGCGCAAATAGAGGATGTCGCAGCGCAGGCCGAGGACTGGGCATTCCAAATACCAACGTCCTTTTGCGCGTTCGGACTGAACGAGACGGATCACCCGTACGGGGCCCGCCGCCTCGCCATGCCATTCGCCCACTCGCTTCTGGACCCACAATCGCGCGGCTAGCGGGTCCCGGAAGTCGGCGTGCATGAACCACAGAGTGTTTTCTGTGTCAGGGCCCGGGTAGCGCAGAGCGCGCTCCCAACTCCCGGGCTCCCCCTTCCACAATCGAGTGAGCGCGCGCGCGTCCAGGGAGCCGAATTGCTCGGCGAGCGCGATCGGCGCTTGCGAGATTTGTCGCTTGGAATCTCCTTCGGCAACTTCTCCTTGGCTCACAGCGTGGGCGAGGATGGTGTAAACCGATGATGGGGAAACGTACCGATAGCCGCCTAGTCGTTGCCGGCCGATCGCGGCCGCCATGGTCATTTCGGCCGCTTCGGGTATCCGCCGCTCCGCGTTCACCAGTGCATGCTCGTAGGGTCGACGAGGTCTATGCTGAGCAATCAGCTCCTGAACCTCGGGCGGCAGGTCCTCGAGTGCGCAACTCTCAAGTAGGGCTTCGATGATCCGCTGCTTACGCGCGCCGGACGCTGGCCTGATGGTGTCTAATCCCAAGAGCCTCGCGACGAGACGCTTCACGTTTGCGGATCGCCGATCGTCTCTGCCGCTGTTCGAACCGTAGGGACGCCCGATCCGAAATCCCGAGATCAAATTCTCACCAATTAGGTAGATATGCGAGAAACGGTGTTCACCTCCCGGGTGGTGCACAAAATAAGCTCGCTTCCCGAACTTAAGTTCTCTAAATGCGATTTTCAACACATCCGGAGTCGCGCCAATATTATGCGTTGGTCTAGCGGAAAGAAGACTTTGCTCAATGGAATAGC
>NZ_JAUXZW010000279.1 GCF_030693805.1 Phenylobacterium sp.
GCTATGGCCGCGACCGTCGGGGAGTAAGCATCATGGAACGTTTCTGGGTCGTCGGCGGCGAATACAGCTGCATGGAGTTCAAGGCCCTCAAGGCCGGGGCGCCACAGGTCATGGGGCCGTTCGAAAATCGCGACGCCGCGACCCGGGCTTGGCGCCGCGTGTCGGACGAGACGCGGGCCTGCGCCACGGCCCGCTTCTCGATCGCCAGCGAGCGGCTGGTGATGCCCGCCTGAGACGCTTTCGCCGGTGAAGAATCCCACGGCCGGGTCCGCTAGAGTCCGCCCGCAACAGTTCCAAGGAACCACGCCCATGTCCGTCGCCCTCGACGCCCGACCTCAGGTGATGCTCGCCGCCCCGATTACGGGTCGCGGGGCGGAAGTGCTGACGCCAGAAGCCCTGACTTTCGTCGGCGAACTGCATCGACGCTTCGACGCGCGCCGACTGGAGCTGCTGGCCGCCCGCGTCCGCCGGCAGGCGGCGTTCGACACTGGCGAGACGCCTGACTTCCTGGCCGAGACCGCGACGGTGCGCGCCGGCGACTGGAAGGTCGCGCGCATCCCGGCCGACCTGCTGGACCGCCGCGTGGAGATCACCGGCCCGGTCGACCGCAAGATGATCATCAACGCCCTGAACTCCGGCGCGAAGGTGTTCATGGCCGACTTCGAGGACGCCACCAGCCCGACCTGGGACAATCTCATTGAGGGTCAGGTGAACCTGAAGGATCGCTGGGACGGAACCCTGGTCCACGTCGATCCGGTGTCGGGCAAGCGCTACGCCCTGGCCGCACGCCCGGCGACGCTGATCGTGCGCCCGCGCGGCTGGCACCTGCCGGAAGCCCACGTGCTGGTCGACGGCGCGGAGACCTCCGGCGCGCTGTTCGACTTTGGCCTCTACGCCTTCCACAACGCCCGCAACGCGATCGCCGCGGGCAGCGGGCCCTACTTCTACCTGCCGAAGATGGAGAGCCATCTTGAGGCGCGGCTGTGGAACGAGGTGTTCGTCTACGCCCAGTCGGCGCTGGGCCTGTCGGCCGGCACGTTCAAGGCCACCGTGCTGATCGAGACCCTGCCCGCCGCCTTCGAGATGGACGAGATCCTCTACGAGCTGCGCGACCATATCGTCGGCCTGAACTGCGGCCGCTGGGACTACATCTTCTCCTACATCAAGCGGATGAAGACCCACGCCGAGGCGGTCACCCCCGACCGTTCGCAGATGACCATGGGCCAGGCGTTCCTGCGCGCCTACTCGCTGAAGCTGATCCAGACCTGCCACCGGCGCGGCGCGTTCGCCATGGGCGGCATGGCCGCGCAGATCCCGATCAAGGGCGACGCCGAGGCCAACGCGCGCGCCTTCGACAAGGTGCGCGCCGACAAGGAGCGCGAGGCGGGCGACGGCCACGACGGCACCTGGGTCGCCCACCCCGACCTGGTCGCCGTGGCCATGGAGGTGTTCGACCGGCTGATGCCGCAGGCAAACCAACTCGACAAGCTGCGCTTGGACGTCGACGTCGACCGCGCGGCGATGCTCAAGGTGCACGATGGCGAACGTACCGAAGCTGGCCTGCGCGACAACATCCGCATCGGCGTCCAGTACATCGAGGCGTGGCTGGTCGGGCGCGGCGCGGTGCCGCTCTACAACCTCATGGAGGACGCAGCGACCGCCGAGATCAGCCGCGCGCAGATCTGGCAATGGATCCGCCACGCCGCCAAGCTCGCCGACGGCCGCACGGTCACCGCCGATCTGTTCGGCGTCCTGTTGGACGAGGAGCTGAAGGCGCTGCATGAGGGCGTGGCGCTGAACGCCTGCGGCCAGGGCCGCTTCGCTCGCGCCGGCCGCCTGTTCGCCGACATGAGCCTGTCGGAAAGCTTCGAGGAGTTCCTGACCCTGCCGGCCTACCGCGCGCTCTAGGAGCCGCGCTCAGATCGGCCGAACTCCCGCGAACGCCAGACCGCCGTCGACGGTGAGTGTCGAACCGACCACATAATCGCCGGCGCGCGAGGCCAGGTAGATGGCGGCGCCGGCCATGTCTTCGTCCGTACCGACGCGGCGGGCGGGGATCAGCGCGGCATACTCGTCAGAGCGCTCGCGCGCCGCGGCGTTCATGTCCGACGGGAAGTGGCCGGGCGCGATGGCGGTGACGATGATGTGCTCCGGCGCCAGATGGCCGGCCATGCGCCGCGTCAGGAACACCAGGCCCGACTTCGACGCCTGGTAGGAATAGGTCTCCTGCGGGTTGGGGTTCTGGCCGTCGATCGAGACGATGTTGATCACCTTGGCCGGGCGCTCGGCCGACGCCGCCGCCTTCAACGAGGCGTGCAGCGCCTGGGTGAGGAAGAACGGCGACTTGAGGTTCAGGTCCATGACCTTGTCCCACCCGCTCTCGGGGAAGGTCTCGAACGGCGCCGCCCACGCCGCGCCGGCGTTGTTCACCAGGATGTCGAGACTGGGCTCCAGTTCGGCATACCTGGCGGCCAGCGACTGACAGCCTTCGACCGTGGAGACATCCTGCGGCAGCGAGATGCAGGTTCCACCCAGCGCTGACAGCTCATCCGCCGCCGCATCGCAGACCCCCGGTTTGCGCGACGAGATATAGACCTTGGCCCCCTGGGCCAGATAGGCGCGCGCGATCGTCTTGCCGATCCCGCGTGAACCGCCGGTGACCAGCGCCGTGCGACCGGCGAGCGAAAACAGATCAGATCCCATAGGCGCTTTCCCTGGCTGCGGACGCGGACCCTAGCCATGGCGCCGAGCGTGGCAAGCCCGGGCGCAATTGACTTGCGCAGGGTCAGGCGCGCGAATAGCCCGCACCGAAGGCGCATCGCGCCCGACGCACAGAAACTCCGGGACAGGAAACATCCATGGCCGCGATCAACCCCGTCACCGACCTGACGCTCGATGGCGACGTGGCGGTGATCACCCTCAACTCCCCGCCGGTGAACGCCCTGTCGACGGCGGTTCGCACGGGGCTGTTCGAGGCTTTCACCCAGGCTGAGGCCGACCCCGCCGCCAAGGCGATCGTGCTGATCTGTGATGGCCGCACATTCGTCGCCGGCGCCGACATCACCGAGTTCGGCGGCGTACGCACCGGCGCGACACTGCAGGAGGTCCAGGCGCTGATGGAGGCTTCGCCCAAGCCGGTGGTCGCCGCGATCCACGGCACCGCGCTCGGCGGCGGGCTGGAGCTGGCGCTGTGCGCGCACTTCCGCGTCGCCGTTCCGTCCGCCAAGCTGGGCCTGCCGGAAGTGAAGCTGGGGCTGCTGCCGGGCGCCGGCGGCACCCAGCGGCTGCCGCGCATCGTCGGCGCCGCCAAGGCGTTGGAGATGATGGGCTTCGGCGAGCCCGCGCCGGCCAAGGACGCCCTGGCCATGGGCCTGGTCGACGAACTGACCGAGGAGGGCAAGCTGCGCGAGGGCGCGCTGGCTTTCGCCCGCCGCGCGGTCGCCGAGAAGCGACCCCTGCGCAAGGTCAGCGATAACGACGCCAAGGTGATCGCCGACCGCGGCAAGCCGGAGATCTTCGCCGACTTCCGCAAGGCCAACGCTCGCAAATTCCGCGGCTTCCTCGCGCCCGAATACAACATCCGCTGCATTGAGGCGGCCGTCGCCCTGCCCTTCGCCGAGGGCATCAAGGAAGAGGGCCGCCTGTTCGCCGAGCTGATGGCCGGACCGCAGTCGGCGGCCCAGCGCTTCAGCTTCTTCGCCGAACGCGAAGTGGCCAAGATCCCCGACATCCCGCGCGACACGCCCACCGTGGCGATCAAGAAGGTCGGCATCCTGGGCGCCGGCACCATGGGCGGCGGCATCGCCATGAACTTCGCCAACGCCGGCATCCCGGTGACCATCGTCGAGGTCAAGCAGGAGGCGTTGGACCGCGGGCTGGGGGTGATCCGCGGCAACTATGAGCGCACGGCGTCGCGCGGGGGCTTGAGCGCAGAGCAGGTGGCGACCCGCACCGGCCTGATCACCGGCTCGCTGGACATCGCCGCGCTGGCCGACGCCGACCTGGTGATCGAGGCGGTGTTCGAGCGGATGGACATCAAGAAGGAAGTGTTCGCCAAGCTGGACGCGGTCTGCAAACCGGGCGCGATCCTGGCCACCAACACCTCGTACCTGAACATCGACGAGATCGCCCAGGCGACCAAGCGGCCGGAACAGGTGATCGGCCTGCACTTCTTCTCGCCGGCCAACGTCATGCGGCTGGTGGAGATCATCCGCGCCGACAAGACCTCCAAGTCGGTGGTCGCCACGGCGCTCGCGCTCGCCAAGCAGATCGGCAAGGTCGGCGTAGTGGTCGGGGTCTCGCCGGGCTTTGTCGGCAACCGCATGCTGGCCCGCAGCCGCGC
>NZ_JAUXZW010000297.1 GCF_030693805.1 Phenylobacterium sp.
CCGCGCCGCAGCCGGTGATCGTCGCCACCGCCGAACCCCGCCGCCTCACGCCGCCCCCGGCGCCCGAGCCCGTCGCCCCCGTCGAAGCGCGCGCCGAGCCCGTTGCGGCCCCGACGCCGACCCCAGTTCCGACGCCGGCCCCAATTCCGACGCCGGCCATGGTCGCGGAAGCGCCTCCTCCCCCGGCGGCCCCGCCGGAACCGATGATCGTCGCGACCGCCGAGCCGGCGCCTCCGACCGCCAGGCCCTACCAACCCATTCCGAAGCCCCTCCCCGAACCAGCGCCGGCGCCCAGGCCCGAACCGGCCGGGGACCCCGAGCCGTCCGTCAGGGCGGAAGCCGCGCCACCCGCACCTGAATCGACGCCTGAACCCGAGGCCACGCCTGTCACAGCCCCTGTGATCGTCGCCAAGGCCGACCCCGCCCCGCAGCCGCCGCGTGAGTACGCCAGGCCGCCGTCGGCCGAGCCCTATCTGCCGTCTGAAACCGAAGTCGCGACGGCCTCGCCTTCTGTGTCCGCAGTCTCCCCGGGCCGCGCCGGCGACGCCGCGGTGCAGGTCAGCGCCGCCACCACGCCCGCTCTGGCGCGTCGCGAGATCGCTCAGGTGCAGGCCCGATTCGCGTCGGCCGGCCGCCTGTCGAACACGGTCGCTGAGGCTGTGGTCGGCGGGCGCACGGTCCACCGGGCCCTGTTCTACGGCTTCTCCAGCCGCAACGCCGCGGCCGCCTGGTGCGACACGCTGCAGAGCAGTGGCCAGGCCTGCTTCGTGCGCCGCGATTTCAACGGCGCGCGCTGAAGCGCAGAAAGCCAGGCGGGGATGTCAGGGCTGCGGATTGATCAGCCGGCTCGAGGCGCTGACCACCAGCCAGAGCACCAGCAGCGCTATGGCCACCAGCCATAGGGCGACGACGATCATCTCGATGGCGCGACGCCGGGAGTAGGTGATGTCCTGGATCCAGCGCTTAAAGCGATTGCGCGAGCGCGCGCGCCCAGGCGTGGAGCGCTCCCCGCGTCTCGGCTGGGGCGGCGCGCGTCGCGGCCCGATCTCGCCGCGATAGAACGACAACCCGCCAAGCAGGCCGGCCGAATAGGCCAGGCCGGCGATGATCAGCAGTCGCCACAGAGGTGAGATATCCATCGGCGCCCCAAGGTGCGTCGCCGGCCGCCACTTTTGTGGCTCGCCGACCCCCTCGCGGGAAGCTGCCTGAGGGCCGCCGCGCGCGCTAGCCCCGTTTGCGTGTAAGCCTAGTCTGCGATCTCGAAAAAGCAGGTTGCGTCGCCTGCGGTCATCGCGGTGACGGTGATCCTGCGCTGGCGTCCGTCGGCCAGCGACAGCGTGCCATAGCCCGCCTTGAACGCCGCCGTGGCGATCTCCGGCGTGGTTTTCAGCGCCCCGCGCAGGCGCGGCGCGAGCGACTGGAGGTTCTGGGCGTTACCAGTCAGCTCATACTGGATCGGGCCGGTGAATCCGCTGAACTTCAGTTCACCTTCGCCCGTGATGGTGTCCTGCGCCTTACGCACGTTTCGAATGTGTTTTCCTCCGGCTGTGACATCGATTCAACGGTCGCGGCGCGAATTCGATCCGAGCCGTGGGGGCGAGACGAGGCCTTGACCTTGTTGCTCCGGGTGGCGAGCATCCGCCATGATCTACGAATTGAGGATATACGAACCCGTCGAGGGGCGCACGGAAGCCCTGCGTGATCGGCTGCTCAATCGCGCCATGCCGATGATGCCTGACCACAGGATCGAAGTGGTGGCCGCATTCACCCCGACTCCCGACGATGGCCGCGTTGTCTACCTTTGCCGGTTCGAGGACGAGGATGCCCGCGCGGCGGCCTGGGCGGCCTTCGCCGCCGATCCGCGATGGAAATCCCTGCGTGAGGAGACCGAAGTCGACGGCCCTCTGATCAAGACCATGGCCTCGACCTTGATGCGCTCCGCCCTCTCCGGCGCGGACAAGTTCTGAGCCGTTCTGGAGATGCGTGTAGTGCAGAAGACCGATCGCTCCCCCACGGCTGCAACACCGGCCAGGCCGAAGACGCTGCGGCGACGTCGCGAGTTGCTGGTGGTGGTCTACGACTGCATCGCCCAGTACGGCATCGACGGCGTCAGCATGCGCCAGATCGCCGAGGCGGCGAAGATCAGCACAGGGACGATCAACTATCACTTCGAGAACAAGCACAACCTGATCATCGCCGCGCTCGAGGCCGCCTACCGCCTTCCGCACGACTGGGAGAGCTACCGCGGATCGCCGCTGGGTCAGCTCAAGCGTCTGGCCGCCGGCCATGTGCTCCACAAACATACGCACGAGCGCTTCTGGCGGTTCTGGCTGAACTACGTCGCCCATTCGGGCCGTGACGAGGAGATGCGCCGCCACCTTGAGCAGCGCGAGGCCCGCCAGCAGAAGTTCTGGACCGCGCTGGTCCGCGACGGTGTCGCGGCCGGCGAGTTGCGCGTTGATATCGATCCCGAACGCACCGCCGAGCGCCTGCAATTGATCGCCCATGGCCTCGTGGTGCGCCAGGTCCAGGCTCCCGGCGCCGCGGCCCGCGTACGGGCACGTGAGGTGCTGGAGGAATTCTTCGCCGAGATCGTGGCGCCAAACGCGGCACAACCGGTCGTAGCCGCGCCTGCGCCTTCCGTAGCGAAATGCATCTGATAAGGGTGAGCGCGAGCTGACGGCGAAACAGCGCCGGCCGCACTGAAGCCAACGGCGCGAGCCATTCGCCCCGGCCATCAAGAAAAGACAGGGAGAAGCCAGGATATGGAACTGGATCTGAAGGGAAAGCGCGCGCTGGTCAGCGGCGCGTCCAAGGGCATCGGCAGAGCGGTCGCCACTCTGTTGGCCGAAGAAGGCTGCGACGTGATCCTGGTGTCGCGCGACGCAGCCCTGCTGGGTGAAGCCGCCGACGACATCCGCGGCCGCGCTCAGGTCAATGTGCAGGTGATCGCCGCCGACCTGTCCAAACAATCGGAAGTCGAGCGCGTGGCCAAGGAAGCCGGCGACCTCGACATCCTGGTCAACAACGCCGGCGCGATCCCCGGCGGCGATCTGCAGACCGTCGACAACGACACCTGGCGCAACGCCTGGGACCTGAAGGTGTTCGGCTATATCGGCCTATCGCGGGCGCTGTATCCCGGCCTCGCGCGCCGCAAGGGCGTGGTGGTCAATGTAATCGGCGGCGCGGGCGAAACCTTCCCCGCGGGCTACATCGCCGGCGCGGCCGGCAACGCCTCGCTGATGGCCTTCACCAAGTCGCTCGGCAAGGGCGCGTCGAAGGACGGCGTGCGGGTCGTGGCGATCAACCCGGGCCCAGTGGCCACCGATCGCCTGGTCACTCTGCTCAAGACCGCGGCGCGCGAGCAGTTCGGCGACGAAAGCCGCTGGCAGGAGCTCAACAAGGGCATGCCGTACGGACGCCCCGCCGACCCGGTCGAGATCGCCAATGCGGTGGCCTTCCTGGCCTCGCCGCGCTCGGCCTACACCAACGCGGCGATCCTGACGATCGACGGCGGCGGCTGAGGATCGCCGAGGCGTGGGGCGGCGCTAGATGCGCCGCTCCATCCCCGCCCAGAACGACTCGCGCAGCTTGCGCCTGAAGATCTTGCCCGAGTCCTCGCGCGGGAGTTCGGCGGAGAAATCCACCCGCTTGGGCACCTTGTAGCCGGCGACCCGCTCGCGCAGGAAGGCCCGCACATCGGCCTCGCTCAGACCGGCCTCCGGGTGGGGCTGGACGACGGCGTGGATCGCCTCGCCCCATTCGTCGTCCGGCACGCCGAACACTGCGCAATCGACAACGCCCGGCATCTTGTGCAGTTCGGCCTCGATCTCCGCGGGATAGATGTTCACCCCGCCCGAGATGATCATGTCCTTGGAGCGGTCGCACAGATACAGGAAGCCGTCCTCGTCGAAGTAGCCGATGTCGCCTGGGGCGATCAGGCCGATCTTTTCGGAGTCCTTCCGCTTCTGGTCGTCGCCTTGATAGGTGAAATCGGTGATGCCGGGCGTCCGCGCCAGCACCTCGCCGACCTCGCGCGGCGCCAGGTCGTTGCCCGCCTCATCGACCACCTTGACCACCGATTCCGGGAATGCGCGGCCCACCGTGCCCGGGTGCGCCAGCCATTCCTCGGCGTCGCAATAAGCGACCATGCTGATCTCGGTTGTGCCGTAGTATTCGCAGATCACCGGGCCCCACCAGTCGATCATCTGGCGCTTCACCTGCGGCGGACACGGCGCTGCGGCGTGGACCACATAGACCAGCGAGGAGACGTCGTACTTGGCGCGCACCGCGTCCGGCAGCTTCAGCAGCCGGTTGAACATGATCGGCACCATGTGCAGGTGCGTGACCTTGCGTGTCTCGATCAGCTTCAGCAGGTCCTCGGCGTCGAAACGCGGTTGCAGGATCACTGTACCGCCCAGGCGCGCCGCGGTGCTCGAATAGGACACCGGCGCGGCGTGATACATCGGGCCGGTCAGCACCGTGACGATCTGGCTGGGATCAGGCGCCGCGCCGAATCCAAAACCGCGCATGAACAGGCTGCGCTGGGTGGCGGCCTGGCTGGGTGTCGGCGCGAAGCGGCGCACGCCCTTCGGCCGCCCGGTAGTGCCGGAGGTGTAGATGATGGTGGTCGGCGCCTCGTGCGGCGGCTTGGTCCAGGGCTCGAAGCTGGAGACCCAGGATTCCCATTCGATCATCCCGGCCGGAACCTCGGCGTCGGCCGGCGAGACGCCATACGCCGCGCAGACCTCGGGCGGGGTGCGCACTACGATCACCGTGGCGTCGGCCGGGAGCGCCGAGCGCACCGGGCCCAGCAGGTCGGCATGGATGACGATCACCCGGGCCTGGGAATTCTCGAACAGGTAGCGGGCTTCGTCCTCGGTGTAGTGCCAGTTGACCGCCACCGGATAAGCGCCGATCGCGCCTGCCCCGCCCTGGGCTTCGAAGAAGACGATGTCGTTGCGCATGTAGAGGGCGACGGTGTCGCCGGCCTTCACGCCGATGGAGTCGAGGCCCGTCGCCACACGTGCGGCGCGTTCGTCCAGTTGTTCGGTGGTGATGTGGCGCTCGCCACTCCAGATCTCGCCCATTGGCGTTTCCTTACCCTTGGTTTTGGTCTTCTGGCGCGCCGGCCGTGGGGATTCTCACGCGCTTACGTGATCAGGCGCCCGGTACTTCGCCCAGGCGGCCGCGCAGCATCTGCAGGATCGCCGAGAAGTCCTTGCCGCCGCCGCCCAGGCGGTCGAACAGGGCGTAGAGGCCTTCGGCCTGGGCGCCCAGAGGCGTCGCCGCGCCGGCGGCCGCTGCGGCCTCCTGCGCGAGCTTTAGATCCTTGAGCATCATCGCCGTGGCGAAGCCGCCCTCGTAGTTGCGGTTGGCCGGCGAGGTCGCCACCGCGCCCGGCCAGGGGCTGTAGGTGGTCAGCGACCAGCACTGACCCGACGATTGCGAGGCGATGTCGAAGAACTTCTGCGGATCGAGGCCGAGCCGTTCCGCCAGCGCATAGGCCTCGCAGACGCCGATCATCGAAATGCCCAGCAGCATGTTGTTGCAGATCTTCGCCGCCTGGCCGGCGCCATGGTCGCCGGCGCGGATCACCGCGCGGGCCATTGGCTGGACCGCCGCTTCGACGTCGGCGAAATCGGGCTCGAGGCAGCCCACCATGAACGCCAGCGTGCCGGCGTCCGCGGCTGTCGAGCCGCCCGACACCGGCGCGTCGGCGAAGCGGAAGCCCGCCTGCGTCGCCTGGGCGGCCACGGCGCGGGCGCTTTCCACGTCGATGGTCGAGCAGTCGACGAGCAGCGCGCTCTTCGGCGCATTCGGCAGGATCTGTTCGGCATAGACGCTGCGCACGTGCGGTCCGGCCGGCAGCATGGTGATCACCACGTCGGCCTCGGCGACAGCCTCAGCCACGGTGGAGGCCGGCTTGCAGCCGCCCGCCGCCGCCCGGTCGCGGGCCGGGGCCGACAGGTCGAACGCTGACACGATGCGCCCGGCCTTCGCCTGGTTGGCGGCCATGCCCCCGCCCATGTTGCCCAAGCCTATGAAGGCGACGCGCAGTGGCGAACCGGACATGCAAGCTCTCTCCCCTTGAGGCGAGGCGGCCGCACTGGCGCCGCCCTCGTTGTCTGACACCTTCGCATCGCCCAATCGCCGGCCGCGATCAAGCGCCGCGAATCCGGTCGCGGCGACGGCGAGGCTCGAACCTGCTCCCGAACACAACAGGCCGGCGCAAGGCCGGCCTGGACGTTCTCGATCAGGAGGTCGCGAAACCCGTCAGGCGGACTGCAGTTGACCGGCCGAGGACTTGCCGCTGCGCTGGTCGCGTTCAAGTTCGTAGCTGAGCTTCTGGCCCTCGAACAACGACGGCAGGCCAGAACGTTCGACGGCGGAGATGTGCACGAACACGTCGGGGCCGCCCTCATCAGGTTGGATGAAACCGAAGCCCTTTTGGCCGTTGAACCATTTGACGACGCCGGTGCTCATGTCTGGATTCCCATCTTCGGGACTGAATATCCGCAGCGCCACAAGCGGCGCGCAGGCAAATTTTCGCAGGAAGGTCGCGGTCAGTTCCGAAAATCGCTGCCGGAGAGCGCGTGCGGAAAACAGCCGAACCAAGTCGATATCCGATGAGCGAGCAGGTCACGTCTTGGCGAGGCGGGCAACTATTTTCCCCGATCGTTTGAGCACGAGCGAGGTTGCTGCGCCAATTCGGACATCTCGCGCAAGACGTGCTAAGAGAGCGGATGAACAGGTATCAAGCCCGTGACACCGACGGAACATGGTCGATCCTCGATCGACTGACCCGCGAGACCCTGCCGTCCGCCGAGGCCGGCCCTTCGAGAGCCAGCGCCGTGGCTCTGGCCATGCTGCTCAACACGCTCGACGATCAGCAGCAGTGGCGCGCCCAGGCCGCGCAGCACCCCACGGCGGTGGCCTGATGGCCCGCGTGCTGGTGGCTTGCGCCCAGGATGGGCGCGTGGTGCATACGGGCCATCACATGACGGCTGCTCAGTTCGAGGCCGCCAACGCCCGCTACGCCTTCCGCTGCTCCTCCTGCGGCGACATCCATCACTGGGTGCGCGCCGAAGCCTGGATCGAGCCCGCGCGGGTGGTGCGCGCTGCGACCGCCGCGCCCGCCGAGGCGGAATAGGCGCAGGCGCACGACGCTTGGCAGGCCGTCGCAAGCTGCGATACGGGCCAGGGGAATACGGCGATGACCAATCCACAACGCGACAAGTGGCTGGGCCGCCTGCTGATCATCGCGCTCGGGCTGCTGGTCGCGGCCTATTTCGTGCCGTCGCTGCTGCCCCGCTGATCTGCGATGGTCACACCAGGGCGATCGGCTGGCCGGGCTCGGCCAGTCCCATCGCCCGCTGATAGGCCGGCCGCTCGCTGATCCGCTGCAGCCAGTCGCGCAGGTTCGGATAGGGCGTCAGGTCACGCGGCTCGAACAGCCGGCTGGGCCTCAGCGGGAACAGCATGATCACGTCGGCTGCAGTCAGGTCGTCGCCGGCGAAGTAAGGGGTCTGTCCCAGCCGGGCCTCGACCATCGCCAGCCCCCGCTCGGACCGCGTCGGGATCGCCGGGATCGGCGCGCCAGCGGGTCGCGCCGCCGCCGCCATCCGGTCGCTCATGATCGCCGGCATCAGCGAGCCATTGGCGTAGTGCAGCCAGAACAGATAGTTGGCGAATTCCGGATGACCGAGCGCGCGCGCCATCCGGCCCTCGCCGTATTTGGCGATGATGTATTCGATGATCGCGCCTGACTCGCTCAGCGTCAGGTCGTCGTCGGTGATCACCGGCGCGGTGCCGGCCGGATGGATCGCCCGGTATTCCGCAGGCGCAGCCCGCGTCACCGGATCGCGCACGTACAGCTTCAACGCATAGGGAACCCCCAGCTCCTCACAGAGCCAGACGATGCGCTCGGATTGCGAGACGCCGAGGTGGTGGATAGTCAGCATGCCGGGTGGCCTAGCCTAGTCAGCGGCGGGCGTCATGAACTCATCGCGAGGGAACAGGTCTCGGTTGAGGTCCGCCAGTCCCGTGCGATCGAACTCCGGGCCGTAGAAGGTCGGCTGGACGGTTGCGAACATCTCGACGTAGCTCTGCAGCAATTCCTCAGAAGCGCTGCCGTAGTGCGCGACGCTGAACGGATGCTGCAAGCGGCGGGTCATCGCGGCCGCATCCCATGTGATCGGCTCATTGCTGCCGATCAGCATGGAAACGTCGGGCTCGTAGTGAACCACATAGGGGAAGACCGACAGAAAGGTGCGCTTGGCGCGCTCCGTCGGCGCCCAGGTCACCGCCAGGCCGTGAGGCTTCAGGCGCGAGCGGAGCAGTTCGAAGTATTCCTGGGAGTACAGGTTGCCGGCATAGGCGCTCGTCGGACGCAAGGCGTCCGCTTCGATAATGTCGTACTGGCGCTCGCTACGCCTGAGAAAAGCCCGGCCATCCCCGAAGATGTTGTGAACGCGCGGCTCGGCGACAACTTCGCGCAAAGCCGCGTAGTCGTCGCTGCCGGCGAGACTGGTGAGTGTCGTATGCAGCGGCTTGACGATCTCCAGCGAGAACAGCCT
>NZ_JAUXZW010000300.1 GCF_030693805.1 Phenylobacterium sp.
AATCTAAAACCAGAATTAAAATTAGCATTTAAAAATCCTTCGGCGAAAAGGCTGAAGAAATAACGAATAATTCTGCAGGCATCTACGTTGGCGGATGAAGCCTTTTTTGGAACCATACACGAACTGATTGCATCTTTTCTAATTGTCCGGTGGAAACTTTTCGACGGCAAGTTGACTGTTCTTCGCTGTTTTCGGGCGCTCCCCAACGGATTTCGGCACCATCGTTCGGATTGTAGGCCATTTCAAATGCAGCACGCCGTTTCAGTATCTCGCTGAGCGTTAGCTTTTGTTCGGTACCATTGCTTCGGGTATAAGTGATCGAAAGTTCATTTAACTTCTTTTCGAGAAGCTCTTTCAAATTTTCTTTTACTTTTTCAGGAGATTGCAATATGCTGATTTTGTAGTTATCAGGTGAACGCATCACTTTATCCGGGAAATCAGTTACCGCATCCATCGCGATCAGTAAACGCAAGTCGCGGTTGGGAGTTGAAAAGTCTTCCCAAATACCACCGGTCTGGAATACTCCGGCGGCCCGGCCCGGCATTGGAATAACAGTTCCCGGGTGTGCTTTCATATATTCTTCACCATTTTTAACCGATGTTACCCGAACAACCAATTGCTCGTGGAGCGCTTTGATCAGATCAAACATGGCGGCTTCAGGATCAAGCGGTTTCGGGTTAATGATCCGTTCCATCGTGTGGTAAAAATCAGCGCTGCTCATTCCTTTTTGCTGAAGGGAAAATGGGATTAGTCCAGAATTGGCATTTAATTCCTCAGTTTTAAGCATCCCGATTTTACCTTCATTCAAAACGATTGGCCTGAATATTTTGAATCCCGGATCCCCGATCACTTCGGTTTCGTTGGTATTAAATAAAAAATTGCCTTTCCAAAATCGCTTGATACCGACAGTACCATCCGGTTGGGCATCAACCGAGAGAAGCATTCCCGGACTGTCAGAGGTCTGTGGAATTTTACGAACGAGTATTAGCGTATGTCCGTATGGATCGGCAAATACGACACCCGGGCGAATG
>NZ_JAUXZW010000323.1 GCF_030693805.1 Phenylobacterium sp.
GCCGGCGCGACCGCCGCTGGTGAGCCGACCGCCACCGGCTCTACGGCGACGCCCGCCGCTGGCGCGGGCGGCCCGGCCGGTCAGGGCCCCGGCGCGCCTGCGCAGGTTCCTGCGAAGACCGCCGCGCCGAACTGAGTCGACGCTTAGAGTCGGCGGTACGCCGTCGGCTTGCCTGCGCCCGCTGCGCTGATCCGCGCCACAGCCTCGGCCAAGGGCTCGATGGCCACGCCCATGTGATGGGCGTTGGCATGAATGATCCGCACCGCGTCCATCAGCATCGCCACATGGCCGCGCCAGAACACCAGATCACCACGGCCTAAGTTGTCTGCAGAGATCGCTTCGCCCGCCCGGGCTTGCAGGTCGGTGTCGCGATCCAGGCTGCGTCCGCAGGCGAAGTGCGCGTGCTGGACCAGGGCCGAGCAGTCCAGGCCGCTGGCCTCGCGCCCGCCCCACACATAGGCCGCACCCAAGAGCAGCTCGGCCACGGCGACCGGATCGGCGGCGAAGCGTCCGACGGGGACCAGATGCCGTAATGGGACCCATCCCGCGCCCTCGGCGAAGGCGTAGGTCCCCTCCTCCGCGGTCACCGTCAGCAGTGAATTGAGGGTGATCGGACCGCTTGGACGTGCGCGGATGGTCGGCTCGCGGAAGGCGTAGGTGTTGCGCGCCGACACCCGATGCGTGGGTGGGTCGCCGCGCGGCGCCAGGGCGGCGGCTTCCACAAAGCCCACATAGCCGTCGCGGCGCGCCTGGCCAAAGCACCAGCCGTCAACTTCGTCGAGGACGTCGAAGTCTTCGCCGAGCAGCAGTTGGTCGACCTGTTCGGCCAGGTCCGAGGCGGCTTTGCGGATGCCGGCGGCCGGTGCGACGCATCGCAACGCGCGCTCGTCCCCATAGGTCCGCGCCTTGATCAAGCCCTCGGCGGAACGCCCCGCCCGGCCATCGCGCTGCAGGATGAAGCGCGCGTCGCCGGTCATGAGAACCGGTCCCGCACCAGGCGATAGAGCGCGCGGATCGCCTGCGCTTCGCCGCCGGCCGGGCGGCCCGGCCTCCCGCGACCGTTCCAGGCGAAGATGTCGAAGTGCGCCCACGGTCCGGCAGGCGCGAAGCGTTGCAGGAATAGCGCCGCGGTCACCGATCCAGCCTGGGCCCAGGCGTCGGGATCGTTCTTGATGTCGGCGATCTCGGAATCCAAAGCGTCGGCATAGGGCTTCCATAGCGGCATCCGCCACAAGGGGTCGCCCGTCTGATCCGAAGCCGTCTGGATCTGCTGAGCCAGCACGTCGTCGTCGGTGTAGTAGGGCGGGATCTCCGGCCCCAGCGCCGCGCGCGCCGCGCCGGTCAGGGTCGCCAGGTCCAGGGTCAAGGCCGGCGACAACTCGGCCGCGCGCGTCAGCGCGTCGGCCAGGATCAAACGCCCTTCGGCGTCTGTATTCCCCACCTCGATGGTCAGGCCTTTGCGCGAATTCAGCACGTCGCCCGGTCGCATGGCGTCGCCGGAGATCGCGTTCTCCACCACCGGCGCCAGGATCGCGACCCGCACCGGCAGACCCGCCGCCATGATCATCCGCCCGAGCGCCAGAGCATGCGCCGCCCCGCCCATGTCCTTCTTCATCAGCCGCATGCCGGCCGAAGGTTTGATGTCCAGGCCGCCGGTGTCGAACACCACGCCCTTGCCGACGATGGCCACCAGCGGCTTGTCCGCCTCGCCCCATTGCAGCTCGATCATCCTCGGCGCGCGGGCCTCCACGGCCGCCCGACCCACGGCGTGGATGGCTGGATAGTTGGCCTCCAGCAGGCCCTCGCCGGTGATCACGGTGATCTGCGCGCCGTGGTGGTGGGCGATTTCCCGGGCGATGGTCTCGATCTGCAGCGGCCCCATGTCATTGGCGGGCGTGTTGATCATGTCGCGGGCCAGGGCGCAGGCGTGAGCCTGCTGGCGCACCTCGGCGACGTCCGCGCCCTCGACGAACAGCCGCGCGTGGTCGCCCACGCCGCCCTGCTTGTATCGCCCATAGCGATACGCCCCGAGGGCGAAGGCCAGGGCCGCCTGATCGGCGCTCATGCCGGCCGGTGTCGCGGCCAGCCGGTAGTCGCCCGCCGGAAGCCTGGCGGCCAGGGCGCGCAACGCCATCGGGTCGGCCGATCCGCCAAGACCAAAAAGGACCCGGTCTATGGCGCCCTCGGTGTTCGGGGCGATCAGGATCTGGCCGGCCTTGGCCTTGAAGTCGCTGGTCTGCGCATAGCCGGCGAGAAAGGCCTGCCGACCTTCGAGGAAACCGGCCAGTTCGCTTTCCTGCAATGCATGGACGACGACGGCGCCTGCGGCCGGGGTTTCGACGATGGACTCGTTCATGCGGCAGACCCGAAGATTATGCTTAACGCTTCCTTCAAGCGGCGGCCCGATGCTCATCGCGGAACATCAGGAGCCACCCTTTCCCATGTGTCGCATGTCGATCCTTGCCGCAACCGCGCTGATGTTGACGCAGGCGCCGCTGGCGCTCGCCAAGGAACGCGTCCAACCGCTGCCCGCGACCACCGAGACCGCTGCGCCGGCGCGGCAGAAGGCCACGGCGGAGGAACGGGCCATGGCCCAGCGCGGCGATCCGCTGGCGCGCGCCACGTTCTGGACCCGTGAAGTCGAACGCGATGGCCGTGACGCGGGCGCAGGCGTCAACCTTGCGCGGGCCATGCGTTCGCTCGGCAAGTACGACGAGGCGGTCGAGGCGGCCCAACGGGTGCTGCTCATCGAGCCGGATAATCGCGACGCCCTCCTTGAGGTCGCCCGCGCCCATATCAGCCGAGGCCAGGGTTTCTATGCCGTTGCGCCCGCTCAGAAGGCGGCGGCGCTCGCGCCCAGGGACTGGCGGCCGGTGTCGCTGCTAGCCGTCGCCCTGGAGCAGGCCAGCCGCGACGATGAGGCTCTCGCCGCGCATCAGAAGGCGATGACGTTGGCGCCGGAAGAGCCGTCGGTGCTGGCCAACTACGCCATGTACCAGGCCGGGCACGGCCAGATGGCCGACGCTGAACGCATGCTGCGCCTGGCCGCGTCGAAGCCTACGGCCAACGCCTACATCCGCCAGAACCTGGCGCTCGTGCTGGGGATGCAAGGGCGGCTCGCAGAGGCCGAGAAGCTGGCGCGCCAGGATCTTCCGCCGGAGATGGTGGCGAACAACCTGGCCTATCTGCGCGCGGTCAGCGGCGCCGGCGGCGTTCCCACGCAACGCTCCTGGGACGCCCTGCGCGCCCAACCCTAAGCGTGCTCCTGAGGGTTCGACGGGACGACGCAGCGCGCCGTCCCCACGCCACGCCTAGACCGGCTTGGTCGCCATCATGTCGCTGACCTTGATGACCGCCGGGCCGAGAATCACCACGAACAGCACTGGCAGGAAGAACAGGATCATCGGCACGGTGAGCTTGGCGGGAAGCTGCGAGGCCTTTTTTTCCGCGCCCGCGATGCGCATGTCGCGGTTTTCCTTGGCCATCACGCGCAGGGCCGTGCCCAGCGGCGTGCCGTAGCGCTCAGCCTGGATCATCGCGGTGGTCACAGAACGGATGCCCGGATGGTTGGTGCGGCGCGCGAGGCCTTCGTAAGCCTGGCGGCGCTCCGGCAGGTACGACAGCTCGGCGGTGAGCAGGGTCAGTTCTTCGGCCAGCTCGATGGAGCTTCCGCCGATCTCCTGGCTCACCTTCTGGATGGCCATTTCGATGGACATGCCGCTTTCCACGCAGATCAGCAACAGGTCGAGGGCGTCGGGGAAGGCGCCGACGATCGACTCCCGTCGCTTCTGGGAGACATTGCTGATGTAGACGTTTGGCGCGTAGTAGCCGAGCGTCAGACCACCGACCGAGGCGGCGATCTGGGTCAACATCGGCATGCCGAAGTCGTTGATCACGAACAGGTAGAACGCCGTCGCCGCGCCGAACACGAACGGCAGCACGAAACGGAAGAAATAGAACATGGTCACCGGGCGCGGCCCGCGGTAGCCGGCCTGGGCCAGCTTCTCGACGACTTGCGGATCCTCCAGCAGCCGCGACAGCTGCAGCCGTTCGACAATCGTCTTGTGCAGGCCCTCATCGGTCTGGCGCAGCGAGTTCGAACTCTTGCTGGCCAGCGCCTCGCGCGACTTGCGCCGCAACTCCTCGCGCCGCGTCGACACCGACTTCAGCCGGGTCTCCAGGGTGGAGCGGATCAGCAGCGGCTGAGCGATGGTCACGATCGTGGCGAACACCACCACCGCACTCAAGGCGGAGACGATGTTCTGCGGATCGGTGAGAACCTTGACGATGTCCATCGGCGATCCGTTCTAGAGGCGGAAGTTGATCATCTTGCGCATCACGAAGATGCCGATGCTCATCCACGTGATGCCGGCGAGCAGCATCAGTTGGCCGCGACGGTCAGTGAACAGCACCATCATGTACTCGGGGCTCATCGCGGTGATGAGCGCGACTACGCCGGGCGGCAGGGAGCCGATGATCCAGGCCGAGGCCACCGCCTCGCCGGACATCGCCTTGATCTTCTCGCGCATCAGCTTACGCGCCCGGATCACGCCGGAAAGGTTGCCGAGGGCTTCGGCCAGGTTGCCGCCGGTCTTCTGCTGGATGGTCAGCACGATCGAGAAGAACCGCACTTCGGGCGTCGGCATGCGCTCATGCATGCGCTCCAGCGCCTGCTCGACCGAAAGCCCCATGCCGAGGTTCTCGACCAGTCGACGGAATTCTCCGGCCAGGGGCTCGGCGGTCTCCGCGCCGATGACCCGCAGCGAGTCGTGCACGGGCAGGCCCGATCGGATGCCGCGCACGACGATGTCCATGGCGTCCGGGAATGCGGCCGTAAACGCCTTCGTGCGGCGACGGCCCAGGAAGCCTACGACCCAGCGGGGCAGGCCGAACGCCGCAGCACCGCCCAGCGCCAGCGCGATGATCGGCGACTGGCCCAGCGCAATGACCCCGATCGCAACGACGAAGCCCAGGACGCCGCTGGAGATCCAGAAGCCCTTGACCTCTCCGCTGAGCCCTGCCTGCTGAAGCCGCGCGCTGAGCGTCAGCCGCAATTTCTTCGCCTGCCGATCCTGATCCTTGAGGGTCTTGAGGATCTGGCGGCGGCGCTGGTCTGGCCCCGACTGGGCGCGACGGCCACGGCCGCCCTCGGCGGCTTCGCCGCGCCCGACGATGGTCTGAGCGCGTTTCAACGTCCGGGTCTGCGCGGAGTCCCCGCCGACCAGGACGAATCCGAAGCCGGCGACCGTGACGAAGCACAGGACGGCGGCGAGCAGGGTGAGGACCATCGGGCTCATGGCTATTCCGCCGCGTCGAGGGCTTCGGCCAGTTCCCGTTCCAGGCCGTAGTAGCGTGCCCGATCCCAGAAGCGCGGCCGTGCGATGCCGGTGGAACGGTGACGACCGACCACGCGGCCTTCCGCGTCCTCGCCGGTGATCTCGTAGAGGAATAGGTCCTGGGTGATGATCACCTCGCCTTCCAGCCCCACAACCTCGGTGATGTGAGTGATGCGCCGCGAACCGTCGCGCAGGCGCGCGGCCTGGATGATCACGTCGATCGAGCCGACGATCATCTCGCGGATGGTCTTCGAGGGCAGGCCGTAGCCACCCATCGTGATCATTGATTCCAGACGGCTGATGGCTTCACGCGGGCTGTTGGCGTGCAGCGTGCCCATGGATCCGTCGTGGCCGGTGTTCATCGCCTGCAGCAGATCGAAGGCTTCAGGTCCACGGACTTCGCCGACGATGATCCGCTCAGGACGCATCCGCAGGCAGTTCCTGACCAGATCGCGCATGGTGATCAGGCCCTGGCCTTCCAGATTGGCCGGGCGGGTTTCGAGCCGCACCACGTGCGGCTGCTGGAGCTGGAGTTCGGCGGCGTCTTCGCAGGTCACCACCCGCTCGGTCGGGTCGATGAACGCGGTCAGCGTATTCAGCAGCGTCGTCTTGCCGGAGCCGGTGCCGCCGGAGATCAGCGTGTTGCATCGGCAGGCGCCCAGCACGCCCAGCACGCGCGCGCCTTCCGCACTGATGGATTCGTACTCCACCAGGTTCTTCATCGTCAGCTTGTCCTTCTTGAACTTCCGGATGGTCAGCGTGGGACCGTCCAGAGCCAGAGGCGGACCGATGACGTTGACCCGGCTGCCGTCCGGCAGGCGCGCGTCGCAGATCGGCGAGCTTTCGTCGACGCGCCGGCCCACCTGGCTGACGATCCGCTGACAGATGTTCATCAGCTGGGTGTTGTCGCGGAAGCGCACATTGGTCAGCTGAACCTTGCCGCTGACTTCGATGAACACGCGGTTGGCGCCGTTGACCATGATGTCGGCGATGTCGTCGCGGGCCAGCAAGGGTTCCAGCGGGCCGTAACCCAGGACGTCATTGATGATGTCCTGGACCAGGTGATCCTGCTCGACCACCGACATGGAGACGTTCTTGATCGCCACCAGTTCGGCGACGATGTCGCGGATCTCCTCCGAAGCCGCCTTGGTGTCGAGCTGCGCCAGTTGCGAAAGGTCGATCGTGTTCAGCAGGGCGTTGAAGATCGTGGTCTTCGTCGCGTGATAGAATTCCGACTGCTCGCGGACGACATTGGTCATCGGCGTCGGCCCCTGCGCCGACTGCAGTTGTTCGAACGCGAAGGTTGATTTGGGACCGGCGACGGCTGGCGCACGCTCCTTGGGCGGCGGCGCGTCGGTGCGTTGCGGGCGGGTGGCGATCGCAGGACCACCCTGCGGCGCCGGCGGCGGCGCGTCCTTGACCTTCGGTGTGGCGGGCTCGCCTGGGCGCTTGCCGAACATGCGGGCTACTTACGCTTGAAGAAGCTGGAGATCAGGCTGGCCTTCTGGACCGCCGGCGGTTCGCGCCGGCCAATCTGTTGGGCCAGATTGTCGAGCGCTTCGGCGGCCTTCGACTTGGGGCCGATCTCGGCGATCATCTGACCGTTGTTGGCCGCCTGGCCGAACAGCTTGGCGTCGAAAGGCAGCACCACGGCGGGCGTGATCCCGAGCGCGGCGCCGAAATCCTTGACCGGGATCTCCGGGCGGCCGGGCAGGCCGACCTGGTTCAGGACCAGCCGGGGCGGCGCATCGTTCGGACGCGCCCGGCGCACCAGGTCGATCATGTTCTTGGCGTTGCGCAGCGAGGCCAGGTCCGGCGTTGCCACGATCACCAGGTCGTCCGAGGACAGCAGGATCTTGCGCTTCCAGGCGCTCCAGGCGTGCGGCAGGTCGAGGATCACGAACGGGGCTGCGCCGCGGATCTTGTTGGTGACCTCGTCATAGGCCTCGTTGGAGATCTCGTAGTCCTGGTCGAGCGTCGCCGGCGCGGCGAACAGCGACAGCCGCTCGGTGCAGCGCGCCATCATGCGGTCCATTAACACCGGGTCCAGCCGGTCGGGCTGGCTGAGCGCATCGGCCACGCCTTGCAGCGGGTCCTGGTTGAAGTCGAGCCCGGCGGTGCCGAACGGCAGGTCCAGGTCGACCAGGACAGCGCCGATCTGCAGCCGCTCGGTGATCGAGTGGGCGACATTGTGGGCGATGGTCGAGGAGCCAGAGCCGCCCTTGGCGCCGCAGAACGCCACCTGACGTCCGACGAACGGCGCGGACGGGTCCGAATAGAGGGTGGAGACAGAGCGGACGATCTGCAGGGCGTTGAGCGGCGGCACCAGGTACTCGCTGACGCCGCGGCGGATCAGCTCGCGGTAGAGCGCGATATCGTTGGCCGCGCCGATGACCACGACCTTGGTCCCCGGATCGCAGACTTCGGCGAGCTGGTCGAGGCCCGCGAGCAGTTCGCCGGGCCCGTCCAGGCTCTCAACGATGATCAAAGAGGGCGTCGTTTGGGTCTGATAGGCCTGCAGCGCGCCGGGCAGGCCGCCCGGGCGGATCGTGGTGACCACGCGCTCCATGCGACGGTCGTTGGACGCGGCTTCCGCGGCTTCGATCACATCGGGCGTGGCGAGAAAGGCGTGGATGGTGATGCGCGGGACCAGGGTCTCACCCAGCATCGCCTCGGCGCCGGCGATGATCTCGTGCACCGGATTGGGCCGCGGCGCCTCGACCATGGCGGGCATGATCTCAAGGTCGTCGAAGTCGCCAAGGCTCGAATCCGGCGGCGTATCGGGGGCCGCAGACACGCCCTCGAAGGCGGCTTCATGCCAGCCTTCGTCCGGGGTCGGGGCAAAGTCGTCGTCCGCCTCGAACCTCATGTCGAAGGGATCGGGGGCGGTGGATTGAGGCTTCATCGGATCGCGCCCTAGTTGATTGCCTTCGAGACAGCGCCGGTGGCGTTGTCGTCCTTTTTCGTCGCCGTAAGCTCGCCCTTTCGGTACTTGGTCAGCACCTCCATGCGGCGGCCGGCGTCGGCCGGATCCGAGGCGCGCGGGCCAAGCAGGTCCGCCGGATTGGCGATCTGGGCCGCCATGTTCGCGGTGATCGAGCAACCGAAGTTCGGCGTCGGCTTGTTGGCGATGGTCCGCGTGATGCTGGGCCAGGACTTGCCGCACTCCGGGATTTCGGTGCGATAGCTCAGGTATCCGACCAGCAGCGGCGGGCGCGGGTCGCCCTTGGGATCGTAGCCGACCAGTTCGATCTGATCGGCCGGCACACCCTGGCCGATCAGGAAGGCGCGGGCGCCCTCGCTCATCCGGTACGCCGCGGCGCCGTCGACGCCGACATGCGGCGCCTGGATGCCGATCATGCCGCCCTCTTCCGAGCGCCAGCCGGCGACGAGATCCTTCAGCGCTTCGGCCTGGGCCGATGACAGCCCACCGGCGTGGATCGCCAGCCGCACCTCCTCCGGTACGGACGAGACCTTCGCCTCGAACTGCTGAGTCGGCGTCAGCGGGTTTTCGACCGCGTCGGGAACAGGGCTGATGCAGCCGCTGAGCACCAAGGCGCTCAAGCCCGCGGTCGCGATATTCAGGAAGATGTGGCGGGTCATGGCGCTCACTCGATCACGTAGCCGTAGGGGCCTTGGTAGGAGGGGGCCGCGGCCGGAGCCGGCTTGGCCTTGTAGGCGTGGTTGATGCGTCCCAGCAGGACCGTCTCCGGGTCGCTGGCGATCTTGAAGCCGTCGGCGGGGGTCTGCAGCGCCGCGGGATTGGTCGCGCCCACCAGATAGGGGGTGACGATGATCACCAGCTCGGTCTCGCCCGACAGGTAGTCGCGCGAGCGGAACAGGGTGCCCAGCACGGGCAGGTTCATCATCCCGGGCAGGGAATCCAGGTTCTGGCGGGTCTGTTCGCGCAAGAGGCCCGCGATCATCATCGAGCCGCCGGACGGCAGTTCGACCATGGTCTCGGCGCGGCGAACGTTCAGCGCCGGGATGGTGAGGCCGGGCGCGCCGGATCCGTTGCCGATCGAGAAGGCGCCCTGGGCGGTCAGCTCGGAGACCTCGGTGGAGATCTTCAGCGAGATCCGGCCGCCGGACAGCACCACCGGGGTGAAGCCGAGGCCGACGCCGAAGGGTTTGAACTCGACGGTCACGCGGCCGTCGTTGTCCTGGCCGACCGGGACCGGGAATTCACCGCCGGCCAGGAACTTGGCCGACTCGCCCGACACCGCGGTGAGGTTCGGCTCGGCCAGCGTGCGGACCAAGCCGACGCGCTCAAACGCCTTAATCATGCTGGTCGCCTGATTCAGGCCAGGGTCGCCAGCGAGGCCGCTCTTGACCGTCGCAGTGTCGGAATTGCCGCCGCTACGGGAGATGATGTCGCACTGCACGGCCTCGTTGGGAGGCGGATAACCGCAAGGGACCTGCATGACAGGTCCCTTGGTGGAATCGAAGTTCAGACCCCCTGTCAGGCCGCCGAGCAGCGAGCCATTGACGCCGAAGGTGGCGGACTTGCCGAAGATGAACTGGGGTTCGCCGACCTGATTGAGCACGGCGTTGATGTCGAAGCCCAGCTGCTTGATCACGCTGCGCTCCATCTCGACCATGCGCACCTTGAGCATCACCTGGTCCTTGCCGGCGATGCCCAGCAGGTTGACCACCTGGTCGTCCTTGCCGACGCTGGCGCGGGCGATCTGCACCGCGCGGTCGGCGTCGGCGAGGCTCGGCACCTGGCCGGATAGGATGATGCTGTCGTTCATGGCGTCGACGCGCACGGCGGAGCCCGGCAGCAGCCGGTTGATCGTCTGGGCGGTGGCCGAGGTGTCCTGGTCGACGCGGATGTCAAGCGACAGGATGCGTCGGCCGGCGGCGTCGAAGAACACCGCGTCGGTCTGGCCGGCGGCGATGCCCATCACATAGATCCGTCGGGGCGTACGCAGCACCGCGTCGGCGACCGTGGGATTGGTGACCAGGACGTCGCGGGCGTCGGTGGGCAGCTCGACGATGGCCGACTTGCCCTTGGGCAGCGACAGCGATTGGGCGGCGCCCGCGCCGGCGAGATTGACCCGGACCACCGAGGACGCCGCTGCGGCGTCGCTGGACATCGCCAGTCCGGCGTTCTGGGTGACGCTCTGGGCGGACGCCGACATCGGCGCCAGAGCCGCCGCCAGCAACGCCAGGGGCAGGACGAACTTGCAGATCATCGGACTGCGACCTCTGTGGAGTTGCCGGCTCGAATGATGTTGACGCTCTGCTCGCGGGCGGCAGGCCCGCCGCGGCCCGAGGCGCCGCCCACATCGGCATAGGAGCGCAGGGCCAGGATCATCTCGCCCTGGGCCTTGCCACGCGCCAGAACCTCGGCGTCGGACGACGGGACTTCCAGGGTGGCGACGGCGCCGACCACGGTCTTGGCGTCGGCCTCCGGCGACGTGGTCTGGTCGATGGCCAGGACTCGCAGGTTCTGCATCAGGGTCTCGGTGACGAAGGCCTTGGAGCCGCCGTTGTCCTGAGCCCGCGACTGCAGGACGTCGACACGGTCGCCCGGGAGTATGAACCCGCCCGCGCCCGTTTCGGCGGTGACCGGGATGGCCATGGCGCGCATGCCAGGCTGCAGGACGACGGACAGATATCCGCTCTGGCCCGCCCGCACGACCTTGCGCGCGGTGATCGGCTCGCCTGCCATCAGGGCTTCCTTGACGATTGCGCCTTCGAACGCCTGCATCGGGCCCTGGCCCATGACCAGGTCGGTGGCGGCGCGGGTCGCGGTCTTGGCGACCTTGCCGGCGGCGTCCTTCGGCTGCGGCGTTGGCGCCGCGCCGTCGGTGATGAAGTTCGCGTTGAGCGCTTCGATCGGCCAGGCCTGCCAGTTCAGATCAGCGGGCGTGATGCGCCAGCCGATCGGCAGGTCCTTCTTGGCGACCAACACCTGGGCCATGGGTTTGGAGACAGCAGCGACCGCAACCGGTGCGACTGGCTTGGGAGCCATCATGCCGTGAATGAGGAAGGCGAGCGCGACGCCCGCAATCCCGGCGATGGCGATGATGGCTATTCGGACCGCGCCCATGACCTCGATTTCCGTCCCGCCTGGCGGGAAATTGGCGATCGCCCCGTCTTTTCGGGGACGTGCGCGACTCGGATGTCCACATTCTGCGGTCGATGGACCTTGGCCGGTCCATGGTTAACGCCCGCTAAAGGTGCTTCAGAAAGCCACGGCCATGAGGTTCGGCAGGGTGGAGTAAGGCAGGGCGGCCAGCGCCCCGATGGCGATGGCGACGCCGTAGGGCACGCTTTCGCCCGGCTCCACCAGACGGCCGAACCAGGCCGGTCCGCCCGGCAGGAACGGCCGCAGCCAGATCGAACGCAGCATCAACAGACTGAGGGCGAGGGCGCCGCCGGCGACCGCCGTGGCGGCGATGAAGATCAGGCAGGCCGGCCACCCCAGCCACAGGCCCGCCGCCGCGAAAAGCTTGGCGTCGCCGCCGCCGATCCAGCCGAGCGCGAACATCACCATGCCGGCGACGAGCGCGCCCGCGCCGACCGCCGCGTGCAGGCCGATGTCGCCCAGCGGCGCCCCGACCGCCAATGCGGCTGGCAGGAAAGCCGCCGCCAGCGTGATCGAGATCCAGTTGGGGATGATGTAGCTCGTCAGGTCGCGCAAGCCTCCTACGGTCACCAGGGCCGGGAACACCATCACCAGGATCATCTGAAGAGCGGGAAGCATCGTGCGCACCTTTGTCGGCGGCATGCTGCTCGGATTGGGTGAACAGAGCGTTGCGCCGGCGAACCACGGATCCGCAGACGCAAAAAAAGAGCTGCGGCGCTCTCGCGCCGCAGCCCCTGTAATGATGCTTCTATAAGACCCGTAGGTCTTACGGCATGCTGCTCGCGACCTTGTTGAACGTACCGGCGACCTTCGGGCCGAGGGTCGTCAGGGCGCCGACGAGCACCAGCGCGATCAGAGCCGCGATCAGGCCGTATTCGATGGCCGTGGCGCCGGATTCGTCGTTCGAAAAACGCTTGATGAAGTTGGTCATTGTTGGGGTCCTTTTAGATTAGGCTAGAGATTGAGCCGCGGCGTTACTTGCAGCGGTGGCTAAGGCATTTTGGCGCTGGCGGCATTGAAGGTTCCGCCGATTTTCCCGCTGAGAGTTTGGAGCGCACTGATCAGCACCACCGCAATAAGCGCAGCGATCAGGCCATATTCGATTGCGGTCGCGCCCGACTGGTCGTGCATGAAACGCTTCACGAATTTGGACATGTGCTCGATCTCCTTCTGCAGCGAGCAACCGACGCCTTTTGGACATCCGCTGGAAACTGCTCGCCCCCGAATTGAAGCGACTATCGCCTGGCTCACTTAATGTGGAGTAAACCTGGAAGTATTCGACAAATTATATATATGGTTTACTTTGATTTACTATTAGGATCGATTAACCACGCCGCGGAAACAGGCCGGAATCGTCGATTTCACATTTAAGACTCTCGCGCGCGCAAGGGCGCTGAAGCTTCAGGCTTTGTTGACCATTGCGGCGCATTTTTTGGCCCGAACAATCGGAGCTTCCCATGCGCCGCCTCGCACTCCTCGCTGTCGCCGCCACCCTCGCAGCCCAGCCTGCCTTTGCGGAAACCTTCGCCGTCCGCCTCGATCAGAGCGCGAGAATCCGGCTGAGCGCGCCGGCCCGGGACGTGATCGTCGGCAATCCCGGCATCGCCGACGTCAGCATGATCGACTCGCGCAACGTCGTGGTCCTGGGCAAGGCCTACGGCATGACCAACCTGATCGTCGTCGATCGCGCCGGCCGCACAATCCTGGAGCGCGACCTGGTGGTCACCGCACCGGAAGCCAGCGTCTCGATCTTCCGAGGGCCGCAGATGGTCAGCTATGCCTGCAGTTCGCTGTGCGAACGGGTCGGCCCGCCGGCCGCCGCCTCGACGCCGGCGACTTCCGACCCCGCAGCGGCGGCCCCGGCCCCTTAAGCCTCGATTAGCCTGGATCGCGGATACTCACAGCGAAGGCCTTTGGGGGCGAAGCTGGTGATGCCGCGAATTCGCGAACCACGACGACTTTTCCAACGGTTCGCCCGCGCCCGGCGCGGCGCGACCGCGGTCGAGTTCGCCCTGGTCTCTTTCCCGTTCCTGCTGCTGTTGTTCGGCATCGTCGAGCTGGCGATGGTGTTCATCGTCTCGACCACCCTGGAGGCGGCTACCGAGTCGGCCTCGCGCCAGATCCGCACCGGTGAGTTCCAGACCAGCGCCGGCAACACCAAGGCTGATTTCAAGCTCCTGGTCTGCACCAAGATGTCGTGGCTTCAGGCGAGTTGTTCGACCGACCTCAGTCTTGATGTGCGCACCTTCGCGACATTCAACGACCTGGCGAACTACCCGCAACTCAATCCGGCGACCTACAACCCTCTGGATCCGGCCGCCAATTGCTGGTCGCCCGGCGAGCCTACCGACATCGTCCTGGTCCGCACGCACTATCAGTGGAAACTGTACACGCCGCTGCTCAACAATGCACTGCAGAACATGGGCGCCGGGTCGAACAAGCGGATGATCAACTCCATCTCCGCCTTCCGCAACGAACCCTTCAGCAGCACCCTGCCGGTAGGCTCGAAATGTTCCTAACACGCCTCCTCCGAGATCAGCGCGGCGTCTCCGCCGTCGAGTTCGCGATGATCGCGCCGATCATGGTGCTGCTTTACCTGGGCCTCGCAGCGCTCACTCTGGTGATGATGGCCGAACGACGCGCCGGCCACGCCGCCTCGATCGTCGGCGACCTAGTCGCCCAGTCGACGTCGGTGAACGCCGCCACGCTCACCGACATCATCCAGATCGGAACGGCGATCGTCGATCCGGGCGCGCCGTCGGACCTCAGCATCCGCATCACCAATGTCCAGGCCGACGCCGGCGGCGTGGCCCGCGTGGTGTGGAGCGTCTCGGTCGGAACCGCCCTGCCCAAGCTCGCGCCCAAGAACTCAGTCGTCGCCGGCTTCCCGGTGGGCCTGATCGCGGCCAACGAAAGCATCGTCAAGACCGACCTGCGCTTCGACTACGACTCGTTCATCAGCCAGATCCTGCCGAACGTCGTGCGCTTCAACGAGACCTACTACCACCGGCCGCGCCGCACCGAGGTGATCGCCTGCGCGGATTGCACCTAGGGAACCGGGCCTGGATCAGGCGACGGCGTCGGCCAGGCGCTGCACCAAGGCCGAAGGGTCGAACGCGGTCGTTCCCACCCGCTCCACCGGCCGCACGCCGATCAGCGCATTGGTGAGGAAGGCCGCCGAGGCCGCCTCCAGCTCCACCAGATCTCCATGCGTTTCGATGACTTGAACACCGGCTGCGGCGCTCGCCGCCATCACTCTGGCGCGCATGGTGCCCGCCAGCACGCCGCAGGCCAGCGCCGGCGTGAAGATGCGCCCCTCGCGCAGCCAGAAGATGTTCGCCGCCGCAGCGCAGGCCACCTCCCCCGCCGCATTGAGCATCACGGCCTCGTCGCAACCGCCGCCGCTCGCCTCGCGGCGCGCCAGCACATTGTCGAGATAGGAAAGCGACTTCAGGCGTGAGGTCGGTGAAGCCGCATTGCGTCGCACCGTACTGACCAACAGACGCGCGGGACCGGCGGGCGCAGGCGCAGGCGCCGCGGTGGCGAACAGCCGCGGCGACGGCGACGTCAGACGGTCGAGCCCGCGCCCGCCTGAGCCTGCGGTCAGCGTCAGGCGTACGGCGACCCGAGCGTGCGATCCGACACCCGCCAGGCTCGCCTGCATTTCGGCCTGCGCCCGCCCCCTGTCCAGCATCGGCAGTCCCAGCACCGCGCAGCCCTGCGCCATGCGATCCAGATGCGCGGCGACGCCGACCAGCACGCCGTCCAACGCCAGGACAGTCTCAAACAAGCCGTCGCCCAGCGTGAGGCCTCGGTCGTCGAGAGGCGTCATGCGCAGGAATTTCCCTTTAGAAGCTGAACCATGAACACGTCGGCGTGTCTCACACCGAGGTGATTGGCCGGTGTTCGATCCCGGGCGCAGTGTCGTCTCACGAACCTGTCGGAGAGGTTCCGTCCCTGAAAGCGCCCGCCCTGGCCCAACAGCCGCGGCGGGCGCGATCCGTTTGGCGCTCTCGCCCGTCGCCGCACTGGACGGCGGCTCATCGGAACGGAGGTTCGTCGAAGCTGCGCAGCTTGCGCGAATGCAGCCTCGGGCCTTCCTGCCGCAGCAGGTCCATGGTGGCCACGCCGATCTGCAGGTGCTGGCCGATGGCGCGCTCGTAGAAGGCGTTGGCCTGGCCCGGCAGCTTGATCTCGCCGTGCAGCGGCTTGTCGGAGACGCACAACAGCGTGCCGTACGGCACCCGGAACCGGTAGCCTTGGGCGGCGATCGTGGCGCTCTCCATGTCTATGGCCACGGCGCGCGACTGGTTGAACCGCAGCGCGCTGGACGAGAAGCGCAGCTCCCAGTTCCGGTCGTCGGTGGTGACGACGGTCCCGGTCCGTAGGCGTCGCTTGAGCATTTCGCCGGTCTCGCCGGTCACCTGCTCGGCCGCCGCGCTCAGCGCCACCTGGACTTCGGCGATCGGCGGGATCGGCACTTCCGGCGGCAACACGTCGTCGAGTACATGGTCGTCGCGCAGGTAGGCGTGAGCCAGCACATAGTCGCCGATGGTCTGGCTGTCGCGCAGGCCTCCGCAATGGCCGATCATCAACCAGGCCTGTGGACGCAACACCGCCAGGTGGTCGGTGATCGTCTTGGCGTTCGACGGACCGACGCCGATGTTGACCAGGGTGATCCCGCGCCGGTCCGGAGCCATCAGGTGGTAGGCGGGCATTTGGTGACGTCGCCAGGCGGCCGCGGCCACGACGCCCGCCGCATCCGGCGTCCCCGCGTCGACCAAGGCTCCGCCCGCCGCCGAAAGCGCGGTGTAGGGACCGTCCCCCTGCAGCTGCTCCAGCCCCCAGCGGACGAACTCGTCGACGTAACGGTGATAGTTGGTGAACAGGATGAACTGCTGGACGTGCTCCACCGGCGTGCCCGTGTAGTGGGCGAGCCTGGCCAGGGAGAAGTCGGTGCGCAGCCCGTCGAACAGCGCCAGCGGGCGATGGGCCTCCAGCGCCGGGCTCCACAGGCCGTCGGCGATCTCGTCGCCGATCTCGGCGAGCTCCGTGGTCGGGAACCAGCGCGCGATGGCCGCGGCGTCCAAGTCGACCTGGGCGCTGTCCGTGGCTCCGTCGAGGACATAGGGAAACGGGATCTCCTGGGTGGATCGCCCGACATCCAGCTCCACCTCGAAGTCCCGCATCAACAGGGTGAGTTGCTCGATCAGATAGTCGCGGTACAGGTCCGGCCGCGTCACGGTCACCGCGTAGCGCCCCGGGTGGGCCATGCGCGCATAGGAGCGGCCGATCCGCGGATAGGGTTTGCCCACCGGCCAGTTCAGACGCAGTTCTGGATAGGCATAGGCGCCGCTGGCCCGCAAGGCGGCCTGCGGCGGCCCGCCGCCAGCGAGGAACCGCTTCAGATCGGCGCGCAACGCCCCGACCGATCGCCTGTATTCGTCGTCCAGCCGCGCAACGATGGCGGCCGCCTGCGCCTCAATGGTCATGTCGCCCATATAGCCCGCAATCGCGCCGGGTATCGAGGCGGCGGGATGGACGACGCGTGACACACCGGCCACAACTGTCGACGACCACTCGGGGACACTTCCATGAATCGCCTGTTCACCTACCTGCTGATCGCCGCCATGGTGCTGGGGATCGGCGTGGGTTGGGCCGCCAACCAGGGCCTCACCCCCGAACAGGGCAAGGCGTTCGCCGAAACGCTGTCGATCATCACCGATGTCTTCCTGCGCCTGATCAAGATGATCATCGCCCCGCTGGTGTTCGCCACCCTGGTGGCCGGCATCGCCCACATGGAGGACGCGGCCGCCGTCGGCCGTGTCGGGATCAAGACCATGGGGTGGTTCATCACCGCCTCCATCGTCTCGCTGAGCATCGGCCTGTTGATGGTGCACCTGCTGCGGCCAGGCGCCGACCTGTCGCTCACCCTGCCCGACGCTCAGACGGCGGGCGCAGCGGTCGACGCCTCGAAGTTCACGCTCAAGGACTTCATCACCCACCTGGTGCCTCGCTCGATCGTCGAAGCCATGGCCAACAACGAGATCCTGCAGATCGTGGTGTTCTCGATCTTCGTCGGCACCGCGGTGGCGGCGATCGACGACAAGGCGCCGGCGGTGCTGGCCCTGGTCGACCAGATCGCCTCGATCATGCTCAAGGTGACCGGCTATGTGATGAAGCTGGCGCCGTTCGCCATCTTCGCCGCGCTGGCCTCCACGGTGACCACCCAGGGGCTGGAGATCCTGGGGACCTACGCCAAGTTCGTCGGAGGCTTCTATCTGTCGCTGGCGCTGCTCTGGGGCCTGCTGATCGGCGTCAGCGTGCTGATCGTGGGCCCGCGCGCGCTGAAGCTGATCGCCGCGATCCGTCAGCCGGCCCTGCTGGCCTTCTCCACCGCATCGTCCGAGGCCGCCTATCCGCGGACGCTGGAGGAACTGCAGAAATGGGGCGTCTCGCGCCGCGTGGCGAGCTTCGTATTGCCGCTCGGCTACTCGTTCAACCTGGACGGGTCGATGATGTACTGCACCTTCGCCACCCTGTTCATCGCCCAGGTCTACGGCGTCGAACTTAGCGTGGGCCAGCAGATCACCATGCTGCTGTTGCTGATGATCACATCGAAGGGCATGGCCGGCGTACCGCGTGCGTCCCTGGTGGTGATCGCCGCGACCCTCAGCTACTTCAATCTGCCGGAGGCGGGGCTGCTGCTGATTCTGGCGGTGGACCACCTGCTCGACATGGGGCGTTCGGCGACCAACGTGGTCGGCAACTCGGTCGCCGCCGCGGTGGTGGCCAAGTGGGAAGACCAGATCGAGGAACCGGTCCCTGAGCCTCAGCGGAGCTGACGCGGGCGCCTCTTCACCGCCCGCGCAGACTTCCCATATCTGCGGTGATGGGGCGATGGTCGCCCCCATCGAACTGGGAAGCGATGCGCAACCACCTTCGAACCTTCATGCTGTTGGCGGCGCTGACCGCCGTCTTCATCGGCGTCGGCTATATGATCGGCGGCCCTGCCGGCATGGCGATCGCCTTCTTGCTGGCGGCAGGCATGAACCTGTTCAGCTACTGGAACGCCGACAAGATCGTGCTGCGGATGTACGGCGCGCAGCCGGTGGAGGCGGATGACGGCCGACCGCTGGTCCGCAGCTTCGTCGCTGACGTCCACGAACTGGCTGATGGTGCAGGCCTGCCCAGGCCCAAGGTCTATGTGATCGCCAACGACCAGCCGAACGCGTTCGCCACCGGCCGCGATCCGGACCACGCTGCGGTTGCGGCCACGATCGGCCTGCTGCAGATGCTCGACCGGCGCGAGGTCCGCGCCGTCATGGCCCACGAACTGGCTCACGTCCGCAATCGCGACACCCTGACCATGACCGTCACTGCGACGATCGCCGGCGCGATCTCGGCGCTCGCCAACATGGCCTTCTTCTTCGGCGGTGACCGTGACCGGCCGATGGGGATGATCGGCACGGTCGCATTGGCGATTTTGGCGCCCATCGCCGCGGCGCTGGTGCAGATGGCGATTAGCCGCAGCCGCGAGTACGAGGCCGATCGCGGCGGCGCGGAGATCAGCGGCGACGCTCAGGCGCTCGCCGCCGCCTTGCAGAAGATCGAGTCCTACGCCCGCGGTGTTCCCAACCACACCGCCGAACGCAATCCGGCGACCAGTCACATGTTCATCATCAACCCGCTGTCCGGCCAGGGCGCGGACAACTTGTTCTCCACCCATCCGGCGACGCACAACCGGGTCGCGGCGCTGATGGAAATCGCCGGCGGCGGTTCACCTGCATCCTCGCGGCGCGCCTTGCGCAGGACGACCGCGGTGCCGATCACCGGCCGCCCCCGCGGGCCCTGGGGCTGAGCGCGCCGCGCGGACGATTTGCCATCGCTGGGGCTTACGGCCATGCTTGCCGCCTTGCCGATCCGGCAAGTCGGGAGGCGAAAAGATGGTGTCCTTGCCAAAGCGGCTGTTCGCCGAACTCTTCGGCACGTTCTGGCTGGTGTTCGGCGGATGCGGCAGTGCGGTGCTTGCCGCCGGCTTTCCCGACGTCGGCATCGGCTTTGTCGGCGTCAGCCTGGCGTTCGGCCTGACGGTCCTGACCATGGCCTATTCGATCGGGCACATCTCGGGCTGCCATCTGAACCCGGCGGTGACGGTCGGATTGTGGGCCGGCGGGCGTTTCCCGGCCAAGGACATCGCGCCCTATGCGGCGGCGCAGGTCGTTGGCGCAATCATCGCAGCGCTGGCGATCTACTTCATCGCCAGCGGTCAGGCGGGCTTCACCTTGGCGCCCAACGGTCTGGCGGTGAACGGCTACGGCGAGCATTCGCCCGGCGGCTACAGCCTAGTCGCGGGGCTGACCATCGAGATCATCCTGACCTTCGGCTTCCTGATCGTGATCCTGGGCGCGACGGATACGCGCGCGCCATCGGGTTTCGCCCCGATCGCCATCGGGCTCGCCCTGACGCTGATCCACCTGATCAGCATTCCGGTGACCAACACCTCGGTCAACCCGGCCCGCAGCACCGGGCCCGCGCTGATCGTCGGCGGGCTGGCGTTGCAGCAACTCTGGCTGTTCTGGGTCGCGCCGGTCGTCGGCGCGGTGCTGGCCGGATTCGCCTACCGCGCCTTGGCCGAGGAGCCGCGCGCGCCGGCGGTGACCGGCGAGCCGATCTGAGGCCGGCTGGGGAGTCCTACTCCACCAGCGAGGCGGACTCCGTGCGCTTGTTCATCAGCAGATCGAACTCCGACCACACGCCGGCCTTGCCGTCCCATTGACCGCGGGTGGCGGCCTTGGAGTATTCCGTCGAGCGGGCTTCGAAGAAGTTGGCGTGCTCGACGCCCGACAGCATCGACTGCAGCCACGGCAGCGGGTTCTCCTTCACGCCGTAGGCCTCGGGCAGCGCCAGTTGACGCAGCCGCCAGTCAGCGACGAAGCGGATGTACTGCTTGATGTCGTCCGGGGTCATGCCCTGGACCTCACCGGCTTCGAAGGCCAGGTCGATGAACCGGTCCTCTAGGCCCACCACGGTCTTGCAGCAGTCGACGATGTCGTCGGCGACGCTCTTGGTCACCGCGCCGGTCTCGGCGTTGAACGCGTGGTACAGCTTGATGATGCCTTCGCAGTGCAGGCTCTCGTCGCGCACAGACCACGAGACGATCTGACCCATGCCCTTCATCTTGTTGTGGCGCGGGAAATTCATCAGCATGGCGAACGAGGCGAACAGTTGCAGCCCCTCGGTGAAGCCGCCGAACATGGCCAGCGTTCGGGCGATGTCGGCATGGGTCTCGACGCCGAAGGTCTGCATGTAGTCGTGCTTGGCGCGCATTTCCTGGAAATCCAGGAAGGCGGTGAATTCGGAGTCCGGCATGCCGATCGTCTCGAGCAGCAGGGCGTAGGCCGCGATGTGGATCGTCTCCATGTTGGAGAACGAGGCCAGCATCATCTTCACCTCGGTGGGTTTGAAGACGCGGCTGTAGCGCTCCATGTAGTTGTCGTTCACCTCGACGTCGGACTGGGTGAAGAACCGGAAGATCTGCGACAGCAGCGAACGCTCACGGTCGTTGAGCTTGGTCGCCCAGTCCTTGCAGTCCTCGCCCAGAGGCACCTCCTCGGGCATCCAGTGGACCTGCTGCTGCTTCTTCCAGAACTCGTAGGCCCACGGATACCGGAACGGCTTGTAGGCATAGGACGGGGTGAGCAGGCCAGGCAGGGCGCGGAGATTGGAAGCGGTCACGGGGTGATTCCTGGAGCGCGGATGGGAACGCTGAGGCCTCACGATAGGCCCCGAAAGCCGACAACATCTAGCGGCAAGTTGGCGCACCAACCCAACATCTTGTGAATTATCGCCTGGCGGCGAGATTCAGTGGCGCGGCTTGATCGACAGCGAGAAGGCGACCATCGAGTCGTCGCGGGTCTCCTGACCAAAGATCATGTGCTGGCCTTTCACCTCGCGGTGCACATAGCCGAGCGAGGTCTGCATGGCGCCGCGGCGATAGCCGATCCCGACGTGGGCGTCGCCGATCAGGGCGCTGGAGGGATCTGTCGACCAGCCGGCGCGGTCCCAGCCGTCGTCGCTACGCAACATGTTGAGGCCGACGGCGCGTCCGCTGGCGGCGGCGAACAGGTACCAGCGTCCGTGATCGCCAAAGCTGGCGCCATCGCGAACGCCGATGTCGCCCAGTCGTTGGGCGACGTCGTCGTCGAGCCCTTTGCCCAGTCGCACCACGGCTCCAGCCTCGGCCTGGCCGCCCAGGTTGGACACGCCGACGCCGGCATGCGGCGAAACATCGAGGTCATAGTCGCCGGCGCCGACGCGCCAGGCGCCGGGCCAGTCCCGCACCACCGACACCTCATAGACCCGGGCGTCGAAGTCGGCGCGATCGAGATTCAGCGGCAGGCCGCCTGGTGAGCGCAGAACGCCGCCGACGCTGACCCGAACCGAATCGATCGCCGCACCGGCCTCGCTGAGGTGGAGTGTCGTCGTCTGCGCGCCGCGCCATTCGACCGGGCCATCGGCGACGGTCACTTCGCGAGACATCAGTTGTCCCATGGGATCTTCGAAAAGGGCGGCGGAGGAATTGACCGCCGTGGTTACGGATGTGGGGGTTTGCGGAGCGGCCATGGCCTGCCCTGCGATCCCTGCTCCCACGGCCAAGGCCGCTACGGCCGCCAGCCCCATCGTCTCTCCCCCTGCCCGGTCAACGCCACAGCTTGGAAGCGATCCTTCCACACACTTCCAACCGCAGGAAGTGCGCATGAGTTCCAAACCGCAGACGTGTAGCCCCTCGACCGTCCTCGCCTACTGACAGGCGAGGCATTCCTCGTAGTCGGTGCGTTCGGTGGAGGTGACAAGCGCCGCGATCATTTCGCCGCCTGCGTGCGCCGCGCGCTGCACGGATTTCGAGCGCAGGTAGTAGAGCGACTTGCAGCCCCGCTCCCACGCCTGCCAGTGCAGCATGTGCAGGTCCCACTTATCGACATCGCCCGGCAGGAAGATGTTCACCGACTGCGACTGGCAGATATCCGGCGTCCGGTCAGCGGCGAGTTCGACCACCCAACGCTGATCGATCTCGAAGGCGGTCTTGTAGACATCCTTCTCGTCGGCCGAGAGGAAGTCGAGGTGCTGGATCGAGCCTTCGTTCTCCAGGATCGAGTCCCAGATCGCCGGCGTGTTGCAGCCCTTCTCGTCCAGCAGGCGCTCGAGATACGGGTTCTTGACCGCGAACGAGCCGGACAGGGTCTTGTGCGTGTAGATGTTGGCCGGGATCGGCTCGATGCCGGCGCTGGTGCCGCCGCAGATGATCGAGATCGACGCGGTCGGGGCGATCGCCAGCTTGTGGGAGAATCGCTCCATCACTCCCCGCTCGGCGGCGTCGGGGCAGGCGCCGCGCTCGGCCGCCAGCGTGCGCGAGGCGGCGTCGCAGTGACGGCGCAGGTGCTTGAACAGCCGCATGTTCCACGACTTGGCCAGCGCCGACTCGAACGGAACATTCTGGCTTTGCAGGAACGAGTGGAAGCCCATCAGGCCCAGGCCCACGGAGCGCTCGCGCATCGCCGCGTAGACCGCAGGGTCCATTTCCGACGGGGCGCGGTCGATGAAGTCCTGCAGCACGTTGTCGAGAAAGCGCATGACGTCTTCGATGAAGGTCGGGTGGTCGCGCCATTCCAAGAACTTCTCGGCGTTGACCGACGACAGGCAGCAGACCGCTGTGCGGTCCTGGCCGAGATGGTCGACGCCGGTATGCAGCATGATCTCGGAGCACAGGTTCGACTGGCGCACCTTGAGCCCCAGCTCACGCTGATGCTGCGGCATGGCGCGGTTCACCGTGTCGGAGAAGATCAGGTAGGGCTCGCCGGTCTGCAGGCGGATCTCGAGGATCTTCTGCCACAGCGAGCGGGCGTTCACCTGGCGTACGACTTCGCCGTTCTTTGGCGAGCGCAAGGCGAAGGGCGCGTCGTCGCGCACGGCTTCCATGAACTCGTCGGTGATGGAGATGCCGTGGTGCAGGTTCAGCGACTTGCGGTTGAAGTCGCCGGAGGGTTTACGGATCTCCAGGAACTCCTCGATCTCCGGATGGTGGATGTCGAGGTACACCGCCGCCGAGCCGCGTCGCAGGCTGCCCTGGCTGATCGCCAGCGTCAGGCTGTCCATCACCCGGATGAACGGGATGATGCCGCTGGTCTGGCCGGCGCCCTTGACCTTCTCGCCGATCGACCGGACGCCGCCCCAGTAGGTGCCGATGCCGCCGCCATTGGAGGCCAGCGCCACGTTCTGGTTCCACACGCCCATGATGCCTTCCAGGCTATCGGGCACGGCGTTGAGGAAGCAGGAGATCGGCAGCCCGCGCGATGCGCCGCCATTCGACAGCACCGGCGTCGAGGGCATGAACCACAGGTTGGAAATGTAGTCGTAGATCCGCTGGGCGTGGTCGGCGTCGTCGGCGAACGCGGTGGCGACGCGCGCGAACATGTCCTGGTAGGACTCGCCCGCCAGCAGATAGCGATCCTCGAGCGTCGTCTTGCCGAAATCGGTCAACTCGGCGTCGCGCGAACGATCCACCTCCACCTTGCGGACGAGCTGGAGCTGCGGTCGTTCGAACCTGCCGTTCGACCTCTGCGTGCTGTCGGAAACCGTACGGACTACCGCTTCACCGCCGCTCATGATCGAAAACCTGTTCTATGTTGTAACCGCGTCGAGCCCCCCGCCCGACGCAACATGTTGTGGGCGAAGCACCTGCGCCACCCACATATGGGGACACTTGGCTAATGACTCGTCAACGGCCGATACGGTCCGTCCCCAGCCTTTTTTCCTCAACGAAAGGTTAACGTCGGCTCTCTCCCCATGAGGATCAAGGGGTTGCGGGGAAGCGCGGCGGATCGCCTCACAACACTTTGAGTCCATGCAGGCTCACGGATCGAGGTTGAGCAGGCCAGGGTCGCCGCCTTGGGCTGCGATGTTCACCGACAAGGCGCGTTCCACCGCATAGCGAAGCAGGCTGTTGGGTCCGCCAGCCTTGGGCCCAGTGCCCGACAGCCCCTCGCCGCCGAACGGCTGGACGCCGACCACCGCGCCGATGATCGACCGGTTCACATAGGCGTTGCCAGCCGGCACGCTCGCCAGCACCTGGGCGGCGAAGCCGTCCAGCCGGCTGTGGACGCCAAGCGTCAGGCCGTAGCCGGCGGCGACCAACGGCGCGGCCGCGGCGGCGATCTGGGCCGGGTCGTAGCGCACCACATGCAGGATCGGCCCGAACACCTCGCTCTGCAGGAAGGCGGCGTCCGGGATCTCCGCCAGGGTCGGGCCGAAGAATGTCCCGGCGTGCGGCGTCCCCAGACGGCGAACCACCTTTGCCTGGGCCTCCAGGCGGGCCAGGTGCGCATGCAGCGCGCCCAGCGCCTCCCGGTCGATGACCGGCCCGATATCGGTGGCGGCATCCGCCGGATCGCCCACCACGAGCGCGTCCATCGCCTCGGCGATCCCTGAGATCAATCCGTCCGCCGTCTCGTGCGGCGCGAACAGCAGGCGCAGCGCCGAGCAGCGCTGGCCGGCCGATCCAAAGGCGGAGACCAGGACGTCGTCGATCACCTGCTCGCGCAGGGCCGTGGTGTCGACGAACATCGCGTTGAGCCCTCCGGTCTCGGCGATCAGCGGGACGATAGGGCCGTCCCGCGCCGCCAGCGCACGGTTGATCGCCCAGGCGGTCTGCGTGCCCCCGGTGAAGGCGACGCCTGCGCACAATGGATGCTGGACCAACGCCTGACCCACCACGCCGCCATCACCCGGCAGCAGATGCAGGATGTCGACCGGCAGGCCGGCGGCGTGGAACAGGCGCACCGCCGCCGCGGCGATCACCGGGGACTGCTCGGCCGGCTTGGCGAGCACCGCGTCGCCGGCGGCCAGCGCCGCGGCCACCTGGCCGGTGAAGATCGCCAGCGGGAAGTTCCATGGACTGATGCAGGCGAACACCCCCCGCCCTTTCAGCCTCAGGGTGTTGGTCTCTCCGGTCGGGCCCTTCAGCGTCACAGGCGCGTCGAACTGGCGCTCTGCGAGCATCGCGTAGTAGCGGCAGAAGTCGGCGGCCTCGCGAACCTCCGCGACCCCGTCGGCCAGCGTCTTTCCCGCTTCGCGCACGCACAGCGCCACCAGGTGATCACGGTCGTGCTCCAGAGCCTCGGCCATGGCGCGCAGCACTCGCGCCCGCGCCGCGCCGCCTTGGGCGTCCCAGGCTGGCTGAGCACCGGCGGCAGCGGCGAAGGCGGCCTGGATGTCATCGGCGGAAGCGCTCCACGTGCTTGCGACCACCCGATGAGGATCCGCCGGCGAAGACCGCTGCCTGCCCGCGCCCGCGCGCCGCTCGCGACCGCTGACGATCGGCCCTGCGCTCTCGGGGCTGCGATCGAGCTCGGTGATGGCGCGCGCCAACCGTTCGCGCTCCGCCGCCTGGGTGAGGTCGACGCCGGTGCTGTTGGCGCGGTCGGGCTGGAACAGGTCGGCCGGAAGCGGAATGCCAGGATGCGGCGCTCCACCGGACGCCTCCACCACCGCGATCGGATCGGCGGCGACTGCGGCCGCCGGCGCGTTCGGGTCTGACAGGGCGTGTACGAAGGATGTGTTGGCGCCATTTTTCAGCAACCTGCGCACCAGGTACGGCAGCAGCTGTTCGTGTTCGCCAACCGGAGCGTAGACCTGCACCGGCAGTGGGCCGTAACGCGCCGTGGCCGCCTCATACAGCGTCTCGCCCATGCCATGCAGGCGCTGGAAGACCGGCGTTGTTCCGGCCTGCTCGGCCATGGCGCGCACCGCCGCGACGGTGTGGGCGTTGTGCGTCGCGAACAGCGACCGCAGCGACGGTCCATTCGCCAGCAGTGCGCGGGCGCAGACCAGATAGGACAGATCGGTCGCCGCCTTGGTGGTGAACACCGGATATCCGGGCTGGCCCGCCACCTGCGCCCGCTTGATTTCCGCGTCCCAGTAGGCGCCCTTCACCAGGCGGACATGCAGGCTGCGACTACTCTCTTGCGCCAGGCCGTTCACGGCGGCGATCACCCGTGGCGCGCGTTTTTGATAGGCCTGCACGGCCAGGCCCAAGCCTGACCAGCCGGCTAGTGCCGGCGACGCGGCCAGCCGCGACAGCAGCTTCAGCGATAGAACCAGCCGATCAGCTTCCTCCGCGTCGATCGTGAGATCGGTTTGACTGTCGGCCGCCTGGCGCGCCAGCCGCTCCAGCCGCGGATAGAGGCCGTCGAAGACCTGGGCTTCGTGCAGGGCGTCGTAGCGCGACGACAGGGCGGAGAGCTTCACCGACAAGCCGTGCCTGCGGTCGGGCCCGAGCCGGCGGTTCTCCTGCGCAACCCGCTCCAGCGCACCGGCGTAGGCGGCTTCGTAGCGCTCGGCGTCGCCTTCGGTGCGCGCGCCCTCCCCGAGCATGTCGAACGAACAGACGAAGCCTTCCGCAGCGGCGCGACCCAGAGCCTGCTCGATGGATCGTCCGAGGACGAACTGTTCGCCCATGATCCGCAGCGCGGCGGCGATGGCGGCGCGGATCACCGGCTCGCCCACCCGGCCGGCCAGCCGGCGGACGAACGACGGCAGGTCCCGGCGCATCTCCGGATCGGGGTCCACCAGCCGGCCGGTGAGCATCAGGCTCCATGTCGAGGCGTTGACCAACAGGCTGTCGGAACGGCCGACGTGGCAGGCCCAGTCGGCGGAGGCGATCCGCTCGGCGATCAGCCGGTCACGCGTGGCGGTGTCCGGCGTGCGCAGAAGCGCCTCGGCCAGGCACATCAGCGCCAGGCCTTCCTGGGTCGAAAGACTGAATTCCTGCAGGAAGCGCTGCACCACGCCAGCGCGGGAGACCGCACCGCGCGTCTCGCGCACAAGGGCCTCGGCCTCGCGGGCCACGATCTGGCGCTCGGACTCATTGAGCGGGGCGGCTGCGAGCAAGGCCCGGGCGGCCTGTCGCTCGTCCACGAACTTCTCGAGATCGAGGTCGTCCCAGGCCATGTGCGCTCCGATCCGCAAGCATGCTGGCTCGGAGCACACCCAAAAGCAAAGGGGCCCGGTCTTTCGACCGGGCCCCTCGCTATTCGGCTAAGCCGTCTTGTCTAAATCGAGATCAGAAGTTGATGTCGATCGTCGAACGACGGTTCAGCGGTTCCTTGACGCCGTCGCCAGTGGCGACCGCAGGAGCCGATTCACCCTTCCAGTCGACTTGCAGGGCGGTCTGGGCGACGCCCAGGCCAACCAGCGCATCGGCGACGGCCTTGGCGCGACGTTCCGACAGGCGGACGTTGTACGCCGGCGAGCCGGAGGTGTCCGCGTGGCCCACCACGACGACCTGGGTCGCACGGCCGGCGCTGGCGTAGTTGGCGGCTTCCTGAACCACCGTCTGGGCTTCCGGCGTCAGCACGTACTGATCGAACGGGAAGTAGACGATGAATTGCTTGGCCTCATACGCCGGCGGAGGCGGCGGAGGAGGCGGCGGGGGAGGCGGCGGCGGGGGCGGAGGAGGCGGCGGGGGCGGCGGAGCCGACCCGAACGCGTACCGCAGGCCGAGCGTCACCGACTGGTCGCGGTATTCGCCGCGGAACACGCCAGGTTGGATCGGGCCGACAGCGCCGGTCGCGGCGTTCAGGCCAACGCCCTGCAGCTGCAGTTCCGTGCCGCCGAGCCAGCGGTAGGTCAGGTCGACGTTCAGGCGGTCCGAAGCCTTCCACGCGACGCCGGCGATCGCCTGATAGGCGAGCGCGGTGTCGTCGTCGTCGAAGCGCATGTTCTGGAACGCCGGGTTCGCCGCCGTGATGGCGCCGGTGATGTTCGAGAACTGGCCAAGAGCGTCAATCTTGACGTGATTGACGCCGACGCCAGCGCCGATGAACGGGTTGATCGACGACCCGGGCATGAAGTCCCACAGCACATTCGCCATGCCGGTCCAGGCCGTGATGTCGCCGCTGGGCGAACCGCAGTTAGGAGCAGCGGCGGTGCGCGTCACGTTGGGCGTGCACAGGCCGAGGATGGGGTTGATCGCGCCGCCGCGGATCGACTCGATATCGCCGGGGCGATAGCCGAGTTCCGCTTCCACGCGCAGGTGGTCGGTGAACTGATAACCGAGACGGGCGAAGCCGGCCCAGTCTTCTTCCTGGTTGAAATCCCAGGACAGTTGGCGACCGCCGATCAGGTCCGACGACGTGCCGTCGATCCCTTCGGGCCAGTGGTAACCGAGATCCACGGCGCCGTACCAGCCGGTGTCTTGCGCGGCTGCGCCGGACGCGGCGAACACCGCCGCCAGCGCGGCTCCCGCCAGGAGTTTGAACTTCATTATAGGAGCCCTCTTTTGCCCTCAGTGGTGCGGCCGAATGACCTAACCGCTTATATCAAGGACGAGACATTGCGTAAGTGTCACCGAAGCCACACTTAGCATGCAAATTCTCAGCCCTCACGACGTAACGCTGACAGGCTACACTGCGATGCTCGGCACAAGGCGTGCCGCACTGCGGTGTAGATCGCGCGTGTGTCCGTAGCAAGTGGCACGTTCGACCCCTTGCTGCGGCAACCCTTATATTTGGTCTGACGAGTAGATAGCCGCCCAGCCATTAACGAATGGCTCGCGACGGAGTCCGAAGGCGATCGATCACCTGACGCAAGCCTGAAGACCGGTCTATGCGCATTGCAGCGCTGCGCCCATCCGACACCTTGCATCATGCGTGACCAGCCCGCCCCACCGTCGTTTAGCCGACGCTGCAACGCACCCGCGAGGTACTGGTTCCGCGGATTCTTTCCGACCCTCAAAGCCGACGCCAGTCGTCCCTGCGTCAGGGGGCCGCACCGGGTTCGCCGCTCTGGCGATAGCGGCGCAGCCGGCCGCCAAGCGCTTCCGGTCGATTCAGCGACTTGCGCACCTCGTCCCGGCGCTCGTGGATCGAGGCGATGACCAGCCCCATGGGCACGCCGATCTCGACCAGCAGCGCCTCCGAGAGCTGCAGGCTGGCCTCGATAGTCTCGGGCACGGCGTCGGTGGCGCCTAGCTCGTAGAGGCGTTCGGCCTGGCGCGCGTCGCGGGCGCGGGCGATGATCTTGAGGTCGGCGCGTTGTTCGCGCGCCAGGCTGACCACGGTCTCCACAGCTTCCGCGTCATCCATGGTGATCACCAGGGCCGAGGCCTCGCCCAGACCGCAGCGCTTCAGGAACTCGATCCGGGCTGCATCGCCAAAGTAGATCGCGTCGCCGCTGCGTCGGCCGATCTCCACCAGCTTGGCGTCGCGCTCGGCGGCCACCCAGGGGATCTCGTGTCGATGCAGCATCTCGCCGACCAGGCGGCCCACCCGACCGTAGCCGATCACCAGCACCCTGGGGGTGACCGCGGGCGCCGTCGACTCGACCGGTTCCTGCGGCAGCTCGCTGGGCGTCACCTTGCGGCCGCCCAGCTTCAAGCCCCACGCCGCCAGCACGGGAATGCTCATCATCGACAGCGTCGAGGCGACCAGCACGGTCTGAGCGATGGCTTCGGGAACGATACCGCCGCCGACCGCGGACGACAGGATGACGAAGGCGAACTCCCCGCCCCCCGCCAGCAGCAACGCCGCCTCGATGGCGCTTTGGCTGGTCAGCCGGAACAACCTCGCCAGCCCGAAGATCACGGTGGTGTTCAGCGCCACCATGCCGATCGCCAGCGCCGGGATCAGCAGGGGGTTGGCCGCCAGCGTCGAGAGGTTCAGGCCGATCCCCACCGACAGAAAGAACAGACCCAGCAGCAGGCCCTTGAACGGCTCGATGGTGACCTCGACCTCATGCCGGAATTCGGTCTCCGCCAGCAGCAGTCCGGCGATGAACGCGCCGATCGCCATCGACAAGCCGGCGAGCGCGCTGACCAGACCCGCGCCGATCACCACCAGCAGGCAGGCGGCCATGAACAGCTCTTCGCTCTTGGCGCGGGCGACCGAGCGCAGCATTGGCCGCAGCAACAGCCGCCCGAACGCCAGCAGCACCAGCACGCCGATGGCGGCCGGCGCGAAGGTCAGCAACAGATTGGGCGACAGTCCCTGGTCCGCGCGGCCACTGGTCATCGCGATGGTGATCAGGATCGGAGCCACGGCCAGATCCTGGAACAGCAAGACGGAGAACGTCGCGCGCCCGGCTTGCGAGTGTTGGCGCTTGCGCTCCGCCAGGATCGGCATGACCACCGCGGTTGAGGACAGCGCCAGCGCCGCCCCGATCGCCGCGGCGCTGGCGACCGACTGACCCATGGCCACGGCCGCCGCGGCGATGATGCCGGCGCATAGCGTCACCTGCAGTGCGCCCATGCCGAACACATAACGGCGCAGCAGCCGCAGGCGCTGCCACGACAACTCCAGCCCGATCATGAACAGCAGGAACACGACGCCCAGTTCGGCGAGCTGGGCGATCTCGCCCGGGTTGTCGATAGTGACATAGGCGACCCACGGCGCCGCGTCGGACAATGACGCCAGGCCGTAGGGGCCGAGCAGCACGCCGGCGCCCAGGAAGCCCAGGATCGGACTGACGCGCCAGCGCCGGAACAGCGGCACAATGATTCCGGCGGTCGCCAGGAACAGCACGACATCCTTGTAGTCGCCTGCCGATACGTGGCCTTCCATACGTTCTCCTGCGCCCGACGATGAGCCCTGCTGCCCGCGACGGGTCGCGAATCCGCGGCGCCCGCAACCTTCGCCGCAAGAGCGCCCGGGTTCATAACAAAAAAGTCACGAGCCCCCAGCGCCGTGACCGGGGCAAGGTCGCAGCCTCAATTTCGCGAGGCTACCCTGTGATCAAGGCTGCATTGCTCGTCGCCGCGTCGGCGGGCGCTCTTCTTTCGGCGTTCGACGCGGCGGCGCAAGCCGAGCCCGCCCGCGCCGCACCCGCCCCCACGACGGCGGCGACCGCCGTCGCCGATCTGTCGAAGGCCCCGCGCATGGGGACCTGGGGCTTCGACCTCACCGGACGCGACACCGCCGTCGGCCCGGGCGAGAGCTTCTTCCTCTACGCCAACGGAACCTATCTGAAGCGGACAGAGATCCCGGCCGACCGCTCACGCTATGGCAATTTCGACGCGCTGAACGAGCTTTCCGTGAACCGCATGCGCGCGGTGGCGGACAAGGCCGCGGGCGCGCCCTCCGCCCAAGGCGAACAGGCGCTGGTCGGCGCCCTGTACAAAAGCTTCCTCGACGAGACGAAGGTCGAGGCGCTGGGCGCCAAGCCGCTGGAACAGGATTTGGCCACGGTGCGCACGGCCCGCGACAAGACCGATATCGCCCGGTTGATGGGCGCGGCGGTCAAAGGCTTCGGCGGTTCGTTCTTCACCGCGGCGATCTACGACGACGCCAAGGACCCGATGAACTACGCGGTCTATCTGGGCCAGGGCGGCATGGGCTTGCCGGACCGGGACTACTATCTGGAGCCCCGGTTCGCACCGCAGAAGACGGCCTATGAGGCCTATGTCGCAGCCATGCTCGGCCGCATCGGATGGAAGGATCCGCAAGGCGCCGCCAAGGCGATCGTCGCGCTGGAAACGGAGATCGCCAAGGTCTCCTGGACGCGCACCGAACGGCGCGACGACGAGAAGACCTACAACCCTTACCCGCTACCGGACCTCGTCGCCCTCGCCCCGGGCTTCCCCTGGAAGGCGTACCTCGACGCGGCCGATCTCGGCGGCGTCCAGCGGGTGATCGCGTCGGAGAACACCGCCTTCCCGAAGATCGCCGCCATCTACGCGGCGACGCCGCTGGACGTGCTGAAGGCCTGGACGGCGTTCAACGTCGCCGACAACGCCGCGCCCTATCTCTCGAGAGGCTTCGAGCAGGCGCATTACCAGTTCCGCGACAAGACCTTGTCCGGGCAGCCCGAGCAGAAGCCCCGCTGGAAGCGCGCCGTGAACCTCGTCGACAGCCAGATCGGCGAAGCGCTCGGCAAGGCCTATGTCGCCGCCTACTTCCCGCCGGAGAGCAAGGCCAAGATGGAGGCCCTGGTCAACGACATCAAAACCGCCATGGGCCAGCGCATCGAGCGCGTGTCGTGGATGAGCCCGCAGACCAAGACCAAGGCGCTCGCCAAGCTGGCGAAGTTCACCGTCAAGATCGCCTATCCGGACAAGTGGCGCGACTACACCGGCCTCAGTCTGAAAGCCGACGACCTGTACGGCAACGTCGAGCGCGCAACCGCCTTCGACTGGGCCTATCGCGTCGGGCGCCTGGGCAAGCCCGTCGACCGCAGCGAGTGGGGCATGACCCCGCCGACCATCAACGCCTATTACAGCTCGACCAAGAACGAGATCGTCTTCCCGGCTGCGATCCTCCAGCCGCCCTTCTTCGACCCCGACGGCGATCCGGCGATCAACTACGGCGGCATCGGCGGGGTGATCGGCCACGAGATCACCCACGGCTTCGACGACCAGGGCCGCAAGTCGGACGGCGACGGCCGGCTGAGCGACTGGTGGACGGCGGAAGACGCGGCCAAGTTCCAGGCCCAGGCCGACAAGCTTGGCAAGCAGTATTCCGCGGTCGAGGTGCTGCCGGGCGCCAAGATCAACGGCGACCTGACCATGGGCGAGAACATCGCCGACCTTGGCGGGCTCCTGCTGGCGCTGGACGCGTATCACATCTCGCTGGGCGGCAAGCCGGCGCCGGTGATCGACGGCTTCACCGGCGACCAGCGGGTGTTCCTCGGCTGGGCTCAGGTGTGGCGCAGCAAGAACCGCGAAGACAGCATGCGCAAGCAACTGGTCAGCGACCCGCATTCGCCGCCGCAGTACCGGGTCGATCTCCCGGTCCGTAACATTGACGCCTTCTATGAGGCGTTCGGCGTAAAGCCAGGCTCGGCGATGTATGTGGCGCCTGAGGATCGCGCCCGAATCTGGTGACCCGATTTTAACTGACGCCTTTGTCAAAATTCAACGTCAGGCAAAAATTTGGCCCGCTGCGGGGGATAATCGCAGCGGGCCGAATTCCGAGCAATTGCTCATATAGTAGGGCGTTTCCTCCCCGAAACGCCGGAGACGTCAGGACTAGCGCCGTCATGTCTCTCGCAGTTGTGACAAGATGGCAGTTTCGATTCCGAGTCAACACGGCGACCCGTGAATTGCATGCTATTTCGATGAGATTTTCGCGATAGCGCCAGTCTAGACGTCTCTCGGACCTACTTTTTGACACCCGTGTCATCTTTCAGCCGCGCGATGAGCTGCTCAAATGGAGCGCATCGAAGGTCGAAAACGAAATCGGGCCGAGCAACGGTGACTGGGCCCAGGCCGACGGCGGTCAACGCGCCGGCGACGGCGGGGATGCGGTCGACACCGACCAGCAGCCCATTGGAACGTCGTGTTGCGCCTTGCGCCACCAGCGTATCGATGACGTCACTCGGCGCGTCACCTTGCGGCCAGTCCAACGTGACCGTGCGCAAGGCCGCGGAACGCGCCTCGACGATGCGCAGCAGCCGCTGGGCGGCGTCCAATTGGCGGTCGCTCCAGGCGATCTGCAGATTGGCCGCGAGCTGGAACTGGCTCTTCAGGATCAGGCCGTCCGCCAGCACCTTCAACCCGTTGGCGTTCAGCGTCGCGCCAGTGGTGGTGATGTCGACGATGAGCTCGGCGCCGCCCGACGCAGGTGCGCCTTCGGTCGCGCCACCAGACTCGGTTATCCGGTAGTCGGAAACCCCATGCCGCGCGAAATAGGCGCGGGTCTGGACCACGTACTTGGTCGCCACCCGCATCCGTCGGCCGGTGCGCGCCAGGAACTCGTGCGCCACTTCCTCCAGATCGGCCATGGTGTCGACGTCGAGCCAGCTCTTGGGAACCGCGACCACCAGGTCCGCGCGGCCGAAGCCCAACGCACGCAGCATCAGCAGCCGCTGGTCGATGTCCTGGCCACGTTCGCGCAGAAGATCCTCGCCGGTGATCCCCAGGTGGACTTCGCCAGCGTCGAGCGCATCCGCGATATCGGACGCCGACAGCAGGCGGACCTGTACGCCGGGCATGCCCTTCAGGGACGCGATGTAGCCGCGAGAACCACCGACCAGTTGCAGATCCAGCCCGCAGTCGGCGAGCCAGGCCTCGACCTGCTCCTTCGGGCGCCCCTTGGACGCCACGGCGATGATCAGGGGTTCGCTCACGCCTCACCTCCAGCAAAGGCGCGCCAGGGGCGGACCATGCAGCCGATGGCGCGGGTCTGACCGGCGTCGCCCAGCCTGGCCATCAGCCCATCGTAGCGACCGCCGACCGCCAGCGCCCGGTCGGCCCCCAGCGCTTCGCTGCGGATCTCGAAGGTGAGGCCATCATAGTAGTCGAACGCATGCCCGAGCGCGGTGGCGAAGCGCAGTCGGTCAGTCGGGACCCCCAACGCCTCAAGCGCCCGAAGTCGTGACTCCCAGCCTTCCATGGCCTGACGGAAACTCGCGCCTGCGGGCTCCGCCGCGGCGCGCGCCAGGGCCAACGCCGAAGCAGGCTCTTCCGACACCGCCAGAAAGCGACGGATCGAATCGGCCTGGGCATGGGTCAGCGACGGCGCCTCGGCGGCTTGGGCGCGGCGCACCAGCCGCTGGGCGATCTCCGCCGGTCCACGTCCACCCACCGGCTCGATGCCCGCCAGCGACCAGACCTCTTCCAGCAGTTCGGCGGCCTGGGCGGGCGCGAGCTGCGACAGCATGCCCGTGAGCTGCCCGCCAGGCGCCGGAGCAGCGTCGCTTCCGGCGCGGGCGAGTTCGGCCTGCATCAGCCGCGGCCGACCGGCGGCGCGCTTCAGCCGCCCGGCCAAGGCCTCAGGCACATTCATGCCGTCGATGAAGGCTGCGAACAGGCCGACGTCGCCCAACCAAAGCGTCAGGTCCGACCGACCGCCGGCGACCGCACAGCGCCAGGCGAGCGCGACGGTTTCCGCGTCAGAGCCGATGACATCGGCCTGGGCGACCTCGAAACGCTCGAGCCCGATCTGCAGGAACTCTTCAGGCGTGGTCTCGCCGATCGCTGCGCGGAAGGCGACCCCCTCGTAGGCGTAGCGACCCGCGGCGACCCCACGCTCCAGGTGCTGTCGCGCGATAGCCACGGTGAAGTCGGGGCGCAGGCAGGATTCCGCGCCGCCCTCCGATTGAACCACGAACAGACGCGCCCGCATCTGTTCTCCGGCCAGATCGAGCAGCAGGCCCAGCGGCTGCAGGATCGGCGCGTCGACGGATTCGGCGCCGGCCGCCAGGATCGGCGCGCGGATGGCGGCCAGGGCCTGGCCGGGGACCGCTGGCTCCGCTCTCACGACGCGGCCCCAAGGATGCGGCGGATCTCCGCGACCAGTTGGCCGCGCGGCACGTTCAGCTGGCCCGGCCGCTGCTCGCGCCATGCGGCGTTGTCGGTGACGCCGGCGGATAACTGGCGGCCCAGATCAAGATCCTTGATGGTCACCGTGCCGGCCTGGAACTCGTCCTCGCCGACGATCACCGCGGCGGGCGACAGCCTGCGGTCGGCGTACTTCATCTGCGGGCGCATGCCGGAGGTTCCGAGATAGACCTCGGTCGGTATGCCAGCGGCCCGAAGTTCGCCCGCCATCGCAAAGTAGTCGCCCATCCGGGCTGCGTCGAAGTTAATGATCACCACGGGCCCGCGGGCGTCCGCCGCCCCGTCGCGACCGGCCGCGCGCAGCGCCGCCGACAACCGCGACACGCCGAACGAGAAGCCGGTGGCCGGGGTCTGCTGGCCGGTGAACCGCGCCACTAGGTCGTCGTAGCGCCCGCCCCCGCCGATCGAGCCGAAGCGCATAGCATCGCCCTTCTCGTCCAGGGTCTGCATCAGCAGCTCGGCCTCGAACACCGGGCCCGTATAGTACTCCAGGCCGCGCACCACCGACGGATCGAAGGTCGCGGCCGCCTCGGCCACGCCCAGTCCGCCGAGCGCGCGGTCGATGGCGGCCAATTCCTGCAGGCCCGCCTCACCCTCCTCCGAACCGCCGATGACTTGCGACAGGCGGTCCAGCACCTGCGAGCGGACGCCGCCGCCGGCTTCGGTGAAAGCGACCACCGAGTCCGCAGCGGCCGGCGCCAGGCCGGCCCCCTTGGTGAAGGCGCCGGATTCGTCCAGCCGTCCCTCGCCCAGCAACAGGCGCACGCCCTCCGAGCCGAGACGATCGAGCTTGTCCACCGCGCGCAGCACCGCCAGCTTCTGGCCCTCGTCGCGCACGCCGGCGGCGGCCAGCACGCCGTTGAGCAGCTTGCGGTTGTTGATCTTGATCACATAGGCGTCGCCCGGCAGCCCCGCCGCGGCCAGACCCTCCACCGCCATGGCGATGATCTCGGCGTCGGCTTCAGGCCGCGCAGAGCCGACCGTGTCGGCGTCGCACTGGACGAACTCCCGGAATCGGCCCGGACCGGGCTTCTCGTTGCGCCACACCGGGCCGGCGGCGTAGCGCCTGAACGGCTTGGGCAGGGTCTCCCAGTTCTGCGCGGCGAAACGGGCCAGGGGCGCGGTCAGGTCGTAGCGCAGGGCGATCCACTGCTCGTCGTCGTCCTGCAGCGAGAACACGCCCTCGTTCGGGCGATCGGCGTCGGGCAGGAACTTGCCCAGCGCGTCGGCGTATTCGAATGCGCCGGTGTCCAGGGGCTCGAAGCCATAGCGTTCATAGACCGAGGTCACCGCGGCCAGCAGGCGGCGCTCGCCCAGCAGGTCGCGGGCGCGCCGGTCGTTGAAGCCGCGCGGGGCGCGGGCCTGCGGCCTTGCGGCCGTCTGTGCGGGGTCGTCGGTCATGGCGCGCGCTTAGTCCATGCGCCAGGGGCCGGCAAGCCGCGGCGTCTCAGGTTTGGAGGGGCGTCGAAATCCATCGGATGGTCCAGTCTGCATGGGCGGGCCGGAGGGATGGAGCCTTGCGCGTTCGCCTAAGCCCCGTCCCAGCGGGCGGGGGGCGAAGCTTGGGAGGTCGCGTCAGCGCATGCGATCCCGGCCGCCCCCGCCGAAGCGGGTCGGATGGTGATGGCCATGATGTGCGCGCGAAAACATGCGCGCCTCTATAGTCGCGGTTTGTGAAGAAAACGAGTCCCTGGGTTCGGCTCAACCCTTCAGGCGCCGGATCAGGGCCGCCGTCGATGGATCATGGGACCCGGCGGGCCCGCCCTCCAGTTCGCCCAGCACCCGTCCGGCCAGGCTCTTGCCTAGCTCGACGCCCCACTGGTCGAAGCTGTTGATCCCCCACAGCACACCTTCGACGAAGGTCTTGTGCTCATAGAGCGCGATCAACGCCCCCAGGGTCTCGGGCGTCAGCCGCTCCAGCAGGATGAAACTGGACGGACGGTCGCCCGGAAAGGCGCGCTGCGGGGCCAGCGCATCGATCTGCGACTGCGCGGTCCCCTGCGCCTGAAGTTGCTGGCGGACATCGGCCTCCGTGCGACCGACCATCAACGCCTCGGCCTGGGCGACGGCGTTGGCCAGCAGCTTGGCCTGCCGCCCGTCGCTATTGTCGTGGGCGCGGTGGACGGCGACGATATCCACCGGGATCACGTCCGTCCCCTGATGCAGAAGCTGGAAAAAGGCGTGCTGGACGTTGGTCCCGGGGCCGCCGAACACCGCCGTGGCGGTGGCTTGCGCGACGGGCCGGCCCACGGCGTCGACCCGCTTGCCGTTGGACTCCATCTCGAGCTGCTGGAGGAAATCCGGCAGCAGGCGCAGCCGCCGCGCGTAGGGGACGACCGCGCGGACGGTGCGCCCCAGGCCGTTGCGGTTGAACACATGCGCCAGCGCCAGCATCACCGGCAGGTTGTCCTCCAGCGGCGCGGAGGCGAAGTGGGCGTCCATCTGCGCCGCGCCGGCGAGGAAGTGCTGGAAGATCTCGTGCCCAAGCGCGATGGCGCAGGACAGGCCCACCGCCGACCACACGGAGAAGCGCCCGCCCACCCAGTCCCAGAAGGCGAACACCTGGTCGGCCGGCACGCCGAACGCTTGCGCGACGGCGGGCGCGGCGGACACCGCCACCAGATGGGCGTCGCCAGCCTCGCCCAGGCTTGCGCGCAACCAAGCGCGGGCGACCTCCGCATTGGCGAGGGTCTCCTGGGTGGCGAAGGTCTTCGAAACCACGACCACCAGCGTCTCCTGAGCCTTCAGCCCGGCCAGGGCGGCGCTCATCTCCGACGGATCGACATTGGCCGCGAACCGCAGGTCGATGTCCGGCTCGATGGGCGCCAGCGCCTCCCACACCAGCCGCGGCCCGAGGTCCGACCCGCCGATGCCGATATGCACCACAGCGCGGAAGGGGTGCCCGGCGGCCCCGGCGCGCGCGCCCGAACGGATCTCATCGACGAACCGCCACACGGCGGCGCGACCGGCGTCGACCAGCGGCGACACCGCCTCCCCCGCAGCCTGGAACCGCGCGCCGGCGGGCGCACGCAGGGCCATGTGCTGGGCGGCGCGGCCCTCGGAGGCGTTGACCACCTCGCCGGCGATCAGCCGCGTCCGCGCGCCTTCGACGTCGGCGGCGTGGGCGAGGCCGATCGCGGCCTCGACCCCAGCCTGCGACCAGGGTTGCTTCGACAGGTCGAGGTGCAGACCGGCGGCTTCGAAGGTCAGGCGGTCCAGCCGCGCCGGGTCGCCGGCGAACAGGCTTTCGATGCGGGACCGCCCGTCGTGGGCGGCGGTGCGGGCGAGCTCGGCCCAGGCGGCTTTAGCGTCGGACATGGGCGAATGCGTTCCCCGCTAGGCTGGCGTTTACCATGCGGCGGTAGCAAATGCGGGATTGGAAGTCTCGTTCCTCGGATGGAAGGCGTTCCCTCATGTCCTGCGCAGATCTCGCCGCGACCGCCGTGCTCTGGCTGGCCGCCGCCACCACCGGCGCCGCGACGCAGGCGCCGCTCAGACCGGAGCCGAGCGCGCTCGCCGGCGCCGTCTCCTACGAGCCGCTGTTCGCCGACATCGTCGCGCG
>NZ_JAUXZW010000342.1 GCF_030693805.1 Phenylobacterium sp.
CACCTCCAAGATCGACAGCCGCACCATCCTGGGCGAACAAGGCGGCGAGCAGCTGCTGGGCCAGGGCGACATGCTCTACATGGCCGGCGGCGGTCGCATCACCCGCCTGCACGGCCCGTTCGTCTCCGACGAGGAGGTTGACGCGGTGGCCAAGTTCCTGCGCAGCCAGGGCGCGCCGCAGTACCTGGAGGAAGTCACCGCGGGCGGCGAGGAAGAGGACGGCGATCTCGAACTGGGCGGCGGCGGAGAAGGCGGCGGCGACCTCTATGACCAGGCCGTGGCCGTGGTCACCCGCGACCGCAAGGCTTCGACCAGCTACATCCAGCGCCGTCTGCAGATCGGCTACAACCGCGCCGCTTCGCTGATCGAGCGGATGGAGCAGGAAGGCGTCGTCACCGCCGCCAACCACGCCGGCAAACGCGAGATCCTGGCCGGCCCACCGCCCTAGGGGGAACCCGACAGCGGGCCACCTCCTTCCCCTGATCCCGCGAAAGCGAGGCTGGGGCGTTGAGGAACGGGTGTGGCGCGCCCGCGTTCGAAACTTCGCGGCATCGCCGCAATGGGGCCGCGGGCGGCGGCTAGACTATCGCCCATGACCGGATATCGCCCGATGACCCGCACCACCCGCCGCGCCCTGATGCTGGGCCTGGCCGCCCTCCCGCTGCCGGCGCTCGCCGCAACGCCGACGCCCCTGACGGCGCAGGACCGGGCGTTGGCCAACCGCGCCGCGGCCTATCTCGAAGGGCTGGGCGAGGCCCGCGGCCGCTTCGTGCAGACCGATCCGCGCGGCGTGGTCAGCCAGGGCGCGCTCTATCTCAAGCGTCCCGGCAAGGCCCGGTTCGACTACGATCCGCCGGCGGGCCTGCTGGTGGTGTCGGACGGCGGCGCGGTGGCGATCCAGAACAGCCGGCTGAAGACCTTCGAAAGCTACCCGCTGGCCGCGACGCCGCTGTCGCTGTTCCTGGCGCGCCGCATCCGCCTCGACCAGGGCGTGGCGATCACCCGCGTCACCCGGCTAGCGAACGGCTTCGCGGTTACCGCGCGCGATGGCCGAAAGCAGACCGAGGGCGAGATCACGCTGAGCTTCACCGACGCGCCGCTGCAGTTGATCGGATGGTCGGTGAGCGACGCCCAGGGCCAGTCCACCCGGGTGCGCCTGATCAACCTGCAGCGGACCTCAGGACTCGATCCGGCGCTGTTCGTGCTGAAGGACCCGCGCGTCAAAAACGTCGGCCGTGCCAAAATGTGACAATTGCACAACAGGCAAGGATGTGTGCGATTCTGCTTGACTTTTTCCCATGTCGTTGCATTAATACCACTTATCGCGTCTGAGCAATGGTTTGCATGGGCGTACCCGTCCCGGACCTATCCCCTCCCGGCGGCGGCGAGAGATATCACTTTAACGCCCGGGCCTTCTCCAGTGGTCCGGGCGTTTTCTTATGTCTAAACATCCGCCATGCGCCTTCGCCTCTGCACCTGGAACGTCAACTCCGTCCGCCTGCGCGCCGAACAGATCGCGCGCTTCGTCGCCGAGCAGCAGCCCGACGTCCTATGCCTGCAGGAGATCAAGTGCCGAGAGGGCGAGTTCCCGACCCAGGCCTTCGTCGACATGGGCCTGCCCCACTTGCGGATCAGCGGCCAGAAAGGGTGGCATGGCGTGGCCATCGCCTCGCGCCTGCCGATCGATGACGCCCCGGCGCTGGCGGTCTGCCGCGAGGGCCACGCGCGCTGCGTGTCGGCGACCGTCGCGGGCGTCGAGATCCAGAACTTCTACGTGCCGGCCGGCGGCGACACGCCCGACCGGGCGCTGAACGCCAAGTTCGACCACAAGCTCGACTTCTTCGAGAAACTGACCGCCGAGATGGCGCGGCGCGACCCGAAAATGGCGCTGGCGATCGTCGGCGACCTGAACGTCGCACCCGGCGAGCACGACGTGTGGAACCACCGCCACATGTCGAAGATCGTCAGCCATACGCCGGTGGAGGTCGAGGCGATGCTGGGCCTGAAGGCGTCTTTGGGCTTCATCGACCTGCCGCGCGAAGCGACGCCCGAGCCGCAGAAGCTGCCGTCCTGGTGGAGCTATCGGGCGGTGGACTACCGCACCTCAGGGCGGGGCCTGCGGCTGGATCACATCTGGGTGACGCCGGGCCTGCGTGAAGCCGCGCTCAGCCCGGGCGGTCCGCCGGCGCGCGTCCACGACCACGTGCGCGGCTGGGAACGCCCCAGCGACCACGCGCCGGTGACTGCGGAGCTGATGCTCTAGGGCGCCAGCCGATAACCACCCGCTTCGGTGAGCAGCAGGCGGGCGTTGGAGGGGTCGGGCTCGATCTTCTGGCGCAGGCGGTAGACGTGCGTCTCGAGCGTGTGGGTGGTGACGCCAGCGTTGTAGCCCCACACCTCGGCCAGCAGCTCCTCGCGCGACACGGGCTTTTCGCCGGCGCGGTAGAGGTACTTCAGGATGTTGGTCTCCTTCTCGGTCAGCCGGATCTTCTTCTGGCCATCGTCGATCAGCATCTTCGCCGAGGGGCGGAACTCGTAGGCGCCGAGACGGAACACCGCGCCCTCAGAATGCTCGTGGCTGCGCAACTGGGCGCGTATGCGGGCTAGCAGCACGGCCAGCTTGTAGGGCTTGGCGACATAGTCGTTCGCCCCGGCCTCCAAGCCCGCGATGGTGTCGGCGTCGGCGTCGGCGGCGGTGACCATGATCACCGGGGCGTCGACTCCGACGGCGCGCATCTGGCGGCACGCCTCGCGGCCGTTCATATCCGGCAGGTCGACGTCGAGCAGCACCAGATCGGGCCGGAATTCCTGCGCGATGCGAACGCCTTCGCCACCGTCGGCGGCCTCGAGCGTTGCGAAGTCTTCCTGTTGGAGTTGTTCCGCCAGGGCGCCGCGCAGGTCGGCGTCATCCTCGACGATGAGGAGAGTCTTGCGTTGAGCCATGCGCCGGACCATGCACCGGGTTGGGGTCAGACGGCAAAAACAAATGCGGACATCACGATGATCTTCACCGCCGCCTCGGACGGAAGCTTCGATCTGGGCGGCCGGATCATTCGTTGTGCGCTGGGGCCGGGCGGGGTGGTGGCGGCAACGGAAAAGCGCGAGGGCGACGGCAAGTCCCCGCTGGGGGTCTGGCCGCTCCGCCGGGCGCTGTACCGCGCCGACCGAGGCCCGGCGCCGCGCAGCGCGCTGCCGCTGACTGCGATCGGGCCCGAAGACGGCTGGTGCGACGCGCCGGACGATCCGAACTACAACCGGCCGGTCACCCTGCCGTATCCGGCCAGCGCCGAGCATATGTGGCGCGCCGACGGGCTCTACGACATCGTCGTGATCCTGGGTCACAACGACGATCCGCCGGTTCCGGGCTTCGGTTCGGCGATCTTCCTGCATCTGGCCAAGCCCGATTTCGCGCCCACCCAGGGCTGCGTGGCGATCGCGCGCGCGGATATGGAGGCCTTCCTGGCGATGGCCCAGCCGGGCGACGCGGTGGCGATCGTCGAGCGCTAGACCCCGCGCGCTCCGAACAACGCCGAGCCCACACGCACGTGGGTCGCGCCGAACCGGATCGCAGTCTCGAAGTCACCGCTCATGCCCATCGACAGCCGCGCCACGCCGTTCCGCGCGGCGATCTTGGCCAGCAGGGCGAAGTGCGGGCCGGGCGGCTCATCGGCCGGCGGAATGCACATCAAGCCCTCGACCGGGAGGCCGAATGACGTTCGGCAAAGGGAGATGAAAGCGTCGACGTCGCGGGGCGCCACGCCGGATTTCTGCGGCTCCTCCCCGGTGTTCACCTGCACCAGCAGGCCCGGCGCCGCGCCGCGTTTCTGGATCGCCTCGGCGAGAGCGCGCGCGAGACGTTCGCGATCCAGCGTTTCGATCACGTCGAACAAGGCGACGGCGTCATCGGCCTTGTTGGTCTGCAAGGGACCGATCAGGTGCAGGATCACGCCCGCGCGACGATCCTTCCAGCGCTCGGCCGCCTCCTGAACGCGGTTCTCGCCGAAGCGCGACTGGCCGGCAGCCAGCACGGGCGCGACGTTTTCCCACGGCTGTTGCTTCGAGACCGCCACCAGGGCCACATCGCGGGCCTCGCGTCCGGACGCCCGTGCGGCGCGTTCAATGCGCGCCAGGACGCCGGCGAGCGCGGCGGTGGGTTCATGGGAGACGACGGACATTCGCGGACGTTTCTGGACGGTGGAGCGGACAGCCTGCTGCTTACGGCGGCGGTGCCGTGCGCGTAAGGGGGGGGCGACGGTGCCGCTGCCGGCGCTCCTGTTCTTCACCGACCCTGCGCGCACGCCAGATCCGCTGTACGCCGTCGCCGCCCTGCCGCAAGGCTCCGCCGTCGTGCTGCGTATGTTCGGGGCGGACGATGCGCCGGCGCAGGCCAGGGCCATGCGGCAGGCGACACGGGCGCGCGGCGTGCTGCTGCTGGTCGGCGCCGATCCACGACTGGCGATTCTGGCGCGGGCAGACGGCGTCCACCTCCCTGAGCGGCTGGCCTGCCGAGCGCGGCGGATCAAGGCCGCCCATCCTGGCTGGATCGTCACCGCGGCCGCGCACAGCCTGATGGCGGCGCGCCGCGCGAGGTTGGCCGGCGCTGACGCGGTCGTGGTGTCGCCGGCCTTCCCAAGCGCCAGCCCGTCGGCCGGTCGGCCGCTAGGCGCGCTGCGCCTGGCCGCCCTCGTGCGTGGCGCAGGCGGGCCCGCCTACGCGCTCGGCGGCGTCAACGCACGCACGGCGGCGCGTTTGAAGGATCTGAG
>NZ_JAUXZW010000344.1 GCF_030693805.1 Phenylobacterium sp.
GCCGGCGATCGGGCCGGGCGAGATGCCGTTGACGCGGACGCCTTCCGGTCCCCACTCCATGGCCAGCACGCGAACCAGCTGATTGACGCCGGCCTTGGCGGCGCAGGCGTGCGCCAGGCTGCAATCTGCGCGCGCGATCACGATGTCACAGTCGTTCCACGATTCCATAACCCGCGGGCGTTATAGGGAGAGGATGTTGCAAGCCGATACCCTGCACCCGCGAGACCTGGCGCCGGCGGACGACGCCGTCTGGCGCTTGCTGTGCGCCACGGATGTCGCCCTATCAGGCCCGCTGCTCGGCCCCGACTTCGCACGCGCGGTCGGAGATGTACGCGAGGACGCCCGGGTCACGGTGTGGCGCGAGGACGGCGCGGCCGTAGGGTTCCTGGCGCATCATCGCCGCCCAGGCGCCTTCGCACGTCCGATCGGGGCGCCCCTGTCCGATTACCACGGGCTAGTGGCCCGCCAGCGGCTGGATCCGCCCGAGGCGCTGGCTGCGGCGGGCTTGAACGCCTTTCGGTTCACCGGGTTGATCGATCCGACAGGCGCCCTGAAGGGCGCGATCAAGAGCACACGCGAGGCGTTCGTGATCGTCCTCGACGGCTCGGCCGAGGCCTACCTGGAGACCTTGCGGGCGGCGAGTCCCAAGCGGTTCAAGAACTATCGCCGCCTTGACCATAAGCTGGAGCGCGATGTCGGCCCGCTGAGCGTCGTGGCGCCCGATCGGTCGATCGAGGCCTTCGAGACGCTGATCGCCTGGAAGCGCGATCAGCTCGAGCGCACCGGCGGCCACGACTTCCTGCGTCCCGCCTGGACCGACCGGCTCATGCGCAGCCTGCTGGCGCGCACGGACGGGGATTTCCAGGGCCTGATGGTCAATTTGTACGCAGGCGAGCGTCTGGTCGGCGGGCATTTCGGCATCCGCCTCGGCGCCCAGTTCCATCCGTGGATCGCCTCGATGGACCCGGAGCTTGCGGCCTGGTCGCCGGGGCAGGTGTTCCTGTCGCGGGCGATCTCCGCCATGCCTTCGCTGGGTCTCCTCCGCTACGACCTCGGGCCCGGCCACGAACACTACAAGCGCCCCTTCGCGTCGCAGACGGTGAGTGTCCACGAGGGCCTGGCGACGACGCTGCGTCCGGCGGGACGCGCCATGCAGGCGTTCGAGGACACCTGGGCGCTGGCCGGCGCACGGCGCGGCGGGGCGGTGGAGCGTCTGCGGCGCAGGCTGGACGTGATCGCCACAGTGGAGCTGTCGCTGCCGGGCCGCGCCCGCGCGCTGGCCCAGGCGTTCGCCGCTCAGACCCGCAGGCGCCAGGCGGCGGACTCGGAGATCGCCGGATGACCCTGGTGAGCGTGGTCATCCCCACCCAGCGCCGACCCGTAGGCTTGGCCGCGGCGGCCGGTTCGGTGCTGCGACAGACCGGCGTCGATCTCTCGCGCCTCGAGCTGCTGGTGGTCGACAACGACCAGGCGCCGTCGGCGCAGGCGATGACGCAGGCCTTGGCCGTCCAGGCGCCGTTCGCGGTGCGTTACATCCACGAACCCAGGGCGGGCGTCGCCCACGCGCGCAACGCCGCAATGGCCCAGGCGCGCGGAGATTTCGTGGCCTTCCTCGACGACGACGAGGAAGCGCCGAGCGGCTGGTTGCACGCGCTGCTCGACGTCCAGGCGCGCTTCGACGCCGACGTGGTGTTCGGCCCGGTGCGGGGACGCCTGCCTGACGAGGCCGAGCAGCATAGGCCTTATCTCGAACAGTTCTTCTCGCGCGTCGGCCCGAACGAGGCCGGCCTGCTGGATCACTATTACGGCTGCGGCGACAGCCTCCTGCGGCGCGCGGCGCTGCCGGACCCGCACGCGCCATTCAGCGCCGAACGCAATCACATCGGCGGCGAGGACGATCTATTGTTTGGTCAGATGAAGGCGCGGGGCGCGCGCTTCGCCTGGGCGCCCGACGCCTGGGTGTGGGAGGACCCCGCACCGGGACGGTTGAGCCTGCGCTACACGCTGGCGCGGGCCTTCGCCTATGGTCAGGGCCCCTCGGCGGCCTGTGCGGCTCAGAGCCCGCCAGACCGGTTGGGCGTCGCCAAGTGGATGGCGGTGGGGTTGGGACAGGCCGCGGCGTTCGGCGCGCTGGCGCTGGTGAAGTGGGCGGTGCACGCGCAGGATTTCGCCTTCACCCTCGACCGGGCGGCGCGCGGGCTGGGCAAGACCTTATGGTGGGGGCCATTCAAGGTGCAGTTCTACGGTCTGAGCGTGACGACATGAGTGTGATCCTCGACTGGACCCCGCAGAAGGCGCGCGCCTTCACTCGCGAAAACCTGGGGTTCGAGCACGGCCTGCATGAACGCCCGATGTTCACCGACGAGGGCCTCGCCGAGCTGCTGGACCGCTATCCACGCGACAAGCTCGGCGTCTTCACCATGGGCGAGGATCCGGTCGCCTGGACCACCTGGCGGCGCGGCTCGCCCGGCCAGCTCAGCGGCGACCAGCTGCTGGAAGCGGCGCAGGCCGGGCGGATCTGGCTGAACCTGCGTGAGACCAACCGCTATCTGCCCGCCTATTCAGCGCTGTGCGAAGAGATCTTCGAGGACAAGGCGGCCCACGCGCCTTCGGTACGGACCATGAAGCGCGACCTGGGCGTGCTGATCTCCTCGGCCAACGCCCAGGTGTTCTATCACCTCGACGTCGCGCTGGTCTCGCTGTGGCAGATCCGTGGCGTCAAGCGCGTGTGGGTCTATCCGGTGGCCGCGCCCTACATCCCCGAAGAGGCGCTGGAGCGCATCGTGCTGCGCGAGACCGCTGAGCAGTTCGCCTTCGAGCCACAGTGGGACGCCGCGGCAGAGGTTTATGACCTGACGCCTGGCCGCATGGTCACCTGGCGGCAGAACGCGCCGCACAGGATCGAGAACGGGTCGATGCTGAACGTCTCGCTGTCGATTGAATTCATGACGCCGCGGGCGCTGCTGCGCGCCAATGTTATCTACGCCAACGCGGTGCTGCGCCGGCGCGCCGGCGCTCGACCGCGCATCCAGCAGGGCTTCACCCCGCTGGCCGTCGGCAAGGTGGCGGTGGCCCGGGCGGCCAAGGCGTTGAAGCTGCATGCGCCGAACGAGCGCGTGCTGCCGCCGACGTTCCGGCTCGATCCGGCCAAGCCGGGCGTGCTGGGAACCCTCTGAGCCGTCAATTCGAACGCCTGTTGGCTTACGCAGCGTCGCCCGGTTAAGGTTTCGCCCGGCAAGAATTTATCCAGGGAGTCAATGATGGGCGAGGCCTATATCGTCGCGGCGACGCGCACCGCGGGCGGGCGCAGGGGTGGACGGCTGCGGGGCTGGCACCCGGCCGATCTGGCGGCCGCCGTGCTCAACGATCTGGTCGACCGCACGGGCATCGACCCGGCGCGGGTCGAGGATGTCCTGATGGGGTGCGTCTCCCAGGCCGGCGAGCAATCGGTGAACGTCGGCCGCGGCGCGGTGCTGGCCTCCAAGCTACCGGAAAGCGTGCCGGCGACCACCATCGATCGCCAGTGCGGTTCCTCGCAGCAGGCGCTGCAGTTCGCCGCCCAGGCGGTGATGAGCGGCACCATGGACGTGGTCATCGCCGCGGGCATCGAGAGCATGACGCGGGTGCCGATGTTCATGGCCACCGACCTTCCGGAGAAGAACGGCTTTGGCCATCCCAAGAGCTCCGGCCAGGAAGTCCGCTATCCGGGCATCGCGTTCTCGCAGTTCATGGGCGCCGAGATGGTCGCCGAGAAGTACGGCCTCGTGAAGGATGAGCTCGACGCGTACAGCTTCGAGAGCCATCAGCGGGCGATCGCCGCCACGCAGGCCGGCGCCTTCAAGGACGAGATCCTGGCGCTCGACGGCGTTGACGCCGAAGGCGGCGCGGCGCGCCACGACGTCGACGAAGGCATCCGCTTCAACATCACGCTGGAGGGCATCCAGTCCGTGAAGCTGCTGCGTGAGGGCGGCATGATCAGCGCGGCTTCAGCCAGCCAGATCTGCGATGGCGCCTCGGGTGTCATGGTGGTGTCGGAGCGGGCGCTGAAGGAGCTCAACCTCACGCCGCTGGCGCGAATCCACCATGTCTCGATCCTGGGCCACGACCCGGTGATCATGCTGGAGGCGCCGATCCCCGCCACGCACCGTGCGCTGGCGAAGGCCGGGATGAAGATCGACGACATCGACCTGTTCGAGGTCAACGAGGCGTTCGCCTCGGTGCCGGTGGCCTGGCTGCAGGATACCGGCGCCGATCCGGCGCGGATGAACGTCAATGGCGGCGCCATCGCGCTGGGCCATCCGCTCGGCGCGTCCGGCACCAAGCTGATGACCACCCTGGTCCATGCCCTGAAGGCGCGCGGCAAGCGCTATGGCCTGCAGACCATGTGCGAAGGCGGCGGCATGGCCAATGTGACGATCGTCGAGCGGCTCTGACAATCGGACGGCGCCGGTGATTCGCCGGCGCCGCTCCAGCCTTTGACGGGCCGGCCGGCGCGGAATTGTCACGTCTGCAAAGATAATTGGTCTGACCGCCCTCCAGGTCGGGCTATCGCATCGATTCTGCCTTGACGGTAGGCGGTCGCGACCTAGCCTTGGTCATAAGGGGAGGGCCGCAATGAGCCTCATTCTGATGCTCGTCGCGGCGGCAGCGCCCGCGGCGGCGCAAGTCGAAACACAGGCCGCTGCGCCGTCGCCGTCGCCGCCGCCCGCCGTGGCGCCGGATCAGGGCATCATCGCCTATCCGGCCAGCTTCTTCGCAGACACCTCGCCGACCAGCGCGCTGGACATGGTCCAACGCCTGCCGGGCTTCCAGTTCGACAAGGGCCAGGCTGTCCGGGGCCTGGCCGCGGCCGCTGGCAACGTGCTGATCGACGGCGAAGCGCCGGTCGCCAAGAACGATACGCTCGACGAGATCCTCAAGCGCATCCCGGTTTCGGCGGTGCTGCGGATCGAGCTGATCCGCGGCGGCGCGGGCGGCTATGACATGCAGGGCCGGCCGGTGCTGGCCAACGTGGTGCAGCGCGACACCTCCGGCTTCAAGGGCGCGACCACGCTGAGCGCCTCGTCGATCGACGACGGGCGCGTGCTGTCGAACATCCGCACCGAGGGCCAGTGGCGTTGGCCGGGCGGGCGCATC
>NZ_JAUXZW010000352.1 GCF_030693805.1 Phenylobacterium sp.
CCCGGCGAGCCGCCGCCGACCTTCTTCGAATACATCCCCGACAACGCCCTGCTGTTCGTCGACGAGAGCCACCAGACGGTGCCGCAGATCGGCGGCATGTACCGGGGGGACTACCGGCGCAAATTCACCCTGGCCGAGTACGGCTTCCGCCTGCCCTCCTGCCTCGACAACCGCCCGCTCAAATTCGAGGAGTGGGACGCCATGCGCCCGGACACGGTGCATGTGTCTGCGACGCCCGGCCCCTGGGAGATGGAGCGCACCGGCGGGGTGTTCACCGAGCAGGTCATCCGCCCCACCGGCCTGATCGACCCGCCCGTCGAGGTGAAGCCGGTCTCCGCCGACGGCTTCAGCCAGGTCGACGACGTCATTGACGAGGCCCGCCAGGCGGCCCGCGCCGGCTATCGCAGCCTGGTCACCGTGCTGACCAAGAAGATGGCCGAAGACCTCTCGGAGTACATGCACGAGCAGGGCCTGCGCGTACGCTACATGCACTCCGACATCGACACGCTCGAGCGCATCGAGATCATCCGCGACCTGCGGCTGGGCGCCTTCGACGTGCTGGTCGGCATCAACCTCTTGCGTGAGGGCCTGGACATCCCCGAGTGCGGACTGGTGGCGATCCTCGACGCGGACAAGGAGGGCTTCCTGCGCTCCGAGACCTCGCTGATCCAGACCATCGGCCGCGCCGCGCGCAACGTCGACGGCAAGGTGATCCTCTACGCCGACAAGATCACCGGCTCGATGGAACGCGCCATGGCCGAGACCAAGCGGCGGCGCGAGAAGCAGGAGATCTACAACGTCGAGCACGGAATCACGCCCGAGAGCATCAAGAGCCGGATCAAGGACATCCTGGCGAGTCCCTACGAGAAGGACCGCGTCACCGTGCCCGCCGGCGTTGCCGAGGATGGGGCCAAGCCGTTCATGGGCGACAACTTCAAGGCCACCCTGCGCGACCTGGAGAACCGCATGCGCGCGGCCGCGGCCAATCTGGAGTTCGAGGAAGCCGCCCGCATGCGCGACGAGATCAAGCGCCTGAAGCTGATGGACCTGGAGTTCGCCAACGACGTGATGACCCCGGCCGGAGAGACCGCCGACCGCGACGCGCCCAAGCGCACCCGATCCGAAGCCCGCGCCGAGGCGGCCGCGCGCTTCAAGAAGCACGGCGGGAAGCGGTAGGCGCGCCCCCAGCCCCCGGCGCGCCGACTACCTGACGTCGAATTCGAAGATGATCTCCGGCAGATGCTCGATCTCGACGCGGAGGATGTAGCGGCCAGCAGGATCGCCGTTGGCCACCTGCCAGGCGTTAGTGATCACCCCGGTGGCGGCGGAGACCTCGCGTTCGGTGATCGCGGTGCGGGCGTCCTCTGAGACCGCCACGCCGGCGTCCGTGACGCCCCAGCTGGACGCGGGCTTCGGCAGGACAAACGTCTCGCGCCATTTCAAGGTGGGACGTTCGGTGCGCACCAGCACCTCCCAGCCGTAGCCCTGACCGGTCTTCAGCGGCACGACGGTGGCCGGGGTGAGGATGTCGCGACCTTCCGCATCGACGCCGAGAGTCCCGAAGCGCGACTGCAGGACCTCGATCTTGCCGCCCGGCGCCGGGGCGTCCTGGACCGGGGCCTGGGCGAGCGCGGCCAAGACGGCGGCGAAGGTGAGACTCAGCATGGCGCGCTCCTGTCGATCGCCCTCACCCTAGCGCAGTGATTGACTCCGCATCAATGTTCTGATTTTGTTCTCACCAAGGCGCCTGTATGACATCGGGCGGCGGCGCAGGCGCAGAAGGCGTCTCGCATTCGGATCGCTTCTGCGCCGGTCGGCGCAAGATCAGCGCTCGGGCCCTTATCGTCCCGAAAGCGCACGGTGAATCCGACGTTATGTATCTCAGAATCCACGGCCGCGACGATCTGGCGCCTTTCGTGAAATCGGCACGGAACCTGGACCCGATTCGTACGGTAATAGGACAGGAAACGAGCGCCGCTTTGGGTGGTCTGTTGTGGACCGCGGGTGGACGCTCTGATCGCGACACTTGGGGATGCCATACATGTCACCTACGCTCGCCGTCGTCTCTGACAACGCCGCGCGCGACCCGCGCGCCGAAACGCTGTCGGAGCGCATTCGCCGCCTGCAAGCCGAAGCCCGCAACCTCGCCCGTGAGCACATCATGGCGCTACAGGCCGCGCTCGTCGCAGTCGAACGCCTTTCGGGTGAGATCGCCGAAGGCGGCGAAGCCTATCCGCCCGGCGTGCGCGACATCGCCCGTCGCCTGATCGAGGATTGCGAAGCCCGCGTGCAAACGCTGGAAGCCATCACCAAGCGCGGCTGAAGCCGGCGCTGAGCGCGAAGAATTCGCGCTAGCCATCGATCCCGCCCCTCTCCTGCGAGAGGAGGCGGCCTGCGCGGCGGGCGCAGCCCAGGTCGCGCGGCGATCGCCTCAGAACACCCAGAGCATAGCGCGTGTCCGCGCCTGGCCCGGCCCTAGCCGACCACGTCGGCGAAGTCCTTGTTGCGTCGCAACCAGGCGGCCGCATAGCCGCAGATCGGCGTGATCTTCAGCCCGCGCTCGCGCGCGTCCTGCGCCAGCGCGCCCATCAGCCGCCCGGCCGCGCCGGTGCCACGCAGGCTGTGCGGGCTTTCCACATGGTCGATATAGAGACGCTCGCCCTGCAGCCGGTAATCAGCCCAGGAGGTCTCGCCCTGCTCGTCCATCTCGTAGCGCGAACGGGCGGTGTCGTTGCGAAGTTGGCTCATCATGCATCCTGAAACGATGTCGCGCCGTGATTCGATCCCGGCTAGCTTCGACACGTGGCGACGACTTTGGGAGAGCGCAAGATGAACCGCAGACTGGCCTGTCTGGCCGCAGGCGCAGCGATGGTCGCCCTCTCCGGCTGCGGCGACAAATCCGCCGGGGACAAAGCCGCCCCTGCCAAGACGGGAACCCCCTCCGACGCGTCGGCCACGGCCAGCGGCCCCTCCGTCGCCATGACCCCGCCACACCGCAAGCCGGGCCTGTGGGAGCAGAAAGTGTCGATGAGCGGCATGGACCAGACCACGCGCCTGTGCCTCGACGAAGCCGTCGAGCAGAAACTGTCGTGGTGGGGCCAGCAGGCCACCAAGGACATGTGCGCCAAGACCCGCATCGCTCCGCGCCTCGACGGGGCCTGGGAGATCGCCTCGGAGTGCGACATGGGCTCGGGCGGCAAGACCGTCACCAATGGCGTGGCTGTCGGCGACTTCGCCACCGGCTATCGGATGGAGGCGACCACGGTCACCACAGGCGCCGGAGCTCCGCAGATGAACGGCGAACACAAGATGGTCGTCCAAGCGACCTGGAAGGGCGCCTGCCCCGCCGGCTTCAAGCCCGGCGACATGGAACTGCCGGGCGGCATGAAGTTCAACATGATCGACATGGCCGGCAAGACCCGCTCGGCGGGCTGAGCCTCAGGCGGCTTCCACCGCCATCGCCACCGCCTCGCCCCCGCCGATGCACAGGGAGGCGACACCCCGACCGCCGCCGCGCGCCTGTAGCGCCGACAACAGGGTGGCGAGGATCCGCGCGCCGCTGGCGCCGATCGGGTGGCCGAGCGCGCAGGCCCCGCCATTGACGTTCAGCTTGGCGCGATCGAGGCCCAGTTCCTGTTCGGCGATCATAGCCACCGCGGCGAAGGCCTCGTTGACCTCGAACAGGTCGACGTCGTCGACGCTCCAACCAGCCTTGGCCAACGCCTTGCGGATCGCCGGCACCGGCGCGGTGGAGAACAGGGCCGGCTCATGGGCGTGTGAAGCGTGGGCGGCGATCCGCGCCACCACCGGCAGGCCCAGGCGTCGCGCGGTGGATTCCCGCATCAGCACCAGGGCGGCCGCGCCGTCGCTGATCGAGGACGCGTTGGCCGCGGTGATCGCCCCGTCCTTGGCGAAGGCGGGCCGAAGCGTCGGGATCTTCGCCGGGTCGGCCTTCAGCGGCTGCTCGTCGTGCTCGACGGTCACCGACCCGCCGCGGCCGTTCACCTGGACGGGCGTGATCTCGCGGGCGAAGGCGCCGCTCTCGGTCGCCTTGCGCGCGCGCTCGAGGCTGCTGATCGCATACTCGTCCATCGCCTCGCGGGTGAGCTGATAGCTCTTCGCCGTCTCTTCGCAGAACGAGCCCATCAGCCGGCCAGGCTCATAGGCGTCCTCCAGGCCGTCGAGATACATGTGATCGAACGCCGTATCGTGGCCGATCCGCGCGCCGCCGCGGTGCTTGGTGAGCAGGTAGGGCGCGTTGCTCATGCTCTCCATGCCGCCGGCGACGATGATCTCGGCCGAGCCGGCGGCGAGCGCGTCGTGCGCCAGCATGGCGGCCTGCATGCCGGAGCCGCACATCTTGTTGACCGTGGTCGCCGCCACCGAGAGCGGCAGGCCCGCGCCCAGCGCCGCCTGACGGGCCGGCGCCTGGCCAAGCCCTGCGGGCAGGACGCAGCCCATCAGGATCTCCTCGACCGCGTCGGGGGCGAGCCCTGCGCGCTCGATCGCGGCGCGTACGGCCGCGGCCCCGAGTTCGGTGGCTTTGACGGAGGCCAACGCGCCCTGGAAGCCGCCCATGGGCGTGCGCGCGTAGCTGACGACGACGATCGGATCGGTGCTCATCGCTAAGATGTGCGACGTCGATGGGCCGGCCGCAATACCGGTTCAGGCCGACGCGCGCGTGGCCGCGATGAATCCGCCCCCCAGCACACGGCTGTCGTCCTCGGCGGCGTAGAGCACGCAGGCCTGGCCGGGGGCCACCCCCTCCTCCGCCATGTCGAACGCCACGGCCGCTTCGCCGTCCAACAGCGTCAGGCGAGCCGGCGCAGGTTCGCGGGTCGAGCGTACCCGCGCCAGCACCTGGCGACCGACGGCCGCGGCCGCCTCGATGGTCGGCTCGTCCCCCAGCCAGTTGGTTTCCTTCAGCGTCAGGGCCGCGGTCAGCAGCGCCTCGCGCGGGCCGACGATCACCTGGCGCGCGTCGGCGTCGATGCGCACCACGAACAGCGGATCGCCGACGGCCACGTTCAGCCCTCGGCGCTGGCCGATGGTGTAGCGGGTGACGCCCTCATGGCGGCCCAGCACGCGGCCGTCCTGATGGACGATGTCGCCGGGCAGCGCGCCCTGCGGCCGCAACCGGTCGATCAGCGTGGTGTAGCGGCCTTCCGGCACGAAGCAGATGTCCTGGCTGTCCGGCTTGGCGGCGACATTGAGCTCCAGCTCGGCCGCCACGCGGCGGACCTCCGCCTTCGGCAGTCCGCCCAGCGGAAAACGTAGGTAGTCCAGCTGATCGCGCGTGGTGGCGAATAGGAAATAGCTCTGGTCGCGGGCCGGGTCCGCCGCCCGCATCAGCCGCGCGCCCGCCGGGTGGGCGGCGCGCTGGACATAGTGACCCGTGGCCATGGCCTCAGCGCCCAGATCGCGGGCGACGTCCAGCAGGTCGCGGAACTTCACCGTCTGATTGCAGCGGATGCAGGGGATCGGCGTCTCGCCACGCAGGTAGGCGTCGGCGAAATCCTCGATCACCTGGTCGCGGAAGCGGCTTTCGTAGTCGAGCACATAGTGCGGCACGCCGATGGCGTCGGCCGCCTGGCGCGCGTCATGGATGTCCTGACCGGCGCAGCAGGCGCCCTTCTTCTGCACCGCCGCCCCGTGGTCGTAGAGCTGCAGGGTCACGCCCACTACATCGTAACCGGCGCGAGCCAGCAGCGCCGCGGTGACCGTGGAGTCCACGCCGCCCGACATCGCCGCGACGATACGCGCGCCGGCCCGCAGGCCGACGGCCGCGCGCACCGCGTCGATCGCCGCATCGGTATGAAGAACAGGCGCGTTCATGGCCGCCTATTTAGCGGCTCGGGCGCGCCATTGCGAGGTCGCTACCGCAGCAGGTTGATCAGCGAGCTTTCCTGCAGCGTGCGGAACACCTCGGCCGCCGACTGCACCGCGAGCTGGGCGGCCTGCATCCGGCTGATCGCCGCGGCCATGTCCACGTCGGTGATATCGCCGATCATGCCGCCGACGATGTTCTGCCGCGAGACGAGGTCCTGCCGCACCGCCTCGACCCGCTTCTGCACCAGGCCATTGCGCCCGGTGATGTTGGTGACCTCGGTCGTCGCCGCATCCCAACTGGCCAGCTGCCCTTCCAGGAAGGTGCGCTGCGCATCGGTGAGCACGCCGCCGAAGGACCCGGTTCCGCCTTCCTCGAAGGTCTGGAACGCCTTGTAGGCGGTCAGCAGGTTCGTGCCGATGTCGCTGGCCTTGATGCCAATGTCCACGGTGGTCGACTCGTCCACCTTGGAGCGCACGTCGAAATTGTCGTTCTTGAAGAAGTCCGCGATCACCGAGCCCGGCGCGGTCAGCGCCGCGAGGCCGGTCGCCACCGCCGGCTTGGTGTTGATCTGGCCGCCGGAGAACAGGTACTTGCCGCCATAGCGGGCGTTCATGCCCTCCACCGCGTTGCGCAGTTGGGCGTCCACATCTTCGACCAGGGTGTCGGCCCGACCGCTGGCCAGCGCCTCGGCGATCGCCTCGCGGGTCGCCTTGATGGCGTCGCTGACCTGGCTGAGCGCCGTGTCCTGGGTGGTCAGCCGGTCCGCGATCAGGGCGTTCTGCTCCAGATAACCCCCCGCGCGCGCGTTCACGGAGCGCATGGCGGTGAGCATCTCGGCGTTGCGCGCGTAGTCCTTCAGGTCGCTGCCGTTCTTCTGGGTGGAGACCTGCTCGCCGGCTTCGACCTGCTTGCGCTGGGCGGCCATCAGGTTGGCGAGGATCGCAGAGTAGTTCCCGACGGTGGAGACACGGTTCATGGCGGGGTTCCTCAGATCATCGCCGTCAGGACGTCGAACATGTCCTTGGCCGCCTGGATCATGCGGGCCGAGGCGTTGAACGCCTGTTGGTAGGTGGTGAGCATGACCAGCTCTTCGTCGAGATTGACGCCTTCGACAGACTGGCGGCGCGCGGTCGCTTCGGTCTGCACCGATTGGGCGCTGGTCATGCGGGTGTCGGCGGCGGCGGCCTCACGGCCGATCGAGCCGCCGAATTCCTGGGCGTAGCGTGAGACCGTCATGGTCACCGCGCCCATCGTGCCGGCCGCGCTGAAGCCGGTGGGCATATCGCCGGCGCCGGCCATCGCCAGGGCGCCGGTGCCATCGCCCGGCCTCAACGCCGGCGTCGTGCCCGCCGTGGTGTCGAGCTTGCCCAGCGCCAGCTTCATCGGATCGGCGCTGATGGCGGCGTCCATGGTGTAACGGCTTGCGCGCGATCCGCGATCGATCGAGCTCAGTCCGAACAGTTGGCTCAGGCCCGGACCGCCCACTCCACGCTGGGTGGCGTCGGAGATGACCGACAGGCTCGCGTTCGCCGGCTGGGTCGCCGTGAAGGCCAGCGCCCCGTTGGCGTCCAGATTGAACTGTCCGTACAGGCCGACGCCGCTCGACGTGCTGTTCAGCGAGGTGAGCAGATCGCTCATGTTGGCCGCCGCCGGCATCGCCACCTGCACCTGGGCCAGCGGCTTGCCGTCCGCCTGGGCCATCTGGAAGGTGATCAAGCCGCCCGGCGTGAAGCCATGGGCGTCGGTGGATTTCAGGCCGGTGTCGTAGTTGGTGAAGCCGGTGGAGCGGATCACGTCGTTGAGGCCGAAGAAGGCGGAGAAGCCGCGGCCGGCCTTGGCCGAGGTCCCCTCGTCAATGGCCACGCCATTGCCGCCGGCGGCAGAGACCGTCAGCGCGCCATTGGCGAAACTGGCCGTGCCGAATGCGCCCAGCGCCGTATTGAGCGCCGTGATCGGGTTGCCTACGAACGGGGTCGCGGCGGCGCCGTCGACGCTGATCGTGCTGGCGCCGAAGTCGACGGTCACCCGGCGCTGCATGACGCCGTTGGCGTTGACGATCGCCACCGTGCTGGAGCCGGTGAAACCGCTGGCCGCGGTCGCGGAGTCGAGACCGGTGTTGCGGCCGGTCATGCTGGTCGGCGCAGGCAGCGACGCCGAGGCGTTGTGCACCGCGTTGATCCGATCGACCGCACGCGAGACGAACTCGCCGAGCTGGCTCGACAGGCCGGGCAGCTTGTCGTCGCGCAGGTCGAGCAGGCCGCGGATCTCGCCGGAGTTGACCTGGATGGCCTGGGCGACGCCCAGCGCCGGCGCGGCGGTGATGTAGCCCTTCGAGCCGTCGGTGCGATTGTAGGTGAGCCTCGCCGCCCCCTCGCCCGCCAGCACCACGCCCTCGGTGGAGCGGATGGTCACCCCGCCGTCGGGGCGTTCCATGACCTTCACATTCAGCAGGGTCGACAGCTCGTCGATCAGCTGGCTCTGGATGTTCTGCGACCCCGAGGCGTCGCCGCCGACCAGCGTCGCGCGGCTGATGTCCTGGTTGAGCTTGTCGATCTGGCCCAGCAGGTCATTGGCGCGGCCGACGTCGGCCTGGATCTGGGTGTCGAGATTGGCGCCGAGGTCCTCGATCTGGCCGTTGATCCGGTCGGCGTCGCTCAGGAAGTCCTGCATGTTGAAGATCGCCTGGCTACGCACCAGGCTGGAGGACGGGTCGTCGGCGGCCGACGCGAAGGCAGACCAGACGTCGTCCAGGCGGCTGAAGAAGAAGCTGTCGCTCGACGGGTCGCCGAACAGACTCTGGGCGTTATCCAGATATTGCGAAACCACGCCCCAGCGACTGGCGTCGGATCCGGCGGTCAGGCTGGCGAGCTGCAGATACTGGTCCGTAATCCGCTTCACGCCCTCGATCTTGACGCCCATGCCCTGGCCGGCGACCGCCAGCGGCTGCTGGTTGACGGTCTTGCGGACGTATCCGGGCGTGTTGACGTTGGCGATGTTGTCGGAAACCGTTCGCAAGCCGACCTGGGCGGCCAAAAGGCCCGAGTTCGCTGTCTTCAGGGCGACGGACAATGACATCGACTGCTCTCCACTCGGCAAAGCCTGACGCGCGACCCGGCTGAATCTGCCGAGGGTTTGGTGAACGCGCGCGCAAGGCGCTCCGAAAAATCTTTTGTTTTCAGCGAATCCCACCTGGGCGTCGCCGGCCACGGCAAACAGGAGCGCAAGAGCTGCGCCAACCGTTGGCGCCGAGCGCCGGCCGGATCGGCGCCGGCGGGCGGCAGCAAAGGCCTATCTTTCCGCCCACCCGGCAAAAAACGTCGCTTTGGCGGTCCT
>NZ_JAUXZW010000212.1 GCF_030693805.1 Phenylobacterium sp.
AGCCGCCCGCCGCTGCGCCCACCAGCACCGCCCCACCGCTGGCCGTGACGGACACCCCCAACACCATCCCCACCACCGACATCTGCGCCCGCCTGCTGCAGCTGCTGGACGGCTCACAAATGGCGGTGGCCTTGTTCGACCCGTCCGAGCGCATGGCCTACGCCAACCGCAGCTACCGCAACCTGTACTGGGACCGCCCGGAGGACACGCCCACCTGGGAAGACGTGATGCGCGAGGCCTACCGCAGCCGCAAGGGCCTGCTGATCGACACCAACGACATCGATGCCTGGCTGGTGGACGTGCGCAAGCGCTACCGCCAGCAGGCGCTGCGCCGCTTCGAATCCGACATCGCCGACGGCCGCTGGCTGCGCGTGACCGAGGAAACGCGGCCTGACGGCTGGCAGCTCTGTGTGTCCACCGACGTCACCAGCCTCAAGTCCACCGAAGCCGATTTGCGCCGGGCGCGCGACGCCGCCCTGATGGCCTCCATCACCGACCCGTTGACCGAACTGCCCAACCGCCGCTTTGTGTTTGGCCGGCTGGAGGAACTGCTGGCGCAGGCGCTGGCCAGCCAGCGCCCGCTCGCGGTGGTGCTGATCGACCTCGACGAATTCAAGTCCATCAACGACCAGCACGGCCACGCCGTGGGCGACCAGGTGCTGGTGGGTTTCTCGCAGCGCCTGGCGCAGTCGGTGCGCCAGCGCGACGCGGTGGGCCGCATCGGCGGCGAGGAATTTTTGCTGGTGCTGACCGACACCGGCCACGAGGGCGCGCTGCGCGTGCTCGGTGAACTGCGCGCCATGTTCGGCACCCTGGCCCTGCCCCACCTGCCAGCGGGCGTGCGCATCGGCTTTTCCACCGGCATCGCCCAGGCCCACCCCAGCGACACCGCCGACAGCCTGTGGCAACGCGCCGACCAGGGCGTGTACCGCGCCAAGGCCGGCGGCCGGGGCCACGACGTGTTTGTGCCCCATCCCGGCCCATGATGAGGCGCTGAACGGGCGGGTGGCTACACTGCCCGCCATGCAACATTTCGATGTCGTGATCGTGGGTGCCGGCGCGGCCGGCCTGTTCTGTGCCGGGGTGGCCGGGCAACTGGGCCAGAAGGTGCTGCTGATCGACCACGCCGAGAAGGTGGCCGAAAAAATCCGCATCTCGGGCGGTGGCCGGGCCAACTTCACCAACCGCGACCTCGACCCGCGTGCTCCGCAGAAACACTTTCTGAGCGACAACCCGCACTTCTGCCGCTCGGCCCTGTCGCGCTACACGCCCAGCGACTTCACCGCCCTGCTGACACGCCACGGCGTGCCCTTCCACGAAAAACACAAGGGCCAGCTGTTCTGCGACCGCTCGGCCGAAGACCTGATCAAGGTGCTGCTGCGCGAGTGCGAGGCCGGCGGCGTGACGCGCTGGCAGCCCTGCACCGTGCACAGCGTGGCCCACGGTGCCGACGGCTACACGCTGAGCACCGCCAACGGCAGCGTGTGTGCGCCAGCGCTGGTGGTGGCCACGGGTGGCCTGCCTATCCCCAAAATCGGCGCCACCGACTGGGGCCTGCGCCTGGCCAAACAGTTCAAGCTGCCGGTGGTGCCCACGCGCCCCGCGCTGGTGCCGCTGACCTTTGACGAGGCCCAGTGGGCACCGTTCGCAGAACTGGCAGGTTTGGCGCTGCCCGTGCACATCGAGACGGGTGAAAAAAAGGCCAAGGGCCAGTTCGACGAAGACCTGCTGTTCACCCATCGCGGCCTGTCTGGCCCGGCGGTGCTGCAGATTTCGAGCTACTGGCGCGAGGGCCAGCCGCTGCGCCTGAACCTGCTGC